>CAVTQH010000005.1:0-36961 GCA_963736875.1 Candidatus Amesiibacteriota bacterium | reverse complement strand
GTACAGGTTAAATTACCGCTGGAGTTGGTGACAGTACAACCCGTCGCTGTCGACCCTCCGGCCAGATTGACGTCCACCGCGCCGTCGGTCTGGAGATTTAATCCGGTGTTGGTCGCCGAAAGAGTACCGCCGGCGGCAAAAGTTAAGTCGGTCGCCGAAACGGCAATCGTATCTATCGACGCCACTCCGGTTAAAGCTCCTCCCGTGGTGACATCCAGGCCGTTGGAGTCCAGAGCAAAGTCACCCGAGGCTTGGGAATAACCGGTGATACCTGAAAGAGCTCCGGCGGAGGAGACGTCAAAAGCGGAAGAGTTGAGAGCAAAAGTGCCGGTACCGTTACCCATGGAGATATTACCGGTATTGGTACCGGTGTTGATGTTGGTGGCAGCGGTACCGGAAGTATTGATGTTAACAGTACCCGCCAGTGTGGCTCCGGCGGTAGCGGTTAACAATCCGTTGAGTGTCAGTTTGTCAGCATCGGCTGCCGGATACAGAGTAGTGGTGGCGGCATTTCTTGACCAGTAACCGACAGTTCCCGTGGAAGCACCGGTGATGTTTCCGGCACAGCTTAAATTACCGGTGGAGTTGTAGACGGTGCAGCCGGTATTTGCCAAACCTCCGGCGATATTGACGTCAATGGCTCCGTCACCCTGAAGATTAAGTCCGGTGTTGGTAGCGGAGAGGGTACCGCCATTGGCGTAAGTCAAAGCCGTTGCGGAAACGGAGATGGTGTCTACCGAAACCACTCCTGATAACGCACCGCCAGTTGTCACATCCAGGCCGTTGGAGTCCAGAGCAAAGTCACCCGAGGCTTGGGAATAACCGGTGATACCTGAAAGAGCTCCGGCGGAGGAGACGTCAAAAGCGGAAGAGTTGAGAGCAAAAGTGCCGGTACCGTTACCCATGGAGATATTACCGGTATTGGTACCGGTGTTGATGTTGGTATTTCCGGTACCGACGGTATTGACATTAACAGAGCCGGTTAAAGTAGCTCCGGCCGTCGCTGTCAGGAGGCCATTTAAAGTAATTGCGTCACCGGAAGCTGCGGGATATAGAAGTGTTCCTATCCGGCTCCAGAAACCGACAGTTCCGGAAGGATTACCGGTAATGTTTCCGGTACAGCTTAAGTTGCCGGTGGAGTTGTAGACGGTGCAGCCGGAAAGACTCAAACCTCCGGCAAGGTTGACATCTACCGCTCCGTCACCCTGAAGATTTAATCCGGTGTTACCCGCTGATATTGTGCCATCATTGGCAAATTCCACGGTCGTCGAAGATATGGCAATGGTATCAATCGAGGTTACCCCACTCAAATCTCCCGTGGTTGTCACATTCAATCCGCCGTTTGAAGCCAATGAAAATGTACCTGTGGTATTCCCGACCACCACATTACCGGTTCCTGTCCCCAAAGACACGGTTCCCGGTCCGTTTACAGTGAAATTACCTGATGACTGGGTATAACCGGTTATTCCCGAGACAGCACCGGCAGAAGTTATGTCCCAGGAATTTGAATTAATGCTGACGGTTGTTGATCCGTTACCCAAGTTCGTGACTCCGGTTGAAGTAAGTGTGGTGAATGCTCCCGTTCCCGGAGTTGCCGCCCCGATTGAAACAAAATTTGCTCCACCTGCACCCGAAACATTCCAATTAGCATCGGTTAGGGACAGATTGGCAGACGTATTACCCAAGGCCATATTTCCCGAATATGTACCCGTGCCGATGTTGATATTGGATGAACCGGAGGTATTAATGTTTGTCTCTCCGCTTACCGATAATCCTCCGTTACCGGTCAGCAGACCCTGTGAAGTGATGGTACCGGTACCGGTGGTGTAAATATTACCCGGGGTGGTGATGTCCCCGGAAGTCAGCGTCACCCCAGTGCCTCCGGTTATAGCCCCGGCGGAGGTGATATCTATTGAAGGGGTAGAGAGGAAATAGTCAAAACCCGTGGCTGACTCAAAATTAATGCCGTTTATGATATTGGAATTATTGTTTGACGCCGCCGGGAAATTAATACCGTTTGCAACATTGGTATTGTTGGTATTTACGGCATTGGTCAGAGACAAATTCAAACCATTTACGGTGGCAGGGGAGCCGGTGGTGTTGCTGTTTGTCAGGTTTAACATATAAGCGCTGCCGGTGGCGTTTAAGGAATAAGTTTGGGCAATTGATCCCGAGGTGGTGGCGTCGCCAAATTCGTTGATGGAAAAGTTGGTGGTGCCACCCGATTGCAGGGCCAGCGAAGTATTGGCGCCGGCGTTAGTATCATTAATAGTGAAGGCCGTAGCCGTCCCTTCGTTGGTAAGCAAAAACTGAGCGGAGTTACCCGATGCCAGAGTGAAATCAATATCTCCTTCAGCATCGGTTGCCGAAATGGTATTGCCGGCATTGTAGGCTTGCTGCAGGGTGACATTTGAGGGGTTGGAAACACAATATGAAATCTGACCGGCAGCATTGCGGCATAAAATTTCTGATCCTTGAGTCAGGCTGGTCGGGTCAGCCATGAGAAAGTTGGATGTGGCGCTGACTGTGGCTCCCTGGATGGTTCCCGATGCCGTGATGTCGGTGGCACCGGTAATTGCTCCGGTGTTGGTAATCCCGTCCGAATTATTGTTAATGCCGCCGGTAATGGAAGCTCCACCTGATTCAACCGTCAGAATTCCTCCGGAAGTAATTGTGGCGGATCCGGTAGCAATAATATCCCCCGAGGTAATAATTTTTCCCAGTTCATTGATGGTCATTTTTGATGCCCCGCCGGATTGAATATCGACCAGGATGTTGGTGGCGGCATTGGTATCACTTATTACCATGGCTGAAGCGGTTCCCTGATTTTCAATACTGAAGTTGGAGTCGGTAACCGTATCTCCCAAGGTAAAGGTAATATTGCGACTGTCAGTGGTCAGAATGAGGTTACCGTTATCATATGATGACTGGAGGGTACCGGAGGATGATCCGGCGGTACAAACTACAATGTTATTGGTAGCCGGGTCACGGCAAAGCGAACTTCCGGAAGCGGTTCCAATTCCGGGAATTCTGACAGGAGTTCCTGCGCCTCCCAATGTTAAGTATTGGGTATTGGCCGTACCGATACTGATTAATCCGTTGCCGGTGGCTCCCGTACCCGCTTCAATAGTCACATTACCCCCGTTTCTGGTGCCTGAGCCGCCGGTCGCCGAACCTCCGGTGATCAGCACGGCTCCGCCGGTGGCGTCAGTCGTGCCGGACTCATTACCTGCAGTGAGGACTAAATTACCACCCAATCCGGTAGCAGCAGAATTGACCAAAGGCTGAATTGTCAGGGAATTGCCCCCGATTAAAGTAGTAATGTCAGGGGTATTATTTCCGACAAGCCTGATAACCCCGTTTTCATCAAAAGCGATGTTGGTAGTTCCGTTAGTCTGCAGGGAGATTAAAGTGTTGATGGCTGCGTTGGTATCATTAATCACCATGGCGCTGGCGGTGGCCTGATTGGTGATTAAAAATTTCGAGTCAACAGTGGTATCCGCCAGAGTGAATGAAATATCCCTGTTGGTGGTGGTGGTAATGGTGTTACCCAAATCGTAGGCTGACTGCAGTGTAGAGCTGCCGGATCCCGCGGTACACAGAACCAGATTATTGGAACCGTCGATACATGTTGCCGTACCGATGGCAGAAGTTAAATTCGCATGAGTGACGGTACTGGTTGTGGATAGGGTAGTGGTGGATACTCCGGTAGCACCGGTGATTGCCCCCGACCCGGAAATATCAATGGAAGGAGAGGAAAGGAAATTGGTAAAACCGGTCCCCAAACTGATGGCGTTGTAAGTATTGTTGGTATGGGCTGTAACGTCTGAAAAACTGATACCGGTGGTGGTATTTGTTCCGGTGGCATTATCCGTACCGTTTAATGAGATTGTTTCCCCGGCAACACTGATGGTTCCTGAAGATGCCGTATTGGAAACGGAGTAAGTAGCCCCGGCTGTATTATCAACCGATGAGGAAAATATCCGCTGAAAGACGGAATCATTGTCCAGATTGAAAGTAATGTCATTGCCGGAAGCCGGGGTAAATGTTTTTTCTCCGGTAAAAGTTTGTGCGGATTCCAGATCTGCCAGAGTAATTGTTCCCGTAGGAATTGTTGCAGTGGTACCTCCGACCCCGGTTGTCAGTGTTATGTTGTTTGCATCGGTTACGGCAAAATTTCCGGCCAGCGACAAGGTTCCGGTGGTCCAGGCGGGTGAACCGGTGCCGCCGGATACCAATGCCTGTCCGGTGGTTCCGGCTGCGGAAAATGCATAAGCTGAACCGGTGCCATAGGCGATGGCTCCGGAAGTGGGAGTTGCCGTTCCGCCGGTACCGCCGTTGCCAACAGCCAAAGTTCCGGTAACGGCAGCCGATTGGGCAAGGTTGATGGCACCAAATGCCGGGGCTCCGCCTGCTGCCGGAATCCGCAAAGCCTGATAGGGGCTGCCGGTGACTGCGGAAACGGCGGAAGTGCCGTTACCAAGAAGGACTCCGTCCTGAGTGAGGGTGTCGGTTCCGGTACCGCCCCGGTTTACCGGCAGGGTACCGGTGGTATCGGCATTCAGGTCGACTGCGGAAAATGTCGGGACACCTGCTCCGTTACCGTGAAGCACGGTATTTACTGCTCCCTGCAGAGTCTGGTCTACTATTCCGGTGCCGTCCGTAAATAAAATTCCCTTATCCGTAGTCATTCCCGCCAGAGTCAGGTCTCCGGTGGTGTTACCGATAATGACATTTCCCGTACCCGTACCCAAATTGGTATCGGCATTACCGGTAGCATTTATGTTAACAGCACCCGTGACAGTGGCTCCGCCGGTACCCTGAAGCAAACCGGTTCCGGAGTCAACTCCGATAAAAGTGGCAGCCCCGCTTTTGGCGATCCTGGCAGTATCGGCGGTGCCGTTATTTACCACCAGGGCATTCAGATTGGCTCCGGTAGCTCCCGACAAGGTGATTAAAAGACCGGTCTGGTTTTGGGCACCGGTTCCGGTCAAAGATATAGCCTGACCGGTAATGGCCCCGGTCAGAGCATTGGTATCGGAAATCCGGAAAACAGTACCGGAACTTTGAGCCGGTGATATTGTCTGAGACGGGGCATTTGAAGTGATGACCGTACCGTTGGTGGTAGAAGGAAAAGTAAAAGCGGTAGAATCAGTACCCGAAAAGGACAAGGTGTTATTTACATCCAGAGTTTTACCGGCGGCAATATCCAAAGTGTTAGTGCCGTTATTGACAATAGTCAAACCGTTATAAGTACCGGAAGCCAGGACGTTTCCCGTAGCTGAAACGGAAAACTTGGAGACCAAAACTCCGCCCGCTACATCGGCCCGGGAAAAATCGACGAAATTTCCGGTAAAAAGGGAGCTTAACGCCGGAGTGGAGTAGGAGATGGCCAACCCGGTGGAATTATTGGTCCCGGTAGTGGAAGAAGTGTCGGTCAGATTTACCAGGGTGCCTCCGATATTATTCGTACCCCCGTTTAAATTTCTGGTGATCAGCGTGTCGCTTCCGGAATAGGCACCGGCCAAAACAGTTGCCTGGGTCAGATTTAACAAACTGCCGGCACCGGTTTTGCTGATAAATATGGAATTGTTGGTCGAAGCGTCGGTTTGAGCTGCGGCCGGAGCCAGAATTACACCGGTAAAATTACCCGTACCACCACTCGTCAGACAGTCGGGGCAGGTGATATTGCCGCTTAGATCCAGGGAGACTACTCCCGAGGCTGAAACTGCTACCGTTCCACTGGCATTGGGAATGGTGACAGTTTTGTTTCCGGAACCGGGGGTGGCAAAAGTCAGGGTATTGGTGACTCCGGTTGAGGTGGAAGTGAGTGAAGTAATGGCTCCCTGAAGAGTCAGATTTTGACCGGTAGCGCCGACAGTGAAAGCCCCTGAGGGAGTCAGAGAAGTCAGTGTCCCGGAAATGCCTCCGGCGCCGTCGAATATCAGGTTGTTAATGGTGTTGGTGGCGGTAGCCCCGGAAATTGATCCGGTGACCAGTAAATTGTTGTCTACCCGGACATCCCCGCCGGAAAACTGAAACTGGTCTGATGTGTTATAGATTAGACTTCCGGTATCTCCGTCGGAAGCATACATCGCCAGAGTCCCGCTGTTGGTGGCTCCGCCGCCGATACGGACGGTTTCATTGGCAAAGTCAACTGAAAAAGGTGCGACGAGAGTGGAATCCAAAGAGAGATTCCGGCCGATATTGTTCGGATAAATGATGTTATTTCCGATGCTCTCGGTCCATTTTGAAGCACTGACTCCTGAAGCCAGAACATCCCAGACAGTACCGTTGTAGAACAGGACTTTATTATTCGAAGTGTCGAAAGCCAGGAAACCTGCTCCCGATACCGGTAAGGCCGGTGTCAGTGAAGCCACATTAGGCAGCCGCAATCCCTGCAGATCGGTAGTCGAGTGGTCGATGGCAGCCAGATCCAGGAAATCACCATTGGCAAATGTCAGGACAGATGCCAGCTGAGTGGCGGTAATGGTGTCGTCGAGGATTTCCGTACCGGAAACGGACTGGTCGGGCAGAACCACGGTGGCATCACCCGTGCCGTTGACGGTCAGGTTGATGGCAGTAGTGGCAGCAGAACCCAGGGTCAGGGCAGCTGCTCCTCCGGGAGCAATCTTTAAAGTAGTGGCTCCGGCGGTGGTCAAGTCCAGAGCCTGACCTCCGGGAAGAGTAATCACTCCGGCAGTGGTAACATTCATGCCGGTGGAAGTTAAGGCGAAAGTACCGGCGGCATTGCCGATGGCAGTGTTGGCGGTTCCGGTGGTGTTGATGTTGACGGCACCGGTTAGTGTCGCTCCGGCTGTGGCGGTCAGAAGTCCGCTTAAAGAGACGAGGTCACCGGAGGTGGCCGGGTAAACGGTGGTGGTCCCGGCGTCGCGGCCCCAGTAACCCACGATTCCGGAAGAGGCGCTGGTGATGTCTCCGGTACAGGTCAGATTACCGGTGGAGTTTTGCACCGTGCAGCCGGTAGCTCCTGATCCGCCTGCTAAATTAACATCCACTGTGCCGTCCCCCTGAAGATTTAAGCCGGTATTGGTGGCGGAGAGAGTACCGCCGTTTTGAAATGTCAGGTCAGTAGCGGAAACGGAAACGGTATTAATGTTAACGGCACCGGTTAGTGTTGCTCCGGCGGTGGCTGTCAGAAGACCGCTTAAAGAGACGAGGTCACCGGAGGTGGCCGGGTAAACGGTGGTGGTCCCGGCGTCGCGGCCCCAGTAACCCACGATTCCGGAAGAGGCGCTGGTGATGTCTCCGGTACAGGTCAGATTCCCGGTGGAGTTTTGCACCGTACAACCGGTGGCTCCCGATCCGCCGGCCAGATCGATGTCACCGGAGGAATTGGTAACCAGAACATCTTCTCCGGTGCTATTGTTTGTTATAGTAAAGTCGGTACCCTGAACGTCAATGTAATACTGCTCACCCAATGCGTCGGTATCAATCAGAGTGAGTGACGGGTTGGAATTGGCAATGGTGATATTACCCCCGGAAGTGGTTTGACCGGTAAGATAGAGGTTTCGGTATTGTAAGTCGGGGGTTCCCAAATCGTATATTCCGTCCTCGTTAGGAGCAATGGTCCCCGCAACTTCCAGTTTAACCGGACGGCTATCGGCATCAAAATCGGCTGAAGCGGTACCTACAAGGACGCTGCCAGTCGGAATTAACAAGTCCCCCACACTGTTTGTTTGCAGGGAAACGTCAGTGATGCCGTTACCTGATGAAAAGAGGGTGAGCATTCCGTTAACCCCGCCGGAACCGGTATTATTGGTACCGATGTTTAAATTGGTGTTATTAATGTCAAAAAACAGGGTGGAACCGGTCGGGGTGCCGTCACCTCCGAGAGTGAAATCGTGGGATGAAGTGGTCGGGCGGATATAGTCACCATACGTGGGATCGGTATCGATGGTAAACGGAGAAACACCGGCGGAAGTGATGGCAGAATCAAGGTCCTTTAAGATCTGCTGCAGAATATTGGAACCCGTGTTGACCAGATTATCGTAGACTCCCACCAGATTTGCGCCTGATTCGGTGGCTGTAGCCCCGGCATCATCCAAACCAATGGTTCCGACGGTATATGTCTGACCGGAAGGAACAGCCACACCACCTGAAGAGAACAGGGAGGAGAAAGCGCCGGAGGAGGGAGTTGTGGCACCAATAGGGGTATTGTCGATGGAGCCCCCGGTGACGGTGATGTTGTCGGTAAAAAGATTATTGGCGGTAATTTCACCGGAAACGGTGGCTATGGACAGGGCGGAGCCGATGTTTATATATTTGGCAATATTGCCGGTACCGATATTGATAGTCCCACTGCCGGTTGAGTCCAGGGTCAGAGGATTATCTCCAAAAGAAGTGATATTACCGGATGAACTGAAACTGAGATCAGTTCCTCCGACGTTGAAATTGTTCGCTACTCCGGTAACGGAGGTTAAAACGGGGGTCAAGGCAATATTGACCTGACCTACCGGGCTGACGGTAGGGTCGAAGTCACCGCCGTAAAAGTTTAGAACATTGGTGAGCGGGGAAATGACGACATCATCCTTTTTGACGACGGCAACCGCGAATGAACTGACATAATCCCAAGCCGGAAGACTGCCGGCGCTGACGGTCAGAAATTGTCCCACTTCGCCTATAGCTAAGCTAGCCAGGGTGGCTGAACCGGAGGCGTAGATCATGTCACCGGCGGCGTAAGAGGTTAAACCCGTACCTCCGACTCCGGGAGAGACAACGCCGCTTTTGATGGCGTTTCCGGAGACATTTCCACTGCCGTCAATTGTCAGACTATTGATGACATCGGCGTCGGTAAGGCAGTTATCACAATGGCCGCGGCCGGTGACTGTAGCCAGAGTGGAAATGTTATTTATGGTCAGATCGGAAATGGCAATGTCCGTGCCGGCTAAAAGCTCGATATCTCCGAATTGGCCCTGAAATGAAGTAACCAGCGGGGGTAAGTCCACAGAAATGGTAGGCCTTTGACTGGCCTCGTCGGTAATGATGATGTGGTTGCCGGCTGTAACGCCGTAAAGGATGTTGGGAGCGGTGAGGTTTCCCACAAAAATTCCCTGGCCTTCCACAAAGAGATCTTTGCCGACGGATACGCTTTCTTTGGTATAAAGCGGAAGATTTAAAAGGATATTCCCCGTAAGCTGCAATTTGCTGGTTTCGGTACCCAAAACCTGATGCTCCCCTGTAATTTTGGCGGTCTCTGATTGAAAAGAGCTGCGGATGTTTTCGAGATGGTATCTGATTCTTGAAGCCTGGGTAAATGAGGCCATACTGAGAAAGATGATCAAACCCACCAGAAATGACAGCTTTTTAGTGGAGCGGGGTTTGAAGGAGAGAAAAAGAGACTGTTTGACCTGGGATCTTAAATATTCTTTGACGAAATCATCCGAATAGTTTCCATCCGAAGCCCAGTTAATCAACTTTTGATAGATATCGGTTTTGGCTGTAGCGGTCTGGGGGGCGGGGGAACCGGATTGGTTAATCTGAGCGAAGAGGTCCAGTTGTTCCCGGGTGTAACCGATGGTACCGTCGGCGGAAACGGAAAGCTTCAGGATATCATCCTGATGCCACTTGAGAAGCGTATCCACGGATACCGAAAGGCTATCGGCAGCCGTGGTTAAGGGGATCAATTTAGGGTTTTTATCCGGGCGGGATGAATCCATTATTAAGATAAGGATAGGATGGCCACAAAAAAGGGGATTGATGTGAGATACAAATGAGCTTCTTAAGTCCTGTGTGGCCCCGGAGTCCGGCCTTAATTACTATCCAGAAATTCGCCTGAGATTTGACTGATATTTAAGTTCATCGAAGCCAAATCTTTTTGTGTCAGATATCTTCTGAAGAGGACTCTGTTTTTGGAGGTGCGCGGGAAGAATAAATCCCTTTTTATGCCTATAAAACCGAGTCTGGTAACGAGTTTACTAAGAGGCGCGCTGAGCCTGATTTCTGCGTCTTTTAAAACATCATAATCAATTTCTTTGGCACCCGGAGTGACCAGTCCCATCAGCCGTTCGATAAACTGATCAGACTCACTGTCCAGTTCGGGCTTACTGATCTTGTATTCCTGCCCTGAAAAACATAAAACGACGGTACCGTCTGTTTTTTGGTTGACCTCGAGAATTTTTTGTTCCTGCCGTTTTTCGGGAGAGTCAGAAGGCAATATTTCAGGCCGCTTTCTGAAAAAGAAAGGAATTGATAATGCGCCCATGGCAAATAAGGCTAAAAGTACGTTCGGATCGACGGCCGGTTTTGCCGGATTACTGACCCGAATCATCCCGTTTGGACCGATGACGGAGGCTAAAACGTCGGGATTTGCGGTTTCCCCTCTGATATTGCCGTTATTATCAAAGACAGGATCGGATGTTTCGTTATTTGCTGTTTGGGCATAAGCGGCAAAGCCATTTGTACCGTCGGGCGGTACCGGCAGGGGGGGAGTGGCCTGTTCGGCAAGATCGTATTTGCTTATCTGCGAGGATAAAACCGGATCTGTGTTTTCTGTATCTCCGGGAAGAATTTTCAGAATAACGGCTGACGAAAAAACGGTGGCGGTAAAAGATAAAATAAAGGCAAGAACAGGAATGGCCGGAAAAGATCTGTGGTTGACTGCGGGAGGCAGAAAAACTTCAGGCTCTACATTTAGCGGCTTATGGATTGCCAGGAATTGAATTATTTGTTCGCGCCTGTATCCAGCAACACCGGTATGGGTAATAGTGGGTTTGAGAATGTTGTTTTCGTTCCACTTGAGCAGGGTATCGACCGAAACCGACAGAATTTGAGCAGCGGTTTCTAAGGGGATGATTTCCGGTTGATTGTTTGGGCGGGTTTTATCCATTAGGTAGGCGGCAGTACATAATTTTTTTGTGTATCTTATTAATATAGTTTTATATACATATTTGAGTCAATATTAAGAAGTGTAACTAAGTGTAACACGCCTATTTACACTTTTAAATATATGTTTGTATATATAACTACATCAATTAACATCTATTTCCGTATCTTTATAGATCATTTAAATATGAGAATTTTTATATTATTCGTACGGGAGGGTATTAGTATTTTCTAAAAAATGGAAATATTGAAATACGTTTTTTGGAATAATCAAAAGTAATTCCGGCAGTAAATCACCAGGGAGAGCGGGAGTAGGAAATTACATTATCTAAGAAGGAAACTGAGGTTTTGTAAGATTATAATATTGATAATTTTGAAAGAATTGTAAATGACTTCCTAAACAAAGAAGACATCCGAAAATGTTTGGTAACAGGAATTACTGTAACATTATTGTGTTAATAATTCCTAAGTCTTGCCGGGGGAGAAAGGAGAATAAATGATTTTTAATGGTGAGTTAATTTATAAATTGATTTATGCAATTTTATTTTAAAAATATCAATGATTAATTATTAAATAATTTGCTTACATACATATATTTACTCATTTATATTATTACTACCCTTATTATGGCCATTTATTATTATCCAGGTTTTTGAAATATATATTCAATTAGTGAATATATATAAACTTATAGTATAGAAAGAAAATTTTAGATTTTTAGCACTTCTGTAGAAAGCTTTTCTTCTTCAACAACCAGCTCTTCAATACCCAGAAAAATACTAATCGAATCCTGCTTAACCTTCATCACGGCCTGTGAGATGGGCATGTCAAAAACCTTCTTCTTATGAGAGTAAAAAGTGATATGTTTTTTTATTATTGAAATGAAATTAGCATGCATGGGGTATACATCAAAAGGACCGACTTCGTTAAAGGAGCTGATCCGATCAACCTCACCTTCAAAAACCACCTTGGTAGTGTCCATGGCCTTGACTTTAATAGCTTTCATGTCAGCTTATAGTCGGTTTATTTGGCTGGGGATTGGGTTGGGGAGTATTTACCGCCGGTTCGGGATTATTCTGGGTTAAAACAGCAACGCTTGCGGGTATTAAATGTTCAATATCTTTTAAAGTACCTATAAACAGAAGATTTTCAGGCTGTAATTGATCTACTTTACCGGCTAATATCGCTTTGACGTCGGTTACTGAATCTTTGATGGGAACGTGAACACCTTTTCTTTCAGTCTGCATTTCAACCACCGTAAAGCTTTGAGTCATATAGTTTTTCAGCATTTTTGCCCTTTTATAGATAACCTGATCTTCGGAAGAAAGCTCAGACTCACCAATTAATGAGACTATCCGGTCGAGTGACATGGCTTTTTTGAGAAGAGCCTGAGCTTCAACTGCGGTTTCGTAGTGTTCTTCTCCCACAGTGTCAGGGTTTAAAGCGGAGGAGGTGGAAGCCAGAATGTCGACGGCCGGGAACCGGCCTTCCTGATAGACATTTCTGGAAAGAATAATTCCGGAGTCCAGATAGGGGAAGACGGCCTGAACACCGCTGTCGGTCAGATCGTCTGCCGGGACATATATAGCTTCAAAAGTAGTGATGGCATTGGTAAGTGTGGAAACCAGGCGTTCGTGGAAGGAAGCCATCTCTGAGGTTAAAGTGGCCTGATAACCGCCCTCGGAAGGTATGGCGTTCATCAGAGTGGATAATTCATAACCCGACTGGGCGAAGCGGAAGATGTTATCGATAAAGAAAAGGACATCTTTACCTACGGTATCGCGAAAATACTCGGCCAGAGTCACCCCGGTAAAGGCAGTGCGAAATCTTAAAGCGGGGTTTTCGCCCATGCTGCCATAGATCAGGGTTACTCCCTGCATCACCTTGCTTTCCTTGAGAGTGCTGTAAAGCTCTTCTCCCTCCCTGGTCCGTTCGCCGACACCGGTAAATACGGAAACATTACTTTCAGGATGGAGGATAACCACATTATGAATGATCTCCGAGAGGATCACGGTCTTACCGACACCCGCGCCTCCGAACAGACCGACTTTTCCGCCTTTGACAATGGGGGTGAAGAAGTCAATGGCTTTAATGCCGGTTTCCAAAACTTCCCTCGGGATATTAACCTGGGAAAAACTGACATCTTTGGCAGTAATAGGCCTTGATTCCTTGGCGGTTAACTTTCCCAAGCCGTCCAGAGGGTCACCCATGGTGTTGATTACCCGCCCTAGCATTTCGGGGCCGACCGGAACCTTGATGGGCTGGCCGGTGTCGGTGACGATCGAACCGTAATGAAGCTTGGTAACGCTCGTCAGCGCCAGACAATAGAAGCTATTGGGGGATGCCGAAGTATAAGCTTCCATTTTGACCTCGGGATCATCCTTTAAAATCAAAACATCATAAATTCTCGGCTTTTCTTCAAGGAATTCAGCCTCGATGACCTGGCCTTTGACGCTGATAATTTTACCGGTAACCATAAGTGTTTAAATCTCCCATAGGACTATGCCGGAAATAGTTTCCAGCTGCTTACGGCTTTGCTGGCTGTGCCTGAAACGGGTCCGCTCCCGGATCAGTCTTTTGTTTTCTTCCTCGATATGAATCAGGGCTTCTTCCATAGCGCTGACACGGGAAGCGTGGCGGGCCAGCTGGTTTTCCAAAAGTGTCTGGCTGAAAAGGTTGGCCATGATCTGGGTTTCGAAAAAATAAAAGATTTTTTCCAGCGTGGGTTCGAAAATAAAGCGGTCGGCACGGGGGGTAGGAGCGACAACCTCCGTTTCGAAGATATCCTCGCCGGTGATACTGGTGGAAACGGGATTTTGCCGGACGACATTATTAAATTTTCCGTAATAGACGTAAACCTTTTCATACTGAAGAAACTTTTTGGTCAGCTGCCTTATATGCTCAATATCAACGTCGGTATCGGGAACTTCAAAATATTCGAAGGGTTTTCCCAGGCTCGAATTTTCCAGCATGACTTTTCCGGCCCTGCCGATGACCAGCAGATCGGAATCTTTATAGGGATCTTTTCGCAGATCCTGAACAAATAGTTTGTACGTTTTTTGCGTAACGGAGCCATATAACCTGCCATTTGAAGATAAATAGACCAGTAATGTCTTACCGGATTTATGTAAAAGCGGGGGCAGGGTTCGGCCGCCCTTTTTTCTTTGGGCCAGGATATCTCCGACCTCTCGTTCGTAAGAAGATTTTAAATCTACAAAGACATCAGAAAGATCAGATAAAAAGTCGCGGGTCCTGATAACCGAGTCTTTGATTTTCTGCATCCTCAATACGGCGATTTCCTCATAACTCTGCGCCAGATCCTTGAGGCTGTTTAAAGCAGCCAGTTCTTCCTGAATAACTCTTCCCTGAATCATATTTTAAGTGTTTTTGGCATAAGTCAGTAACTGATCCTTATTGTTCTTAACATTCTGGTTAAAGATTTTCAAATCGTTGGTTTTGACGATTTCATCCATCCATTCCCGGAATTTGGGTTCAGTCATAAGCCCGGATCAGTCCTTTTTTAACCAGTTCCATGGTTTCTTTGCTTTCGATTAAATCCTGAATGATCAGAGACAGAATGACCTGCTGGATGGGGGAGGGAATGGTTTCCTGGTAAGGCTGGTTAAAAAACTTATAAATCATTTCACCCAACCAGAGGGTTTTTTTGACATCCGGAGTCAGCTCCTGGCCGAAATGGGAGAGGCTTTTTAGTTTTTCATACGAGACAAAAAAAGCCGCCAGATATTTATTGATCTCCCGGGAAAGCTTACTCAAAGTCTGCCGGCCGACACGGGTGACTGAAAGGGGGATGTTTACGGCCGGGCGCAGGCCCTGGTAGTAAAGGTTGCTGTCCAGATAAATGTGGCCGTCGGTGATACTCATGACATTGGTGGAGATATAACCGGTGAAGTCACCTTCGACGATTTCAATTACCGGCAGACAGGTGATGGAAACATTTCCTGCCTTGGCCTTTTTGAAAGTTCCCGGCTCTTTCCAAAAGCCGGGAGTGGGTATAGAAAATATCCCCCGGGTAGGAGTCACGGCCGGGAAACCGCCGGGAAAGCAGGGATAACTCGCGGTAGAACTTGGCATGGGTGGAAAGATCGTCCAGGATAAGCAGAGTATTGGTCCCCTGGTCGCGAAAATACTCGGCGATGGCCATGGCGGCGTAGGGGGTTTGGTAAATGAGGCTGGGTGAATCGTAGGAACTGGTGGCGACGATGATGACTTTGTCGGCAATTTTTTCCTGGGTGAAAAACTGCTGCATTTTTTTGATATCGCTTTTCTTTTTGGCGATGGCGGCATAGATGGAAATAACCCCTTCCCTGGCCTGTTCCTTGATGGTGGTCATCATGAGGGAGGTTTTTCCGGTTTTCCGGTCACCGATGACCAGTTCACGCTGGCCGCGGCCCAGGGGAACCATGGTATCAATCAAAGAGATGCCGGTGGAGAGGTGGTCGGTGATTTTCGCCCTGCCGGAAATATCCACCGGTTTGGCGTCCATTTCGCGCATATTTTTGGGCGAAGTAAAGGCAACGGCAGGATCAATAGGTTCACCCAGCGGGTTGATGGTCTGGCCCAAAAGTTCCGGGCCGACCGGGAGGGCTAATTGCTGGTTTGTCCGGGTGACCTTGGTGCCGACCCTGATAGGGGTATGAGTGAAAATCCGGGCTTCGATTTTACCGCGGTTGATGGCAAAGACTTCACCCTTCTGGCCGCTTTCAAAGATGATAATTTCCTGGCTTTTGACCTGGGGCAGGCCTTCGATAAAGACAATGGGGTGGCTGACCTGATAGACGACCCCGTATTCTCCGGTTTTTTTTAAGAATTGGCTGAAAAGCGTATCCATGCCCGTTTAAGGTCTGCCCAGGGAGAAATGTTCGAGGCTTTGGTGTCCGGCCGCGGGAGCTGTGGCAGAAGGTTTGATATTATTAATGGTATCAGTCAGGATTTGGCCGAATTTCTCTTTGACCGAAAAGTCCCGGGATTTACCATTGAAAAGGATGGCCACACCGGCAATCAGACCGGGATCGATTTGAATCTCGAAAAGCACCTGCCGGTTGAGATTTTGGAAAAACCATTCGGATAAATCACGCAGAGCAGTCTCGTCCGGCTCAAAAGCCAGAGTAATGGTGGCTACCGGCAGGGAGGAAATTTGGGTTTGGACTTGACCGAAAAACTCTTCCAGAGCGGAATTGGATTCAACTTTGACAGCGTTGTCTCTTAAAAGGGCAATGAATTTGTCTTTTTTTTGCAGGCCGAACTGGTCAGTAAGTGTGGTTTCCAGGTTGAAATCAGTGGCAAAAACCTGCTGGGATACGGCAGAAAGACGGGTGGAAAAATCGACAGACTGAGCCTTGGTGGTAAAAAAATCCGATAAATCCAGTTTATTCATATCAGTTAAACAACCCTTCTTTTTTTGCCTTTTCCAGTGATTCGAAAACCAGGGTTTTGTGATCTTCCATAGAAAGGGACTTGTTGAGAATTTCCTGGGAAGCTTTCTGGACTATCTGAGTGATGGTTTTTTCGGTTTGAGTAAGACGTGACTTCTTATATTCATCCAGTTCCTTTTCCAGGCGGGGGAGCAGGGTCTCGTGGAAATCCTTGATTTGTTTTTGCAGATCCTCTTCCAGACCTTTGACGATGTTTTGAAAATCGGCGGTTGACTGGGTGGCCAGCTGATTTAAAGAAGTCTGGTAACTGGAAGTAAAATTCTGGGCTGTGGCCAGAGCTTCTTTTTGAATATCCACAACCATGGTTTGCAGTGCGGCGTTGACATCATCCTTGGTGGTTTTGGAGATATTTTTGGCTCCGGCGAGAATCTGCTCGGCTTCGGCTGCGGCATCCTCCAGGATTTTTCTTTCCTTGGCTAAAGCCTCGTCGACAATATGATGATAATCATTGTCGATTTTATCCCCTTTTTGTTCCAGTTCCTGTTCTTTGGACCGAAGGTGGGAAAAATAGTTGCCTACAAATACCAGCAAAATGAGGATGGTGAGAGAATTGATTACCAGAAGGGCAATGGTAGCCATAAATACAGCTTAAAGCCTTAAGATCAAAAAGGCTATAGTCAGGCCGGCTAACACGATGACTACAACCACGGAAATGTTGAAAACGATTCCCAGATAAATGATTCTGCTGGCGGCGGGATTTCTTCCCAGAGCTTCCACACCTTTGGCGGCGGTCCGGCCGAAAGTCAGAAAACCCAGCAAAAGCGAGCTTAAAATCACCGCGGCGGCGACGATATATTTGAAAATCGGTGACGGGCCTTCCTTGGTGGGAATGAGGGCGATTTTGAAAATGTCGGACAGTGAACCCGGGAAGGGGGATTTGGAGTTGTAATAATGAAGATTTAAATCAACCGCGATTTTGTCGACAGCCTGGGGGTCGGGATTGGAGTCGTCTTCCAGAGCGGAACCTAAAACATAGCCGGATTTGACGGCTTTGACCCCGACTCCGGGATTAGCGGAGCTGGTCAGTAAATCTCCTCTTTTAATGGCACCTTCCTTGGTTGAGACCAGCATGTATACCGATCCGACGGAAATTAAGGGAATTCCGCTTTCGGTACTGCCGGTGGAATTAATGACGATTGCCGCGTCCCGGGCTACAACTCCCAGGACCTGGGAATCGTAGGATTTAGCCGTAAGGACGGCTCCGTGGTCCGAAGTGGACATGATAGCTCCGTCTTTGATGTCGGTTTCCCGGGTATCGACCAGTCTGGCAATTCCCAGACTGGCAAAACTGTCATATGAGGGATTGGGGCTGGGGGATTGGGCCAGGGCAGGGGAGACGGGATGAAATTAAAATGATCAGCCATGAAAGAACGGCAAGGACAGGATGCATGCCTTAATCATATCAGGAGGGAGGGGAAAAGGAGGCCGGACGGAGTAAAGTATTATGATAAGATGGGTTCGAATTACGATGTATAAAGCAAAAAAAGTATCCCTGGTGTTTCCCGCTCTGAATGAGGAAAAGAATATTGCCCGGGCGATTGAAGATTTTAAGAAAATTAAGATATGTGACGAAATTATCGTTGTTGATAATAATTCCAAGGATAATACTGCCAAAATCGCCCGGAAAAACGGGGCTAAAGTGGTTTACGAGTCAAAAAGGGGATATGGGTATGCATTACGAAAGGGGATGATAAAAGCCCGGGGGGATTATATTATATTGTCTGAACCTGACGGGACTTTTGATGCCCGTGACGCTGTAAAACTGGTTAAAGGTTTGGATAAATATGATTTTGTTGCCGGCACCAGAACGAATAAAGATTTTATCGAAGAGGGAGCGAACATGGGTCGATTACTGAGGTACGGAAATATGACTGTCGCAAAAATCATGCAGGTACTGTTTCGGACGCCGAGTTTATCGGATTGCGGGTGTACTTTCAGGGTAATGAAGAAGTCCGTGGTCAAAGCTATTTTACCCCGTTTGACGGTGGGAGGGTCACACTTTTTACCGGAAACAATAATCAATTCCGCAATAGCGGGGTTTAAAATACTGGAAGTGCCGGTACATTATCGGGCAAGAGTGGGAGAGTCCAAAATAACGGGATCGAAAGTACGGTCAATAAAAGTAGGCTGGAATATGGTGAAGTTAATTATGAAATACAGATTCGGAAACATATGAGAATACTGGTAACAGGGGGGGCGGGTTTTATCGGCAGCCATCTGGTTGACAAGCTGATAAATTCCGGACATCAGGTGGGGGTGGTGGATGATTTATCGGGCGGAAAAAAGGAGAATCTTAATTCCAGGGCAAAATTTTACCGGTGTGATGTCCGTGATTGGTTGAAAATTGACGGGGTGATATCAGGTTTTAAACCACAGGTAATTTATCATTTAGCCGCGAACGCGGCAGAGAATAAAGCCCAGTTTTGTCCCGTGGATATTACTTCAAGGAATTTTGACGGGGCGATTAAAGTACTGACTGCGGGGATTCGTCACGGACTGAAGCGGTTTATTTTTACTTCCAGCATCGCGGTATACGGAAAATTACAGACACCATTTAAGGAAATTGACACTCCACAGCCGGAGGATGTGTACGGGGCGACTAAATTGGCTTTTGAAAACTGCCTGAGGATACTTACTAAAGTACATGGTTTTGAGTATGTAATTTTGAGACCGCATAATGTGTACGGACCCGGACAAAATATGAGTGATCCGTATAGAAACGTGGTGACAATCTTTATGAATGCCCTGCTGAACGGGCAAGCTTACTGCATTTACGGTGACGGGAGACAGAAAAGATGTTTTTCTTATGTTGAAGATGTGGCAACCGCGATGGTGAAATGCCTTAAGGCTCCGGTGTCCGGAATGATTTTTAATATCGGGTCCGACAAAGCGGTGTCGATAAATGAATTATCCGGACTGATATTGAAGGTGAGTAAATTAAGAATCAAACCCAGACATTTATCGGCCAGACCACAGGAGGTGAGGATTGCGGTAAGCGACCATAGACTAAGTAAGAAACGCCTTGGTTATTCCGACAGGATGAGTCTGGAGAGAGGGTTGGCTCTGACCTGGAAATGGGCACAATTGCAGGGCCATCAGGCACCGAAATATACGGATATGGAAATTACCAGCAATCTTGTGCCGGTTAATTGGCGAAAGCGTAAATAGTGTAGTTATTTATTTGTCTGTCCAGCCGGTAATGAAGGCGGATGTACCTGCTTATTTCACTGCGGTCAGTATCCAGATCGGTGTTGACGATAATGTGGCGGACGGCTTTATTTTCCAGGGAAGAAGAAACATTCTGCTCGACGACCGGGGTTAAAGCTCCGGAATGGAGGTAATCGTAGGGAGTGGGGTTGGTTTTATCAAGGAGAAAGTAGAAAATAGGGGCGAAATTGTAAACCAGGATATATTTGTCGCGGGGAGTCCGGGCGGCAAAATAAGCGGAAATTTCATTTAGGCTCTGATAATCCCTGTTGTCTACCCAAACATAAGACCGGGGAAGGGAAAGAAAAAGATTTTGTCTGGCAAGCGGCGTGCTCCAGCGATAGTAGTAACCAAAAACAGAGTTATAAGCGCCGAAGATGATTAAAGCCGATACAGAAAGCGAGGTGAAAAGCTTAACCGGCGAAGTGAGAAGCCGGTGGTAGACGATAATCAAAGAGATACCGGAAAGGGCGATAAGGGGAGCCAGATGAATAAGATCGGTGGTGGGACGGATACTCAGAGCATAGTAAAAAATGCATAAAATCGGGAAAAAGACAGTATTACGGGCTAGTGTCCGGGATTTTTTCAAAGCGATGACGGAAATAATTAACGGCCACAGATAGAAGAGCGTTTTGAGAATTTTATAAAGAAGCGGGGCGGGAAATTCCCAGGGGTAGGAGGTAGAGAAGACGCCCTGAAGAAATATTCTGTCGTAAGTGTAATACCAAATCTGCCCGAGATATGAAGAGAGAGAATGATTATTTAAAAAATAAATCAGTTGCAGAATAATAACAAAAGAGTAACCGCAGGCATGCCAGAAGAGGGGACGGATACGTAGGAATTGTTTGGAGCCGATAATAAAAAACATAACGTTGGATAAGAAGATGGCCAAACCGAAATTTTGCTTCAGGATAAAAGTTATGGCAGAAAGCACACCTGTTGTTAAAAGAAGTAAATTTTGGCGGTGGCTTTGGGGAAAGGCCAGATATACGGCTCCGGTAGCCAACCCCGCAGTCAGGCAAAACATTACCGGCCAGACAAAGTTGATTTGGGCCGGACCCCAAAAAAGATAGATGCCGATCAGAAAAGCCGTGGGAATTTTGGGAAGCTTGAGCTTGCGGGCGATATAAAATAGCAGCAGGACAGTGAGAAGTGAGTTACCCAAGGCCATGATTCTGGCGGATAAAATGCTGGTACCAAAAAGATAGAAAGCCAGGACATTAATATAAAGAACCCCGGGGTTATAGAGATAATCAAAGTCCTGGTAGGGAATGTCGCCGTTTTTTAAGCGCAAGGCTGCCTGGAGTGGCCAACCCTCGTCGTTGGTGGGGAAACCGCGGGTGTGAAAGAATATGAGTATCGGGAGAACCAGTGCAAGGCAGACAAAAAGCGACCGCTTCATGCCCTAATCATACCAGTGCGGTCACCAAAATAGTTTTTTTAGCCTACTGATGATTAGTGTCGGGAAGTGAGCGGAGGGGGAACCCCTGACGTATTTTTCTCTGCAATCTTTTATTATGAGTTTTTTCGCCGAAAGTGGATGCGGGAGGACAGTTTTTTAAGGCTTCAGTTTTGGGCGGGGTAGTCGTGGTTTCCGGGGCAGAATTAAGTATTGACCGGATTTCTGATTTGTCAGTTTCGCAGGTCATGGGACGATTATAGATCGAATTCTCGGGTATTGCAACCTATAGTGTCCAAAAAGGAGACATTAATCAGCCTGTGATATGATAGGGAATATGAAGGGGTTTATAGAGTTTATACGGGATAAAGGAGTAGTGGGACTGGCGGTAGGGTTTATCCTGGGGGGAGCGGTGGCCAAGCTGGTTTCAGCTTTGGTTAACGATATTATTAACCCGCTTTTGGGAATAGTATTGGGAGCGGCAAAAGGGCTGTCGACGGCCTACGTTACCGTCGGGCCGGCCAAGGTGATGTACGGGGATTTTCTGAACACACTGATTGATTTTACAGTAGTAGCTCTGGTGGTGTATTTCGGGGTGGTGGGACTGGGGTTGGATAAACTGGATAATCATCCTTCGGAGAAAAAGAAGTAGGAAAATCAGGCCGGACTTGAACCTCATTAATTAATATGGTAATATCCCATAGTGCAAACCCAGTGGGTTTGCTTTTTTATGAGGCGCCTGGATATCATTATCCCTGTAAAGAACGAAGCCGCTAACCTGCCGGATTTGGTCCGGCGTATCCACGTTTGTCTTAAAAAAGCCAATATCGCCTACCGGTTGGTTGTAGCCGACGATTACTCCACGGATGCGATCCCGGAAGTAGTGAAAAAATTGGCGAAGGATTACCCTATAATTACTCTTTTGAAAGCAGGCAAACCGGGCAAAGCGTATTCAATTCTGGAAGGAGCTGAAAAGACATCATCCGAGTATGTAGCGATTATTGATCCGGAATCGGAGTATCCGCCGGAAGCCATCCCGGAAATGTATGCCAAAGTTGCCGAACACGGAATTGTGGTAGCCAGCCGCAGGCCGGCTCCGCGCCTCGGCAGATGGTTATCAGGAAAGCTTTTGTTGGGTCTTGACTGTGATATCCAATCAGGAATCATGGTGTTCCACCGGCATATCCTGGCTCATATCAGGTTGTCCGGTGCGGATTCCCGGACTTTGGGCATACCGCTTCTTCATACAGCTTTGGAACTGGGATGCACCATCGGACAGGTGGATGTGGATTTAAAAACCCGGCCGTACAGGGCCTCCAAAGTCAGATTTCCGGCTGCCTGGCGGCAGATTGCCGGGCAGGCTGTTAAATTACATCTGACGCACAGAAAAGCTTATGAGATTCCCGCGGAGTCGGAATCTTGCCCCCTGGGAGCCGGGGTGATACATCACCGCCACCGGTTTATTACCCATACCCGTCTTCCCCAGCACCAGTCGGCCATGGACACGTTTTTACCCTGGCAGAAGCACCTATTAATGGCTTTATTGGCTTTGACAGTGGTGGCTTTTATGGTCAGGCCGTTTACCGCTGCCTCCTGGACCGTAGCCATACTGACCGTGGTTTATTTTCTGGACGTCTTTTTTAACGGGTTTATTATTGCCAAGAGCCTGCGGCATCCTCCGGAAATGTCTTTTTCCCCGGAACAGCTTGAAAATCTCTCTCCCGGGGGACTGCCCGTTTATTCAGTTCTTTGTCCTTTGTACCGGGAAGCCCGGGTGCTGCCGGAGTTTGTAAAAAATATCGAGGCTATCGACTGGCCGAAAGACAAGATGGATGTGCTGCTACTTTTGGAAGAAGACGACAAAGAAACCCGGCAGGCAGCCGCCTCCCTCAATTTACCGGACTATATAAAGGTGGTGGTAGTCCCGCATTCACTGCCCAAGACGAAACCCAAGGCCTGCAACTACGGGCTGTCATATGTGCGGGGTGAATATACGGTGATTTATGATGCCGAGGACCGGCCGGATCCGCTGCAGCTGAAAAAAGCATATCTGGGCTTTAAGAAAAGCTCCCCCAAGGTCGTTTGTCTGCAGGCAAAACTTAATTATTACAATCCCAAACATAACCTTTTGACCAGGCTGTTTACCGCGGAATATACACTGTGGTTTGACGTGGTGCTTCCGGGACTGCAGTCGATTGAAACCACCATTCCCCTGGGAGGCACATCAAACCATTTCCGGACAAAAGTTCTTAAAGAGATTCACGGCTGGGATGCGTTTAACGTAACCGAGGACTGCGACCTGGGTGTGAGGCTGTTTTCCATGGGCTTTCGGACGGCCATAATCGATTCCACCACATATGAGGAGGCCAACAGCCGCATCGGAAGCTGGTTTCGCCAGCGTTCCCGCTGGATCAAGGGATACCTGCAGACCTTTCTGGTGCATAACCGCCACCCGTTACGATTTGTGCGGACCCATGGTGTGCATGCTTTTATTTTCCAGCTTCTGGTCGGAGGGAAGAATGCTTTTGTACTGATAAATCCGATTTTGTGGCTGATTACAATTTCCTACTTTTTATTCAGGAGAACATTAGGTCCGACAATTGAAGCTTTATACCCGCCGGTAATTTTTTATATGGCGGTATTTTCCATGCTGGCGGGAAACTTTCTGTCCATGTACTACTACATGCTCGGGTGTGCCCGGCGGGGTACCTGGTGGCTCGTGAAATATGTTTATCTGGTCCCGTTTTACTGGTTTCTGATGAGTCTGGCGGCTGTAAAAGCGGTAAATCAATTGCTTTTTAAACCGCATTACTGGGAAAAAACCATGCACGGACTGCATCTTACTCCGGCTGTGCGTTTCTCATTTCCGCATATCAGCCGGATTTTACCCCGGCCTTTCCCGAAACCCGCTTATGCCGCGGGGAGTTTTCTGGTGGCCTCCAATATGCTGGCCAATGTTTTCAACTTTTTGTACAACGCCTTTTTGGGCCGGGCAGTGGGACTTGCGGATTTCGGGTTGATCAGTCTGTTCGGAAGCATATTATCTCTCTTACAGATTTCCACCGGCGCTCTCGGCCGGACGGTAAGTTATCAAAGCGCATTTCTTCAGGGGAAGCATCATCAGCCGGCCACTGTTTTTTGGCAAATTGTCCGCCGCAGGTCATTTGTGATATCAATGGCAGCCACGCTTTTCTGGCTTCTGGCTACTCCGTTTTTGACCGGATTTTTCAATTCAGCTTCAACTATGCCGTTTTATATGTTTACCCCGATTGTTACCCTGTCGGCCTTAAACGCCGTGGACGGCGGTTTTCTGTCGGGTAATCTGAAATTTGCAGCGTTGGCTTTGGCCGGAATTGCGGCCGGTGCGGTAAAACTGGCCACGGCATATATTTCCGTTACCTTTTCCGTTTCCGATCTGGTGTATCTGGCGATTCCCGCCTCTGTCCTTTTCTCTTTTCTGGTGATGCGCCGGGCGGCAATAAATCTTCCCAAGGGTGATATCCGGACCGGGAAGTTCCCCATGCATTTTCTGACCACGGCGTTTATCTCCAATTTATCCATGGCCTCTTTTCTGGGTGCCGATCTGATCCTGGCCAAACATTTCCTGGATCCAGCGGCAGCCGGCCAATACGCCATTCTTTCGCTGGCGGGGAAAATGGTCTACTTTTTGGGCAGCCTGTTTAATCAGTTTATAACTCCGCTGGTGGCTCAGGCGCGGGGGGCGAACAGCAACCACAGCCGGCTGTTTTATTTCTTACTGGCAGCGGCATTTTTCAGCGGACTGGCGGGGTATCTGGTGGTGGGGATCTTCGGGCATATCACCGTGCCTCTGTTTTTCGGCGTAAAAAGCCTGCCGATTCTGGAGTTTCTTCCGGCATATACCCTGTCGATGGTGCTTCTGGCCGTCGGAACGGCAATCGCTTCATATCACCAAACCCTGAAGCAGTACGCCTTCAGCTGGGCGGGTCTGGCGGTATCCGTGATTCAGATTTCGGCTTTCGGGCTGTATCACAATTCAATCCCGTCTTTTGTCGGTGTGGTTCAGGGAACAGTGGTTTTGTATCTGGCGATAAATATTATTCTGCATTTCCTCTCGCCCCGCTTTGATATTATTTCCAGAAATCTGGCGGATTTGCGCGAATTGCTTTTTCCGGTCAGGAAAATGGCAGGCGAAAGCGGAGGGCTGCGGATTTTGATATTTAACTGGCGGGACATCCGCCACAAGTGGGCGGGGGGAGCGGAAGTTTATGTCCACGAACTGGCAAAAAACTGGGTAAAAAAAGGAAACCAGGTGACTCTGTTTTGCGGCAATGACGGACATTGTCCGCGCAGGGAAGTGACAGACGGGGTGGAAATTATCCGCCGCGGCGGGACTTACATGGTATATGTATGGGCTTTCCTGTATTACATTTTCCGCTTCCGTAACCATTTTGACGCCATAGTAGACAGCGAAAACGGGATTCCGTTCTTTGCACCGCTTTATACAAGAGTACCGACATTTCTTTTGGTTCACCATGTACATCAGAACTATTTTCAGAGATATCTGAAATCCCCGCTGTCCGACATTGCCAGGATTTTGGAAGCGGACGTGATGCCCCGGATTTACCGGGATCTGCCTGTCGTAACGGTTTCGGAGTCGTCCAAAAAAGATCTGCTGAATTTTAAAAGTTTCCGGGAGGAAAATATAACCGTAGTTAATCCGGGAGTCAGTCCGGATCTGACACCGTCATATCCGAAGACCTCCCAGCCTTCATTTTTGTACCTGGGAAGGATCAGACCTTACAAAAATATTGATGTGGCAATCAGAGCGTTTTCCCTGGTGGTAAAAAAATATCCGCAGGCAACACTGACCATTGCCGGAACGGGGGAAAACCAGGGAGAATTGGCAGCACTTTCCAGGACACTGGGGATTTCCGACAGGGTGTCTTTTACCGGAAGGGTGAATGAAGTTTCCAAACACCGGCTTTTGAGTGAAAGCTGGGTGATGCTGCAGCCATCATCCTTTGAAGGATGGGGAATTACCGTTTTGGAAGCCAATGCCTGCGGGACACCGGTGATTGCTTCGGATACCGAGGGACTCCGGGATTCAGTGGTAGACACAAAGACCGGTTGGCTTCTGCCGGTAAGAGATGTCGTTACCTGGGCATCGGCCATGAAATCCATGATTGAATACCCGACCAATCTGGAGCGGTTATCCGCAAATGCCGTGAAGTGGTCGAAATCTTTTGACTGGGATAAAAATGCCGAACAATTTTTTGACCGGATATATTCCGACCTGGCTGACAGAAAAGTTACTTCCGGGTTCCCTGAATATGCATATGCCGAAAACCATTAAAAACAAACTTTCAGTGACTGTAGGGATTTCCGCTTATAATGAGCAGGAAAATATCGGAGTTTTAATTTCTGATCTTCTAAAACAACAGGCAGAAATATACAGATTGGACGGGATAGTAGTTATTTCCGACGGAAGTAACGACAATACTTCGAAAATAGTCATAGGTGCCGGCAGTTCCACACTTCGTTTAATTGAACACCGGAGCCGAAAGGGGAAAGCCTTTCGGGTGAATGAGATTTCCCGGATAACCAGAAGTGATGTGTTAATAATTCTGGACGCGGATATCAGAATTTCCGACCGGTTGTTTATAAATAAATTAGTACAACCGTTTGCAGAAGGTAAGGCCGATCTGGTTTCGTGCCGCCTTTTGGAATTACCGGGTGACGGATTTTTTGAAAAAGTAATAAACACCAGCAACCAGCTGAAAAGAAATATTTTTGAAGATTACAGGGAGGGGATGAATGTTTATACCTGCCGCGGTCCGGTGAGAGCTTTCTCCCGGCGTCTTTATAAAAAGCTTGAATATCCGGCCTCAATGGTATGCGAGGATGTTTTTTCGTTTTTATATTGCGCAAAGACCGGGTATAAGTACCGGTATCTGAAAAACCCGGAAATCTTTTATAAGTCTCCGGGGAATTTGTCTGACCATCAAAAGCAAAGTTCGAGGTTCAAAAAATCCCGGGACGAGCTGGTCAGCATTTTCGGGGAGGAGTTGGTGGACTTATATTCCCGGGTCCCGTTTTTACGAAGTGCGGTATTTACTCTCCGTCAATTAGTGATTTCCCCGATATTGATGGCGGCTTACTTCGGAATTTTGGCGTATACCAGGTGGGTGGCAGTATTTACTAAAAAATCCACTGTTACATGGGATCCGGTGCTCAGTTCAAAAAGATTAAATATATGAAAAAAATATTAATAGAGGTCAGACGGGCAATTTACAGGACGGCTGCTTTCTTTGACAAAGTACTTTCGCGAAAGATGCAGACGGTGGCAGTATGCTATCACGGTATCGGAACCGGTAAATCGAAGTATTCCGTCAATCCGGATAGTTTTCAGGCCCAAATGAATTATTTATCGAGGCGGTCAGACTTTTTGGTGACTTTCGATGACGGAGACCCGGGAATTATTCAGGCTGCGGATATTCTGGAAAAATACCGGATTAATCCGATACTATTTATTAATTCCGCGAACATTAACCGGAATCTTCTGGCTTTTGCCCTGGACAGAGGCTGGAGAATCGGCAGTCATGCCAGGACACACAGAGATTTGACCCGGCTTTCCCAACGCGTTTTAAATCCGGAGCTGGAAGAATCCAAAAAAACGCTTGAGAAAGAGTCGGGTCACCCGATTGATTACTTTGCCTATCCTTACGGAAAGCGGAATAACCGGACCGATACAGCTGTCAGACAGGCGGGTTACAGGAAAGCTTACGGGACGAATGTATGTCCCGGGGACGGCGAATTTGTAATACCCCGTTTGGTAGTGACAGGGGACATGGGCTTGGCAGAATTTAAGGATGCACTGTCACCAACCGCATTTGCCATTCGTAAAATTATTTTTTCCGTGCTGGAGAAATTCGTATGAAAACCAAGACTATTACTATCGGTATAGCCGCCTATAACACCCAGGATAATATTTCGCGCCTTGTACAATCGCTTTTGGGGCAGAAGCTATCCAGTCTTCGTCTGGGCAAAATCTATGTGTATTGCGATGCATGTACGGATAAAACCGCTAAAAAAGCCCGGTCGGTTAAAGACAGCCGGATCACGGTAATTGAAGGAAAAGTTCGCGGAGGATTTGCCCAAGCCGTCAAAACACTTTTAAGCCGGATGCACTCGGATATTAACCTGCTTTTAAATGATGATATTCTGATTCCTGACGATGATTTTCTGGAAAAACTGGCGGTACCTTTTTTTGAAATATCTCCTGCGGGTCTGGTCAGCGGAAATCCCAGACCGCTTGAACCCAGAACATTTATTGAAAAAGCCGCAAGATCAGCCGCAGCGGTTTATGACAAAACTTTGTATTCCACCGGCAGCCTTCACAATATTTTTACCTGTGACGGAAAAATAATGGCCCTGTCGAAAGATTTTTTGGAAAGCCTGAGGTTTCCCGCCGACAACAAACAGCTGGGGAATATGGACGCTTACCTGTATTTTTCCTGCATTATAAAAGGATTTTTGTACCGCAATGTGCCACTGGCCCGGGTGTGGTTTCGCCTGCCGTCGACTCTTTCAGATTACATTAAGCTGGTTTCCCGGGATAATTCCAATGCCGAAATACTGGAGCGGGAATTCGGCCTGGTGGTACCTTTGTCCTACCGGCGTCCGGGGGGATGGCTGTTTTATAAAAATGCTTTATCAGAAATTTTCAGAAACCCATTAGGATGTCTGCTGGCTATGGCGGTGGGAGTTTACGGCCGTTTCCGGGCCAGACGCTACCAGACCTGGCTGGTGCCCACATGGGAAGTGAATGCCAGCAGCAAAGTTTTAAACTAAATGTAAAGATATATGCATATGCCTAAAAAAGTTCTTTACCCGATACTTATTTTTGCAGCGGTAATTATTTATATCCTGACTCTGAAGGGGGCTATGGGGAATCCGACTCCGGAGGAGGTTGAAAATGGTCTGGACCAAAATGCGATGTCGATGGAATTATCACCGGAACGCGGCCGGTATGCCCTGGTGATGTCACTGGTTTCAGACCATTCCTTTGCGCTTTCAGAGACACTGGCAAAGGCGGTTTACCCTGACATAGGTTACTATAACGGGCGGTATTATATCTATTTTGTTCCCGGCCTGTCCCTTCTGGCCGTACCTTTATATATATGGGGTTATCAATACCAAATGGCCCAGGTATTTACCTTTTTCCTGCCGGCAATTTTTGCAGTACTGAACGGTGTATTTATTTATCAGATCTGCCGGAAGGTGTTTAAACAACCCGTCTGGGCGGGGCTTTTTTCGGCATTGGTCTTTTGTTTCGGCTCCACCTCCTGGTCATACGCCGTCACCCTTTATCAGCACCAGACCACCACTTTTTTCCTGCTGTCTGCTTTTTACGCCGTCTGGAAATTCCGGGAGAAAACCCGGATGAAGTGGATTTATCCGCTGTGGGTGTGGACCTGTCTGGGACTGACTTTAACCCTGGATTATCCCAACGCCCTCTTTATGGCTCCGGTGATGATATATTTTGCCTTTTCCGCTTTTGAGATATCTAAAAAAGCCAAAAGCATAGAGGTGAATGTACATTTTTCAGCCATAGTAACCTCGGTGGTTTTCCTGGGCCTGGTAATTTTGCACGGCTTTTATAACTACACCCACTTCGGAAATCCCTGGCGGGTAAGCGGTTCGCTTCCGGGGACGAAACTGGTTACGGAGGCGGCAACTTACAATACTCCCGAGAGGGCATCGCTGGTACAGCTCATCGAAAAGAAAAAAGATGTGGTTAAATTCTTTTCGGAGGAAAAATTTCCGAACGGTCTGTTTGAATTGACGGCTTCTTCCGACCGGGGGCTTCTTATATACAGTCCGATATTTATTCTCGGGTTTGCCGGCCTTGTGATTTACCTGAAGCGGTATGCCGGATGGGAAGTGTCCACCCTGACGGCGTGTGTTTTAGCGATATTTTTTCTCTACTCCAGCTGGGGGGATCCCTGGGGGGGCTGGGCATTCGGACCGCGTTATCTGATTCCCGCCATGGGAATATTGAGCATTTTTGTTTCCGGGTTTTTAACAGAAAGTAAAAAATATATTTTCAAGACGTTGGCTTTCGGGCTGTTTGTTTATTCATCCGCAGTATCCCTTCTGGGGGTATTGACCACTAATGCCATTCCGCCCAAGTCGGAAGCCATAATTCTTAAAACCGGCTATAACTTCCTTCGAAGCTGGGAGTTTTTTCAGGATAGCCGCAGCAGCAGTTTTGTTTACAATACCTGGTTTTCCCATCTACCGCTGTGGTTATATGCCCTGCCGATTTATCTATTGGTAATTGCGGCAGCCGGAATATTTCTTTTCAGATTATCCAAGGATAAAACATCATGATTATTAAACTTCCGCCACTGATTTTTAACAGCCGCATCAAATGGGAGAAATGGGTGTGGGTGGCGGCGATAGTTCTGGCAATATCCGGGACAATCTACGCATTTAAAACCGATACGATTGTGACCTACGGGGATGCCGAAAGCCACTTAAATATTGCCAAACGGGTAATTCACAGCCTGACCCCCGGGATGGCCCAGCTGGGAGGCATCTGGCTGCCTTTGCCGCATCTTCTGATGCTGCCGTTTGTGTATTTTGATACCCTGTGGCGGACGGGACTGGCCGGCTCGATTGTTTCCGGAACAAGCTTTGTTTTTGCGGCTTATTATATTTACCGGCTGACTTTACTTCTGACGAAAAATAAAGGGGCGGCCTTTTTTGCATTTTTGGTTTTTGCCGCCAATCCCAACATGATTTATATGCAGGCTACTCCGATGACGGAGATGCCTCTGGTTGCCTTTTTTGTAATCAGTTCGTATTACTTTATTGAATATCTGCTGGATCAGGAAAATACACGGGGGCTGGTTTTGGCTTCGCTTTTCGGATTTTGTGCATCTCTGACCCGATATGACGGCTGGTTTTTGGTGGCTATGGAGGGTCTGGTGATAACGCTTGTTCATTTTAAGAAGAAGCTTTTTCCCGTCACCGAAAAAGGGGAGGGGCATTTGTTATCTGTATGCGACCCTGGCCTGTGCGGGAATTTTGGGCTTGGTTTACCTGGGGACTTCTGATTTTGGGTAATCCGCTGTACTTTACCACCAGCCAGTTTTCGGCCAAGTCACAGCAAATGGGGTGGCTGGCCCGCGGGGAACTGCCCGCTTATCACAATCTGTGGCTGTCGTTTCTTTACTACGCGGTAACCACAATGAGCAATGTGGGAATTATTCTGACAGGGGTTTTTATTGCGGGACTGGTATCATATCTGACATCTTCACGCGAAAAGTCCCGGGTCTTTACGGCTCTGATTTTATTCGTACCGTTTATTTTTTACGTAGTGACGATGTTTATCGGTCAGTCTCTGATTTTTATTCCGCATATCACACCGATTACTTTTGAGTGGACGCTTTTCAATGTCCGTTACGGATTGATGATGATCCCGGCGGCGGCATTTTTTGCCGGCTTTTTATTTGCCAAAGCAAAACCACCGGCGCGAATTTTACTTATCGGTCTGTTATTTTTACAGCTTGGTTTGTATGTGATCGGCTATTCCAAAGTCACGACTTACGAGGACGGGACGGTTGGTCTGTCTTCGGCCCGAAGACCCGATGCGGAGCAGTGGCTTTCTAAAAACTACGATTCGGGATTGCTTCTGATGGATGACTATTCCCGGATTTTAAGCGTGATCAGGTCCCGGATTCCGATGCAGAATGTGATTTATATCGGTAATAAACCGTATTGGGATGAATCTTTAATAACGCCGCAGAAGCATGCCCGATGGGTGATTGTACAAAAAGGGGATACCATGTGGAATACATTTTATTCAACCCGGGAGCAGCAGGATTTTCTGTACACTTATTACCACAAAGTGTATACCTCCGACGAAATCCTGATATTTAAAAGGAACACGGATTAAGATATGAAACGTTTATTTTTGGCAATAATACTGGTGTGGTTTGTGGCAGTGCCCGGCATAGCAGGGGCTCAAACAACGGAAGCCGTGTGGTGGAATGTCCGGTCGGTGGACACAATGAAGTATTCCCGGGACACGGCAAGAGTTAAGTCCGATGACAGGAGTTTTGACGAGGTGATCGATACCCAAATTAAAAATATTGCCGGCATCGGGGCAAATTATGTGGCAATAGGCACTCCTTATGATGAGGAATTTACCCCGTTTCTGAAAAGATGGGTGAAAGCCTCCAGAAAGTACGGACTGAAAGTGTGGTTTAGGGGCAACTGGTCCGGATGGGAAGGCTGGTTTGGCTACCCGCGGATTTTCCGGCAGGAACACATCAGAAAAACCGTCGAATTTATAAATAAAAACCGGGATCTGTTTGCGGACGGGGATATTTTTACCCCCTGTCCGGAATGCGAAAACGGCGGTCCGGGGGATCCCCGGATGACCGGTGACCGGGAGGGATTTGCCAAATTTATGATTGATGAGCATCAGGCCGCAGACGTGCCGTGTTTAACCAATTAGGTCTGAAGGTGGCTACCAACTTTGCTTCGATGAATGCGGATGTGGCAAGACTTGTCATGGACAAACCGACTACCGCGGCGATGGGGGGAATCGTGGTCATCGATCACTATGTAACCAGCCCCGAAAAGCTTGTCTACCGATGTCGAAGAAATCTCCGGGATGTCCGGCGGACAGATAGTTTTAGGAGAATTCGGAGCACCGATTCCGGATTTACATATCGGGATGACGGAAACAGGACAGGCTGAATGGATAGAGTCGGCATTGTCCCAGCTTTCCAAACAACCAAATCTGGCGGGTCTGAATTACTGGGTAAATATCGGCGGGTCGACCCAATTGTGGACTGCGGCCGGGATGCCCCGGAAAGCCGTGGAAGTGGTTAAAAGCTTTTATAAACCCCAATCACTTGCAGTAACGGTGAAAAACGAAATCGGGCAAAATCTGGCCGGGGCGGCAGGTCACTTACCGCGGACGGACATTTTTAACCGGGAATTCGGGGCAGGTGAGTGTTCCGGTAAATTCCGACACAAAGCTTATGAATATTTCCCTTAAAGATTACAGAAATTACAGTTTGCTGATTTCCGACAACCAGGCAACCGCGGAAGCGGTTCTTCTAAGAGCCCGCGAGGGACTGTGGTTTAAGGCACAGAAACTCTTCACACGAATTCTGGGTATAATAAATCCAGGATGGCGACGGCAATAGCAGGGTTTGTATTGGGAGTAATAATTCTTCTGGTTTGTGCCGAGGTGGTGGTAAAAGCCGCTTTGGGAATAGCTGCGCGTTTCCGGCTTTCACCACTGATTATCGGGACCACGATGGTGGCTGTCGGGACATCACTTCCCGAACTGGTGGTGTCGGCAATTTCTGCGGGGCGGGGGGAAATGGGACTGGCTGTGGGAAATCTCGTGGGATCATGCATCATCAATGTTTTTCTGGTTCTCTCTGCCGCGATTCTGGTCGGGGGAATGCGGATCGGAACCACCAAAACCCAGAGAAATATTTGGGTGATGATCGGCGTTACCGGACTGTTTTCCTGGCTGTGGTGGCGGGGGTGGTCAACTGTGGCCGGTATAATTCTGGTAACTATCGCAGCCGGATTTTCGCTTGTGGAAACCATTTGGGGAGTGGAAGGCAGAAATCTGGAAGATAAAAGCAAACTTAAGAAATTAAAGCCGGTTAAGGGGAAGTGGGGATTTCTGACCGTGTTGGGGGCGGGGGGCCTGGTGACCGGGGGACTGATGACGGTTTTGGCTGTGGAAAAAATTGCCGCCGCAACCGGTCTCTCCCAGACTTTTTTGGGGTTGACGCTGACGGCTGCCGCCACATCACTGCCGGAACTTCTGGTGACAGTCAGAAGCGAGGAGGAAAAAGAGGAGAAAGTGGCTCTGGGCAATGTCATCGGGAGCAATATTTATAATCTGGCTTTGATCGGCGGTCTGATGGCGTTTTTCACAAGACCGGCAGGAACCGTCATCGGCGGATGGGAGTTTTTGTGGCTTTCGGCCGGCATATTGTGGCTTGTCGTCGCCGGATTTAAGGGGAAGGTGGTACCGAGGTGGGTGGGAGGGGGACTTTTAGTGCTTTTTGCAGCGTATGTATGGACGCTGGTTTCTTAGGCGGATATATAATGTAAGAGTTTCATGAATAAGTTATGGCTGGGGCTGATAATTGCGGGGGCGGTGTTTGTGGCGGGGATAGCGATTTGCAGGGGAGGAAGACCGGGGAGCGGGGCGGGAGTTGACACGGCAGGGAGCGGTATTAAAGGGATAGTATTAATGGGTCCGACCTGTCCCACGGTCAGGGATCCGCAGGATGACTGAATGTGCTGATAAACCGTATTCGTCAAAGTTTGCGGTGACAAAAACAGATGACATACGGGTGATAAAAGAGTTTACATCCGACAGTCAACGGGAGGTTTGAAGTTGCGGTATCTCCCGGTGAGTATCTTATCCGGGGCGCGGATACCGCACCCAGAAGGCCCATTTGCAGTATGCCGGAAGCTTTGATTGTGGAAGCGGGGAAGTTGGACGGAAACTACGATATATTGTGATACCGGTATCCGCTAGTTGTTTCTGGCTGCACGTGTCGCGGAGATGCCCCCGTCTGCTCACCTATGGCATGGTAATTGACTTCGGGTATTATTTGGTTTACTATGGATAGGATTAAGAGTTTATGTCCTGGGAAATAGTTCTATTTGAATCCATCAGGGGTGAGAAGCCGGTAGAAGAGTTTGTGAATTCTTTGAATGATATTACTGCAGCCAAAGTAGCACACACTCTGGATTTACTTGAAAAATATGGTTACCAACTTGGCATGCCACATTCGAAGAAAATCCACAATGAAATTTATGAATTGCGTATCCGGGGAAGTGAGGAAGTTAGAATTTTATATGCATTCAGGATGAATAAAATATATTTAGTTCACGGATTTAAGAAGAAAACACGAGAACCCCGGCAAAAGAAATACTGACGGCTTTAAAAAGACTTGCATTGTTATAACATATATGTTATATATTAATACGATGAAAACTTGGAGAAATTATAAAAAAGAGTTATTGAAAAAATCCGGCGTAGGGCAGGAATACCGTAAACTTGCTCCCAGATATGCTTTAATTTCAAGACTGATCGAAGTAAGAATCGGGAAGGGTGTATCTCAGGCGGATTTGGCAAAAAAAATCGGCACGAAGCAATCAGCAATAGCTAGGCTGGAATCAGGAACGATTAATCCGACAGTGGATTTTTTGGATAAAATTTCGACTGCCCTGGGTAGAAAATTGGATATTCAGATCAGGTAATAGCTGCGCAGATCCGGTATTCCAACTGCGACGTGCTCGACTGTCTGGCGAAAGCCTTCGTCCGGCTGCGGGAGTTGTTTGAGACGCCTTCATCTACCCGCCTAAGTTGCGGCATATGTACTGTTGACATCATTTTCATAAAGCTTCATCATGGATATAAGAAATATGATTACTTGGGGAGGAGGTGAAAGTTGATGGCTTCTAAAAATAGAATATTGGATTTGAGTACGGTGGGACTTTTGGCTGCTACGGTGATATTGGGGGCTTTTGCCGTGATTCTGGGAACTGCTCTTTATAATGTGCAGACCAGGGGATCGGTGAATGCTGCCAACGGCGCTCCCAACGGACCGCATTTTAATTTAAATATTATCGGGGTTCCCAAAGGGAAAACGGCGAATATGACTTCCGGAGGCAGAATATTTGTGCCTTTGGTCGGAAACTGCCAGATCAGTCTGTCCATGGGAAGTTTTGCTGTTCTGGATGGCAACTGCACCGACGGTAAAGGCGGCTTCCGGTTACCCAGTCCGGATCCGACTAATTCCGGGATTACCACTTATTCGGTATATGCCAGAGCTTTGGGAAAACCGGGCGGCAGATCGACCACGACTACCTGTGCTACAGATCCCCTGACAGGGGAAGTGTGGTGTTCGGTATACGCGATGGTTCAGGTCAGATCGACAGGAAAAAGTACCTTTACCAATGTTTCCAAAGAACTTTTGTATATCTATGCTGATATAAATGCCGACGGAAAATTGGAAAGATACCCGCTGTTTGATTCTGCACTGCAGGATTACTACTGGAATTACGACAATAACGGGATGAAACTGATGCAACTGAGGTTTTATCAGGTCCCGACTAACGTCAATTAATCCGGTTGGTAGTTTTTTTAAGAGGAATTGATTTCCGATTGATTCGGAGTGTGTTGTTTGTGTCTGGCGGGTTACACCTCAATAGATCCGATTCCGGTTGGTCGCCTTCAAAAAGTCCGTCTACTCTATATATAATGGTATAAGGTATGGGGAAGAATGTGCTGATTACGGGTTTGTTGGTAACAATTGCGGGGCTTCTGGTAGTGATATGTATTCAGGGGCGGGTAAACCTGAATATACTGACGGAGGTGAAGCGGGTGCAGCAGGTGAATGACAAGGCAGCTTGTGAGAAAGCCGGAGGGAAGTGGCAGGTAAAAGGGGATACGCCAATTGTAAAATACGGATGCAATATGCCGACTTCCGATGCCGGCAAGGAATGCAGTGACAGGTCAGACTGCCAGACTATTTGTCTGGCTCCAACCGGAACCAGAATGGGTAGTAAAGCGACAGGAAAATGCTGGGGATGGACGTTTTTTATGCAGAATTGCAGTCCGCGGGTTGAAAAAGGAATAGTTTCGCCGGGGTTGTGCGAATAAAACAACCCACCGGTTTCCCGATGGGTTGTGAAGATCGAATTACGGATTAAAGGGTATCGTGAGGGTCGACTAAAGTACCGTCTCCCCATGCAATAACCGCGGCATTTTCATCAGCGTGAGCTCCACCTACACCAGGTACTGCAAATCTATGGTTATCCCAATCCATTCTTACCCCCGGATTTTGTTGATTTGCATAGTGGTTGCCGTAGTCATTGATCCATGCGTTCCCCTGACCGCCGAAATTGTCTGGCATTTGACTTCACCTCCTTTCCTCATAGGGTTCTATCTTTCCATACCCGCAATAACTTATCTGTACGAATTTTCACAAAAAAACAACCCACCGGTTTCCCG
>CAVTQH010000004.1:0-311559 GCA_963736875.1 Candidatus Amesiibacteriota bacterium | reverse complement strand
GATGCCGTAAAGAGACGGGGCGCCGCCTGATTCCAGAAGCTTTATCTGGGCAGCGGCGGCGGTCAAAGTCAGAGTGCCGGCGGCGGTGACATTGCCGGTTAAGCCTTCCACCTGGAAGCGGGCGGAACCGGTAGCCGTCCCGCCGGCAAAGAGATCGGAGACGGCGGCGTTGACCGGAGCCAGGCCGGTATCGGAATTGACCAGCTGCCAGTAGTTGGTGCCGCCGGTGTCGGCATCGGCGCTGCAGCCCCAGGCGGAACCGTTCCATTTGAGGATTTCATTGGGGGAGCAGGAAGTCAGAAGTCCCAGAGTCCCGCCTTCGGTACCGGACATGGTCAGTCCGCCGTTGGCAGTGGCTCCGGCGATGTAGTTGTTGGTGGTGTCGGTGCCCAAAGCCACGGAGTCGCCGCCGATGGTCAGCCCGGCGGTGAAGGAGCCGGAAATGTCGCCGGCCGTGGGACTCTCCCCGACGTTGACGTAGACGGAGTCCAGAGTAGTGGTGTAGTTACCGGTGGTCAGATCGTCAGCAGCTGTTCTGATCCCAGCCGGAAAGAGCGGTGGCGGCATTGGCGGAAGTGAGGACCGTGCCTGACGCTCCGGAGAAGAGGTAAGTAGCATCGGAACCGGACAGGTCATCGACGTCCAGGATGCCGTAAAGAGACGGGGTGCCGCCTGATTCCAGAAGCTTTATCTGGGCAGCGGCGGCGGTCAAAGTCAGAGTGCCGGCGGCGGTGACATTGCCGGTTAAGCCTTCCACCTGGAAGCGGGCGGAACCGGTAGCCGTCCCGCCGGCAAAGAGATCGGAGACGGCGGCGTTGACCGGAGCCAGGCCGGTATCGGAATTGACCAGCTGCCAGTAGTTGGTGCCGCCGGTGTCGGCATCGGCGCTGCAACCCCAGACGGAACCGTTCCATTTGAGGATTTCATTGGGGGAGCAGGAAGTGAGAAGTCCCAGAGTCCCGCCTTCGGTACCGGACATGGTCAGTCCGCCGTTGACAGTGGCTCCGGCGATGTAGTTGTTGGTGGTGTCGGTGCCCAGAGCCACGGAGTCGCCGGCGATGGTCAACCCGGCGGTGAAGGAGCCGGAAATGTCACCGGCCGTGGGACTCTCGCCGACGTTGACGTAGACGGAGTCCAGAGTCCTGGTGTAGTTACCCGTGGTCAGATCGTCAGAGCTGTTCTGATCCCAGCCGGAGAGAGCGGTGGCGGCATTGGCGGAAGTGAGGACCGTGCCTGACGCTCCGGAGAAGAGGTAAGTAGCATCGGAACCGGAGAGGTCATCGACGTCCAGGATGCCGTAAAGGGACGGGGTGCCGCCTGATTCCAGAAGCTTTATCTGGGCAGCAGCGGCGGTCAAAGTCAGAGTGCCGGCGGCGGTGACATTGCCGGTTAAGCCTTCCACCTGGAAGCGGGCGGAACCGGTAGCCGTCCCGCCGGCAAAGATATCGGAGACGGCGGCGTTGACCGGGGCCAGGCCGGTATCGGAATTGACCAGCTGCCAGTAGTTGGTGCCGCCGGTGTCGGCATCGGCGCTGCAACCCCAGACGGAACCGTTCCATTTGAGGATTTCATTGGGGGAGCAGGAAGTGAGAAGTCCCAGAGTCCCGCCTTCGGTACCGGACATGGTCAGTCCGCCGTTGACAGTGGCTCCGGCGATGTAGTTGTTGGTGGTGTCGGTGCCCAGAGCCACGGAGTCGCCGGCGATGGTTAACCCGGCGGTGAAGGAGCCGGAAATGTCGCCGGCCGTGGGACTCTCGCCGGTATTAACGTAGACGGAGTCCAAAGTAGTGGTGTAGTTGCCGGTGGTCAAATCGTCAGAGCTGTTTTGATCCCAGCCGGAGAGAGCGGTGGCGGCGTTGGCGGAAGTGAGGACCGTGCCTGACGCTCCGGAGAAGAGGTAAGTAGCATCGGAACCGGAGAGGTCATCGACGTCCAGGATGCCGTAAAGGGACGGGGTGCCGCCTGATTCCAGAAGCTTTATCTGGGCAGCAGCGGCGGTCAAAGTCAGAGTGCCGGCGGCGGTGACATTGCCGGTTAAGCCTTCCACCTGGAAGCGGGCGGAACCGGTAGCCGTCCCGCCGGCAAAGATATCGGAGACGGCGGCGTTGACCGGGGCCAGGCCGGTATCGGAATTGACCAGCTGCCAGTAGTTGGTGCCGCCGGTGTCGGCATCGGCGCTGCAACCCCAGACGGAACCGTTCCATTTGAGGATTTCATTGGGGGAGCAGGAAGTGAGAAGTCCCAGAGTCCCGCCTTCGGTACCGGACATGGTCAGTCCGCCGTTGACAGTGGCTCCGGCGATGTAGTTGTTGGTGGTGTCGGTGCCCAGAGCCACGGAGTCGCCGGCGATGGTTAACCCGGCGGTGAAGGAGCCGGAAATGTCACCGGCGGTGGGACTTTCCCCGACGTTGACGTAGACGGAGTCGAGAGTCCCGGTGTAGTTACTCGTCGTCAGATCGTCAGAGCTGTTCTGATCCCAGCCGGAGAGAGCGGTGGCGGCATTGGCGGAAGTGAGGACCGTGCCTGACGCTCCGGAGAAGAGGTAGGTAGAACTACTGCCGGACAAATCTCCCACGTCCAGGATACCGAAGAAAGTATCACCGGCTGATTCCAGAATTTGAATTTCAGAACCGGCGTTATTTAAGGAAATATCAAAGGCACCGGTCTGGTTCCAGTTGGCGGTCAGGACTCCCAGAGCAGCTGTTAGAGTAGCGCCTTCACTGCCGCCGCCGGACAAGGAAACACCATTACCGGAGGCGCCTGTGGCGACATAGTTATTGGTGGTGTCGGTACCCAGAGCCACGGAGTCGCCGCCTATGGTCAGCCCGGCGGTGAAGGAGCCGGAAATGTCACCGGCGGTGGGACTTTCCCCGACGTTGACGTAGACGGAGTCGAGAGTCCCGGTGTAGTTACTCGTCGTCAGATCGTCAGAGCTGTTCTGATCCCAGCCGGAGAGAGCGGTGGCGGCATTGGCGGAAGTGAGGACCGTGCCTGACGCTCCGGAGAAGAGGTAAGTAGCATCGGAACCTGACAGGTCGTCGACGTCCAGGATGCCGTAAAGAGTGGGGGTGCCGCCTGATTCCAGGATTTTTACTTCAGCACCGGCGTTATTTAAGGAAATATCACTGGAGAAGGTCCAGGCACCGGAAATGCTTTCGTTTCGGGAATTTCTGGTAATACCGGAATTTGTATAGTCAATGGCGATATCTCCTTCACCGCCTCCGGCATTAATTACATCAAAGTCAGTACCGGAAAAATCAATCGTAACAGCAGAGGTGACAACAGAAGAATTATTTTCTTCAATAGCAGATATTCCCGAACCTACACCCGAATCATTCGCACATTGCCAGAGTTTTCCCGCCTCATCCCATTTAAGCACCTGGGTATCACTGCAACCCCGGATTAAAGACAGCTGGTTGGTATCAATCAATTCCAGGCCGGAAACTGATGAGGCTACGGAGCTATCCAATACTCCGGTGTATAAAGTGGTAGTTCCCCCGATTTGATTCCAGGATGAACCGTCGTAATAAACCACCTGATCCCCGGAGGTGTCGTAAGCCAGGTAACCTTCTCCGGAAGTGGGTAAGGACGGGGAAGCAGAGGAAACGTTGGGCAGAAGCAGTCCCTGTGATGTGGTGTCAGAGTGATTAATAGCTGAAAGATCCAATAAATCACCGGCGGAAAATGTCAGATCGGAAGTAAGCTGATCAGTTGATATAGTATCACCCTTTATGTCACTGTCTGTTATTGTATGATCGGCAATTTGAGAGGAATTAACACTGCCACCACCCAAATCATCCGATGTCAGGGAGCCATTGATGACACTGGCGGAATTGATGGTATTTTGGAGGTTTAGAGAGAGCTGGTAATTGTTGCCGGAAGGGGTGACGGTCAAAAAACTGGTAAGACTGGTGAGTTCGGTTTGAGATACCGACACGGTTTGGAGTTTACTGATCTGCTGATCGAAGTAATTGATGACATCAGAGGTGGTTACCAGTCGGGGAAGCTGTGTTTCGTCAATCAGGTTTTTAAACGACCAGGTTTCCAATTCAGAGTTGAAAACAAGTACAGGCCAATTTAAGCCCGGAATTTCCAGAATAATGTTTGATTCAGGAAAAGGTGAATTACTGATTCCCAGGACTTTGCCGTCCGGTTTGGAAACGGGGAAGTGGTAATTGAGAGCGTGGTAAGTAATCAGGGTCCGGGGATCGGGAATTTTCAAAGCTCCGGACCGGAGAGAAACACGGGTCAGCTGCTGACTCTGTGGGTCAATTTCTCCTGAAACAAAGTACCCGGTGCTGAAGGTTTGGGCTTTGAAGTAGCCACGGACCTGATTATTCAGGACTTGACCATCCAAAAGCTTTAAGGCCAATATCCGTCCGTCTCTGAGCTGAAGCATGAATACTGCTTCATCAAGAACCTTTCCCAGGGTCTGCTGTCCGTTTTTCAAAACAAAGGGGGAAACCTGATCTGAGTCTATAGGTTTGGAAACCTGTTCTTTTGAAGGGTAAGTGACGGTAACAGGTCCGGAGAATCGGGTAACATCAAAACGCGTTTCCAGCTTTCCGGCCTCAACTTTGAAAGATGAGAAGGAATTATCCGGAAGAAGTATTATTCCCAGGGTTCCGCCAATTACCCGGGCGGAGCGGATTAAATCCTGGTCTATGTAAACTGACGAAATTTCTTTTTCCAGATTCAGGCCGGAAAGCTGGCCGAGGGAATTTCGGACCAGATAACTGATTTGCCGGGAGTAGAGGGAGAGGACGGAAAGTAGTACCGCAATTACGAAAACAGCCAGAGCTGATATGTTCCGGTTATAGGTTTTCCTTAGGGGAGGCGGGGGAGGTAATTGGGAAGACTCGGCGGGGTGGTTATTTGTAAAGCCGGGGGATGGATGGGAGTACCCGTGAGTTTGATGATTTCCGATTCGGGGATATGAAACCGTCCTTCAGTCTCAAGACGGGTGGCGTGGATTTTTCCTTCTTCGAGGTACTTGTAGACAGTGTTAGTGGATACTCCGAGAGCTTCGGCTACTTGCTTGACGGTAAATGTTTTGGGCATGGGCAGGAGGCTGGTTTTTACAAGTTTTTACAAGTTTTTAACACCTGATGTATATATTATTAATATTGTTACATAGCGAAGTCAATGGGTGAATGAGTTTGATTTGTGAACTAAGAAAGGGAAACCGGTCTTATAATCAAAGTATTTTTGTTACTACATGAAATATTGGCCGTATTTATGGTAAGTTAAAGATACTGATGATTGATAAAAACGGACAAATAGACAGGGAAGTAAAAACCATCACTATAAGCTTTAAACAGTTAAGTTCGAAACCTGTAGGGTTATTTTATCTGGGACAGTTTGATCAAAAGGAACTTTCTTCGTGTGTGGCTGTAGTCGGAACCAGAAGAATAACCGAATACGGAATAATTGTTACAAAAAAACTGGTAGCAAACCTGGTCGCATCAGGGAAAATAATCGTGTCAGGATTGATGTACGGAGTTGATCAGCATGTACACCGGGAATGCCTTAAATACGGAGGGAAAACCATTGCGGTTCTGGGATGGGGAATAAATTGGGATGGAGCAGGAAACGAAGAGAAGGAGCTGGTAAACGAAATTGTGGCTCATAGAGGGGCGGTGGTCTCTGAGTGGTTAAATGAGAGATCAACTTTATGGATGTTTCCCCACAGAGACAGAATCATGGCCGCCATGGCCTCAGACATATATGTGGTTGAGGGAGCAATAAAAAGCGGATCACTGATCACCGCGGAATGGGGAAGAAAGCTAGGGAAGACTGTCTGGGCCGTACCCGGTCCGGTTACCAGTAAAGTATCCGAGGGTACAAATTGGCTAATCGCCACGGGCCGGGCGAAAATGTGGGTGCCGCAACAACAACTGGGTTTATATCCTGATGTTAAGGCAGAAATAGATCTATAAGTAACATACATATATATATTGTTATAGATTGTATAGCAAATGTTATGGTATATAATTAGCTTTGAAAATGGAGAAAAGAGGTAATTTTTCACAAGGCTGGGATGAAGACCGGAAAACCCGGCAAATTAGGGAGAGATGGAGAAGTATGTCTGGATCTGTCAGGATTAAGCCTGAATATTCGGATTGGTTAAAGAAACTTACCGAGCTTAACGAAGAAAGTATGGGAATAGAGGAGCAATTGAAATGCGCCCAGGATTTTCAAGTGAGAAGGGCTTTGGGAGTGCTTCTGGTTCAGACGGATCAATATATACGTGCGGAAGTGAAACGGATGTTGGATAAGATAACAGTAAACGGATGGATGGAAGAAATTGAGTCAGGAAGGGGAGAAATTAGGAAGAATTAATCTTCAGACTGGCTAGGCGTGAGAAAATATTTCTACCGGGGAATTGATTCAAGAAGGCTATAAAGTGATTGAGAAGAGAATCTAGGAGACTTTAATACCCATGGAGCGGGCGGTGCCTTCAACAGTTTTAACAGCGGCTTCCAGAGTGGTGCAATTTAAATCCCCCAGTTTCTTACCGGCAATTTCCCTGACCTGATCTGAAGTGATGGTACCGGCGGTTTCCCGTCCGGGTTTTTGGGAAGCGATTTTCAAACCTAATACTTTTTTGATCATAGCGGAAACCGGAGGGAGTTTGGTGATAAATGTAAATGACCGGTCCTCGTAGACTGTGATAACGGCCGGAATAATGTCACCTTTCAGGTCCTTGGTTTTGTCATTGTAAAGCTTGACAAAGTCCATGATCGGAACGCCGTGCTGGCCGAGAGCCGGTCCGACAGGAGGAGCGGGTGTAGCTTCTCCGGCCGGTAAATTTATTTTGAGAATGACTTTAACTTTTTTGGGAGCCATGGGATGGGATTATATCTTTTTAACCTGTAAAAAATCGAGTTCCACGGGGGTTTCGCGGCCGAAAATGGAGACAAGAACCCTGAGCTTGCCGGCATCTTCATCAATACTTTCGATTGAACCCAAAAAGTCGGCAAACGGACCGTCGGTAATTTTTACCGCTTCTCCGACACTGAAGTTGGCTTTGTATTTGGGGGCTCCGATCTGGGCAAACTGCATAATTGCTTCCACTTCCGGAGTTGAGAGGGGGGTAGGTTTGGAACCAACACCCACGAATCCGGTAACACCGGCGGTGGTCCGAACCACCAGCCAGGAATCGTCATCCAGAAGCATTTTGACCAGGAGATAACCGGGGAAGATTTTTTCCTTGACCGAGGATTTTTTGCCGTGACGGATTTGGATTTTGTCCTGGGTGGGGATCAATACCTCGAAAACTTTGTCGGTTTGACCGAGGGTAGCCACTCTCTGGCGCAGGGTTTCTGCCACGCGGGCTTCATGGCCGCTATAGGTGTGGACTACGTACCAGTGAGCTTTGGCCGACAGTTCATCATTGGTGCTGATGATCATGTGACCCGGGATGACTTTGGATCCCAAACCGCGCTCGGTAATGGATTCGGGGGCGGGGGATGGGGTTGTAGTATCGGGCATATTATTTGGATGATACGAGTTTAAGAATATTGGTAAAAACAAAATCGAGACCGCCGACATAGGCTCCCACAAAGACGGAAATGGCGATGACGATCAGCGTCAAATTGATAGTTTCCTGACGGGTGGGCCAGCGGACCAGCTTAAGCTCAGAAACCGTCTCTTTGAGATAGGTGATAACGTTCATGTCATTAGTTTAGCATTTATACCAAACAAAAAGAGTCTTGCGACTCGTGTCAAGCATTATAGTTTAAAGTTTCCCGATAATCAATGTACAATTTCGGGTATACTGGATAGGTATGTATAAAAATGTGTTTAAAACAGAGGTGGGCGCGGAAGCTTTGGGTCAGGCCGGAAAAGTGCATTCCGCCCCCAGTCTGAGTGCGGCGGTAGCGGTATATGATGCTTTATTTGATGAACTGAATAATTTGTTCGGGCAAGGAGAGACTTTGGATAAGGAGAGAATATACCGGATTCTGCGGTTTCGAAGTCAAATTGTCAGACTGGTATGTTTACCGGTGGAGGATGCCAAGCTGGATGCGGCAGTGGAGCGGGCCAGAGAATACCTGGACAGCAAGTAGAAACCGACAGGGACAAAGAGGAGGGTAGATGCAAGCTGCAGACGCAGGAAAGGAAGAGCATTGACATAGCAGTGAATAAGGCCGGGCAAATTATGAGGATACATTCCCCAGGTATCCAATAGCCAGACGCCGAAGTTGGTCCAGACGAAGAAGAAGAGATTCGAGATGACGCCTAGGCCGGTAGCTTTAAAAACCTCGAGTTTAGAGTTTCTGATTCTTAAAAGAGAAATTAAAAATATCGGTAGCAGAAAGCCGGTCCAGGTAAAAATAAAGATGGAGGTGTTACCGATAACCAGGTCGGTGGCTGCCATGAGTAAAAAAGTCAGTTTGAAAGTTTTCGACCGGGAAAGGTAAATGCTTCCGGCCAGCATAGCCAGAGTGACCAGCTCGACATTCGGACCCAGGTCCAAAACAGTGCGTTCAAAAAAGGCTAAAATAAACAGTATATATATGTATATATGCATATCAAATAGCTGGTTTAATATATCGCCATTCGATCCGGTCACCGGAATTTATAATGTATTTGTCGGCACCGACATCGGGTGATTTGCCGTTGACAAAATAGATCCAAGATTTCTGAGAATTGTTTTTTAAACCATTAATAGATTCCACCATGGTTCCGAAAGGGTACTCTTTGAAAGTAAGAGGAATATTTTGCCGGGTAGTGACTTTCCTAAGAAGACTGAAGGCGGAGGAGGTGGCGGGTAAGTCCCGGGTGGAGGAAGTACTTTTTTGACTACCAAAGTCAATTACCAAAGTGGCAGAAACTGTCGGTGCGGGTGAACGAGTAGCCGGGGGAGCCGCGGGGGAAAAGGAGTTGTAGGAAGCCGGGCGGTAAAGTAGAACCAGGCCGAGGCAAACCAGGAATAAAACAATAATGAAACTGCGGGGCCGGGTAATCATATATGATTGGGAACCCAATCATGTTTGCGGAAGACAAAATGAATGTCAAGAGGTAGATTTGATTTTATTATTCCGGATGATGGCTTTGAGAACCGGTGCCAGTTTCTGCGGGTCGTGACGGATGCGATTGAGGTGACTGGTGATAGAGAAAATATCGGCGGAGATGTATTTAATACCAAGTGAATCCAACGGCCGGAGTTCTTTGTCCGACCAACCCAGGAAATGGGAGTGTTCGGTGGCATAAGTGCCGGCAACCTGAGGATATTTGAAGTCAAATTCCTTTTCAGTCAGATTTGGGATAATAATATAGTCAAAAGGTTTTTTAAGCCGGGTGTATTTGCGGAATAAATTCCAGTAATCCAGAGGGGAAAAACGGTGTGTCTGATTGCGGTTGGAAACCAGATTGGTGATGAGAATTTTTTTGGCTTTTGAAGCTTTGAGGGCAGTGGAAACACCTTGGGGAAGGAAATTGACCAGAACCGAACCGTAGAGACTTCCCGGACTGTAGATGATATGAGAAGCTCCGGCAATACTTTTTATAGACTGGGGGGTGGCGGTGACCCGGCGGTCAAGCCAGATCCGGGTGATAGTGTTGGTGGAAAGAGTCTGACGGTCAAGCTCGTGTTCGCCGTAAAACTTCTGGCCGTTGGAGGTGGAGAAGCAGATATTGGCTGATTTGAGAGTGATGGGAATGGCGGTACCGTGAAATTTTATGGAAAGAAGCTTTTCCAGGTGGTCCTGGACTTTGAGAAAATCACCGGAGTATTTTTCCAGCAGGGCGTAGTAGAGGGTATAGCCGAGGTTGCGGCTGCGGCCGTCCACAAAACCGGCCATATCGGTAAAGGCTGCCACCTGTTTCTGATGATTCTGCCGGTCGGAAATCAGAGCCAGCAGGTTTCGTAAAAGGTCGGAGATGGCTATGACCTGGTCGCGTTCATCGGAGCGGATAATCCCGGTCCGGCCTCCGGAGTCGGTTGAAGCGCATACAGCCTGAATATCAGAGAAACCGGAAAGAACCAGGGCTTTGAGGACGGCAGGCGAACCGGTACCGCCACCGAAGGTAACGATTTTAGGGACAGTCATGGCGAGGTTTGGACGGCGGTTCCGAGAATTTGGGTAGGACGGCTATTCAGACTCAGAGACAGAACCAGGATCCCTAGGGTTAAGAAGGCAATCAGCATGAAGCTGACGGAAGCCTGGCGGATGAGACGCCGGTCCGAATGGCGGAGAAACAGCTGGGGATTGGTTTCCATATGGCAATTATATATCCGGTGGCAAATTTTTCCCGGTAAAAAGAGGAATTTTTTGGTCTGCAATCAGACAGGAAAATTCCGGACGGGCAGGGGAAAGACTTATGGGTACGTAAAATGCGGCTATCCCGTCACTGTCAGTAAAAACGGACAGGACAGGGGAATTTTCAGAAGTCAGAGTAACCAGACGGCTTTTAACAGCGCTCCGGCCATCAGAAAGCCTAAGCCGGTAGGTGACGAAACTGACAAAAGGCAGATCAATGCGGCTTATAGTCGAGTTTGATTGCAGCAACTGAATCCATTCCGGGGACGGTAATACGGTGGCTGTGACGGTAACATTATGAGAGATTGTCCGGGCGAATACCGGTGAAACCGGGAAGAAAGAGAATATTAGGAAAAACAGTAAAAAAAATCTGCCCATATTTCATTACAGGCAGGATTTGATAGCGGGGTGGATTTTACAATATACTGGAGGCAAATGAAAACGGCGTTTTTTATAGGGTTTGTTCTGGGATTGGGATTGGCATATACCGGAGTGAAGTTTTGGGATTACGCAAATCTGCCTTTTATGCCCAGATCAGCCGGGGAGGATTTGCGTCAGGTGTTGGGCGGGAGAGCTCCCAGAAACCCGACAGCATCCCCGGAGGGTGATATTAAGTATAGCGGTCAATACATAACCTTTATGTATCCGGCGACAGCTAAAAAATATCCTTTGAAAAAGGCTGACGATTCGATACTGGAGAGGATCGATCTGGAAATTGACAGCCCCAGGCTGACGATCGTAGCCGTGGCAATTGATACCAAAGAAAGAACTTTAGATGAAGTCCCGGGAGTCAGGATGCGCCGGACTCAAACCGATGTTTATAGGGAAAATCAGACGATAGTGGGGGTGGAGAAAAACCCGGTATTTTCCAGGCTGGACGGTAAAGAAAAAACGGTGTTTGTGATTTACCATGACCGGTTGTATACACTGTCGGTAACGGGGAATGACAAGAATGCCGTGGCCGAGCTATGGGCGAAAATGCTGCCGACGTTTCATTTTCTTTGACCACAGAAGGAACAGGACCAGAAGCAGAACCGGCAGGAGGATAATCAGAACCAGATTGATACTGCTACCCGGGCTGAAAAATTGAAGATGCGAGGACATGGACTGATTGGATCCGTAATTAACGGTCAGGGAAGCCTGGTAAGGACCGGGGAGTAACCAGCGGGCGGATTTGACGGTAACCGGAATATCAAAGCGGCGGATGGATTCGGGTAGGACTATCAGAGAGTCGGTATTTAATATTCCCCTGGATACTTCACGGTTAAAAGCGTCCCTGACAATCACCAGACCATGGGGGGTTAAATCGGTATTACCAAAGTTATCAAAGCGTAATATGTATTTTTGGGGAAGAGAGAAGTAATCGGCGGAACCGGCGGAAAAACTGGAAATCCGGGCCTCGTCGTGTTCAAAACCGGTATGGGCGCGGACAAATACCAGACTGGCCAACTGGCTTTTGATGGCAATAGCCTCCGGGACGGGAGGGGCAGAGGTGATGTCTGCGATAACGGAAGCATAGTGACCGCCGCCGGACAGGGAAGCCTGGCGGATATTTATGTTAAGCGGTAACGACTGTCCGGGTTTTAATAATAGACTGGAAGGAGAAAACTCCAGCCAGGATGACAGAGAGTAACGGTAGTTAACGGAATCATTTTCGTCTAAAAATCTGATTCGCCATCCTTCTTCCAGACTGGTAAAGTCTTTGGCACTGAAAGTGAGCTGCACCGGGTGATCGGTGAAATTGGTATAAGAAAGCTTAAAGGACCCGGGATCGGAAGACAGATCCAGGCGGGTAACAGCAGGGGAGACAGTGATACCGGTTACGGCTAACAGGTTACTGGGGCTTAAGTTTTTTTGCTTCTTTTTTAACCAGGGCTTTAAAACCATAAGTGATAAGGATAATAGCCAGAATGACAATTATCAGTATGACAATTACCGCTGTGTAGGGGAAGACCCAGAAGGTAATGGTGGATTCAATAGGCACGTCTTTAACCCCGTTATCATAAGCCAGCAGGACATAAGCGGTGTATTTGCCCAGTCGGAAATCGGTCAGCTTGTTCCAGTTGAAAGTCAGGCGATTGTCAGTACCGCGGATGATGAATCCATCGGTCCAAGCGGCAGTAAAAGTACGGGAGGAATCAGGCAAAATATTACCCAGGCCGGGATTTACTTCCAAGACAGCCAGATCTTTTTGGCCCAAACCCCGGATAAAAATATTACCGCGGGGTGGGACGTGCAGATTGCCGGTATTTTTAACAGTGACTGAGAAATCCACAGGTAAATACTGGGTAACAAAGTTTTTGACTTTGAATTCGGTAATCATCGCTTCCCGAACTGCGCCTTCTTTTTGGACATTGAGGAGGATGGGGACCAGGACATTTCCCCGGACCAAAGTGACCCCGGTGCCGGGTTGGTCTGAGGGCGGGGAAAAGACCAGAGCGAAATAATTACCATAGGCAGCGTCCTGGGGAATCGTGATGGTAAAGGGAACATCGTACCATTCTTTGACCGGAGCAGTAATTTTAGAAGAGCTGAATTTAATCCAGTCGGCAGCTGGGTCGGTTAGGGCAAACTCCTGGGGAATCACATTTCCCCGGTCATCAACAGTCATTTTTACCACCGAGAGATTGAGGATCAGGGGATCTGAAGAGTTATTGTGAACTGTAATTTTTTCGCGAATCACGTCGCCCGGTCGTGGGCTGTAATCCAGAGATACCGGTGAAACTGTCAAATCCAACTCAGCTGCTAATACAGGCAGAGGTGACAGAACCAGAAGTAAGAAGAGGGCAGGAGCGATTCCTAGTATGAGCTTTTTCACAGTTTAGAATTCTCCGGCAGCGGCAATAGTGACTGTATCAGCATAGTCAGCGGAAGGGGCTTGAATGGCAGATACCTTAGCCCGGAAGTTCAGGGTATAGTCATCGGCTGCACCGGGGGTTGCTTTATAGGCTATTTGGTGGAAGGTGCTTTCCATAATACCTCCGGAAGTAGTCCCGTTGCCGTCATAAGCGGCATCGATACTGGGGGTTCCGGTGCCGGGAACTACATCAAGTACATAACCCGTATCAGGGGTCAAATCTCTAACTGTGGGGTATGCACCCCCGGAAATCCCACTGGATTGGCTGGTTGAGTACAAACCATTGGTAGAATTTCTTATCCAGGAGACCCAGCCATTTTTAGCGTTGGTGCCTATGGTGGCAGTGACACTGTCGGAGGTAACAGAGCTGGTGGAAAGATTGCCCAAGGAAACGGTAGTATCCGGAAGGGAGAAGTTAAAAATTTGCGGGACGGTGGCTGTCACACCGATTTGATCTTCAGAAATGGTAGCTATTGCATAAACAGCCACTTCTCCCGGAGTACCGTTGGTGGTGATGTTGCCGGTCAAATTACTGGCCGGGCTACCGCTGGGAGTCAGACCGGCACCAAAGTTGAAACAATAAACCGTTGCTGCAGTCAGGCTGGTTGAGGCGACGGTATAGGTGATTGTTTGGCTGGCAACTACCGGAGTAATGCCATTTATTCCCGGGAAAGCGGTGGCGGTAGTACCACCAAATACCGGCATATCGGTGACTGTGGCAGCAAATAAAGCATCAGCCCCTAAAGTAAAACCAGTACCCCCACCCGCGAAAGAAACAGATATGGTGGTAACCGTGGTGTCACTGGCAGAAGGCTTGAGACAAACGGTACCACCAGTCGCTACTGCCTGGGCTTTCATGCGGTTTAAACGGACCAGACCGAAAGTGGCTTCGTCGGCTTTTACCCGGGGAGCCAGCAGGGAAGATCCGGTAAAGATAACCAAAGAAGAAATCAGCAGTAAGGAGAGAAATTTGAAGTAGGTCGGCCTTTTCACTATCTTCCAGTATGCTAACAAAAGCTATAAGTTGTCAAGTACTTTTTAAAATGAGCCGGCGGCAATAATGGTCAGAGTATCGGCGTAGTCGCCGGCGGGAGGGGCGACAAGCGAAGCTTTTGCCCGGATTTCGAACCGGCCGACTCCCGTGTCAACAGGGGCATCGTCGGTGGTAAAGAGAATCCGCTGATCGGTATCAACGGGTCCGACAAAATCATCGGAACCATTATAGGGTTCACTGATCACCATGTTACCGGAAACTTTGGAGACACCGGTACCCCTGACTCCATAACCTTCAGTCAGAAGCGACAGATCCTGGCCGGATGGTAAGACACTGTCGATTGTATAATTACCTTGGGAAGAACTGAGAAGTCCGGAATTGGTACCATAGATATAAACCAGCGCTCCCGAGTTGGCGTTGGTGGAAATCGTAATTTGACCCTGATCGACGGTAGTGGTAACCGATCCGGGGGTGAGAATTCCCAGATCCATGGTGAAGGGGGGGGAGGACTGGGCGACGGTGCGGACAGAAAAAGAAATGGAACTGGGAGCCGTAGCCAGACCGGCAGCCGGGCCGAATCCGGTTTGGGTAAAGCTTCCCTGTTTGGCAGCAACTTTTACATAATAAGTGGTATCGGGCAATAGGCCGGCGAGGATAAATCCGGAAGAACCACCCCAGGTGGTATACGATTGCCAAACAGGGTTGTCTCCCAGGGTCTGATCTGCCTGGACATACTTGGTAAGCAGGGGATTTCCAAAATCAGTGGAGACGGCGATAGCAAATAACATATCCGACGGAATCGATGCATAAGATATACTATAGTTTATAGTTATTAATAGTTTGTTATAGTATAAATTACTGTTATTTGACAAGGTCGGGGCGGGCGGAACTCCGGACTGCAGCAAATAAACCAGGCCGTTTCCGGATTGAAAATTGGTTGATCCGGGTTGACCAGATTCGGCCTGACCGGAAATTCCAAAAATGGAATAGTTGGTTGAGCTGAAACCGGTGTTGGTTCCGCCTGCACCGAATTGGTATTCCTGAAGCTCGAAGTTGGTGCTTTTGGGACCGGCAAAAATTGTAATCGGGGATAGTAATAGTAACAGAAACAGGACAAAAACCAATTTCATATCAGAAGGGCAGGTTAAATAAACTTATGCCGAAATAAAAGCGGGAAAATTCGAAAGAGCAGATTTGGGGGATCTGGTTTTTGTCAGCCAGGACGTTAATCAGGGCGTGGTCGAAATTATTGAAGTCGCGCTGGGTCTCGGACAGAATCAGTTTGAGAGCGGCTTTGGTGGAGGCTTCGTCGGGATATACAATCTCAATGTTGCCGGTAAAACAAGCTCTGATGAAATCTTTGGCGATGGCGTAACTCATATGCTTTCTCAGATCATTATAAGTTTTTATGATCGAGGAGAGAGTAATGTACAGGTTGTATTTTTCCTGGGCGAAGTAACGCATATAAGCGCTGGCCTGGTTGTGTTTGGGGTCGTTGCGGTCGACAAAAGCAAACATGACGGAGGGGGTGAGAAAGACTCTTTTACCGGTAATCATAATAATTTATCAGTTGTCGGTTTCGGGTAAACTTAAACTGGTGCCGATGCCGTCCAACCGCCAGATGGGGTCGTCAAAAGAGAAGACTTTTCTGATTTTCGGGGTGAATTTACTGGCGGTATTTTTTTCACCGACGGAGTAGTTTTTTTGGAACTTCTGCAACTGTTCTTCGGACACTCGGACAGCCCCTCCGATTTTAACCGCCGGGAGTTTTTTGTCCCGGATATAACGGCGGACTGTCAGGGGATGAACCTTGAGAATAAATGAAACCTGCTTAATAGTGAAGAGAGTTTCCATGGGTTTTAGCTATATATAATTTATAACATATATATACAATAGTATACAAATTCAGGCTGCGATTGACTCGACTATGAAACATGGCCATTATTATAGATGAATGTTAACGGCAAATATAAATAAGACAATTTCAGTAAAATTCTGTTTAGGGATATTTCTTATCTTAACAGTTTTTGGTTTAGTAAATCCAGCAGCGGTATCAGCGGCATACGGGATTAACCGGACAATAAATTTCCAGGGAAAACTTGTAGACGCAAGCGGTGTGAATGTTCCCAACTCGACACCGGTAACGGCAACATTTTCGGTCTATGAAAGTAACACCAGCTGTCCCGGAGGCGGGACGGCGGTGTGGTCTGAAAACCAGACTTTCACACCGGTGGACGGAATTTTCAGGGTGGCGTTGGGATCAGTAACTCCTTTCAGCACAAATATAAATTTTTCCCAGGACACTTTGTATCTGGGAATTAAAGTAAGCACCGAATCGAATGAAATGTGTATGGGCAGCAGCAGAATTCAGCTGGCAGCCGTTCCCCAGGCATTCAACGCCGAGCAGTTTGCCGGGTTGACGGCGGATAACGCGCAAACAAATTACTTTACGATTACCGGCGGTCAGGGAACGCCGGCGACTCTGAAAGTAGACGGAAGTATTACGGTAGGCCCGATAATCAGCCCAACATCCTCCGGCGGGTTAACCGTGCAGTCCAACGGGGCAAACACACTGACATTGAATTCCGGTGATGATATTACCCTGACGCCGACAGATGACTTTAATTTGAACGGGACAGCCGGGTCCCTGATTAATATCGGCACCACGGCGGTCACCCAAACGATAACTTTAGGGGCCGCCACCAATACTGATTTAGCCCTGACGGATACCAACTGGAGTGTCACGGGTGCAGGAGCCGCCATATTTACTTCCGTGTCTTCAGCGTCCGGAAGCAACCTAAATATCGATGAAGCGGCAGCAGGAACGGCAGCTATAAATATAGGCACTACCAATGCCACTTCGGTAGTCATCGGACGGTCGGGGCAAACGACGCAAATTAAGTCAGGTACCCCGGCAACAAACGGAATTGCCTATTCGTCTGACGCCGACGGAACAATCGCTTTTACCGGTACCGGTGGTGTGGGAACATTGTGTCTGCAGTCCACAAACGGTGGGACACCGGTATACGGGGCGTGTACGGTGTCAATTTCCGACTGGGATCTGATCACCAATCCCCAGGATGATCTTTCTCTTTCTATGGGTAACTGGCATACGGCGTTTACCTGGGGGACCGGAACCGGGGCTACCAATATGTTTGATTTGAGAGATTCTAACGGAAATACCGGAACCGGTTATGTTTTAAGTGCGACTACAACCGGGACGTCGACTGCCAAGCCGTTTTATGTGGCGGCGGGCGGAAATTCGCTGATTGATACCACGGCGGCCGGGGGGTTGACGCTGGGGTACGCGACCGGAGGAACTATCCGGGTCGGGCAAAACGGAGGCACCCTGCAACTGGACGGGACCAATTTTGATGTGGGAACGACCGGTTTAGTGACGCTTTTGGGTGGGTTGACCCCTGATATTACGACCCAGAGCAATAACAATCTGACACTGACACCGGGGGGAACAGGAGCTGTCAGAATCAATACCGCTAATACATCGGCATCGGCATTGGACCTTAACGCTACAGGGACGGTGGCCGGGGCAGCAATTACTTTAGACACCGCCGACGGCGGGATAACCCTGACTGCCGCCGGATCCAGTAACGGTGACATTACCCTTTCCCCGACCGATGATTTTAATTTAAACGGCACAGCCGGATCACTGATTAATATCGGCACATCTTCCGTGACCCAGACTATTACCCTGGGTAATGCTACCAATACCGATATGGAGTTGGCGGACGCCGACTGGAGCGTCACCAGCGCCGGAGCGGCCACATTTACCGGATTAAATTTGGGAACTGCCGGTTTTGACTCATGCGATTTACTCCGTTCCGATGCCAGCGGGAACGTGACTTGCAGTACGAACGGATTTAATGTAGTGACGCACAAGAACACCAATAATGCGAACTGGACTGATGCGGATACAACCGATTTGTGGGCAACAACAGGGGAACTATCAATAAGCGTATCAGCCGGCAGTGAAGTGATGGTGCTGTCATCGTTTTATACAACTGCCGTCGATCCCGGCAGCCAACAGGTTTCGTTGGGAGCCCGGATCGACCAGGAGGGGGCAGGAGTGGCTTCGGATTGTGCCGACAACAATGATATCGGTTATATGATAGGAACTTATACCGATAATGCCAATGGGGATCCGGCAAATATAATCGGGGGTGATACAACCTTTGTGGATACAAGTACTACCGCCGGCGGAACGTTTACGTATGCGGTGTGTGTGGATGCGGAGAGTACTACCATCGGCGGCGGAGCCTGGGTGGCGGATGCGATAGACTTAACGTTGATTGAAGTTAATGATGCAGGGGATTTGGCCGAGATATATCCGACTAATGATTCGTCGATTGAGATGGCCGAAGTGGTAAGTATCGACCCGATGATCGAAGGCGGGGTTGTCCGGACCACAAAGGCGTACGACAGGAATTTGCTGGGGGTGGTAACCACCAAACCGGCACTGGTAATCGGCGGCAGGGAAGGACGGGGAGTTGACGGCAAACCGGTGGCTTTGACCGGAAGAGTACCGGTCAAGGTATCGACTATAAACGGGGAGATTAAAGCCGGGGATGCTCTGACTTCCTCCAATATTCCGGGTGCGGCGATGAAAGCCACCAAAACCGGTCCCATTCTGGGTATTGCCATGAGAGGTTTTTCCGGGGAAGGGACAGGGACGGTACTGACTTATGTAAAAACAGGCTATTTTACCGGGGATAATCTGGCAGAAATATTTACCGACCCGGCAGTATCCGATCCCAGCCAGGTAATGCTGGAGCGGATGGTTAATGACATTCCGGCGGTTGATCCCAAATCGGAAAATCTGTCAACGGTATTTACCGACAGAGCCATAGCCGGGCTGGAGATGATCACCCCCAAATTAACAGCTGATAAAGTATTTACCCGGGTAATATCCCCTGCCGGGGGAGAAAACCTGATTTTTGAGCTTTCGGGCGGCCAGGTGATATTTAAAAATGCAGATGCCGATCGGGCGGCGATTGTTCTGGAAGCCTCGGGCAGTGCTCTCTTTTCGGGCGGGATAACAGCAGACTGGATTAAAGCCAACCGGATTGAGGGAGTGGAAATATTGGCTGCCAGGTATTCGGGACTGGAGCAGCAGGTAGCCAGTCTGTCGGGACTGATAATAAATACTCCCACACCTACGGTGTTACCGTCACCGACACTGACACCGGTACCGTCATTGGATATGACTGTATTGGGAGAAATGGTGTTGAAAAAAGGTCTGACGGTCAGCGGTTTGTCGGAATTTTTCGGGGATGCGGTATTTGAGAATCCGGTAACGTTTAACAACCCACCATTATTTAGTAAAGACACGGCGGGAGAGGCGATAATTAAGACCGGATCTGACAGGGTAGAAATTGTATTCGATAAAGAATATTCGGGTCCTCCCATTGTGACTGTTAATATCAGCTTTAAACCGCTTACAGAGAGCTGACGGTGTAACTGATGATGAAGCCGGAGACCGGCTGGAGAAACAAATTCTGACGGGTAATTATTCATTACATAGTTACCAGAAAAACCGCCAAAGGATTTACGATAATTCTTAATAAAAAAGCTGATGCGGACCTGACGTTTTCCTGGACTGCCTGGGGGGTTAAAGATCTGAAAACATTTACCAGTATTATCCCGGTCGTAACTTTGGTGCCGACGGTCGTCCCGGCAATATCCCCAATACCGGCATCAGCGCCGGGGGAGGGGGCCAGTAAAAGCGCAATTTTAGAAAATGATGAGGAGGTTTCCCACAGTGCCACCATAAATCCATAGAGGTCTGTGAGCCAGGACGTTGACTACCCGAAAAGGGTAGATTATGCTGTTTTCTGAAATGGAGTCAGAAGTAACAGAAAAAAGGCGACAGATCAGGATAAGCTGGAAAGCGGTGTTACTGGCAGCAGTCTTGGCGGCATTAGTGGGGGTAAGTATTTATTTTTACAGCCGTTTTCAACATAGCCAGGCTTTATTGAAGGATCCGGTGGCAGCAACACGGGAAGAAACCAATAACCTGATTTCCAAAGTCGGCAGGCATATCCAGCTGCCGGCAGGGGAAGTACCGACAATAGCCAAAGTTTCAGACGTGTCCCAGCTTAAAGACCAGCCGTTTTTTGCTAATGCCCAGCCGGGTGATACGGTACTGATCTATGTTACTTCCGGTAAAGCAATATTGTACCGTCCGGAAATAGATAAAATTATTGAGATTACCACGGTAAATTTGGGGCAGGAGGTAGCCGGAACCAGCACGGTTTCGGCGCAGCTTCAAAGCGCCAGCCTGACAATATTAAACGGCACCAATACCAAAGGTCTGGCAGGTGAGGCTGAAGAGCAGATTACAAGCCGGATACCGGCCCTGCAACCAATTACAAAGACCAACGCCAAAGGTAATTATAAAGAAACTATGGTGGTGATTTTAAATTCCGCAGGCGCAGGAAATGGGAACAAAACTGAAAGATTTGTTGAATACCGGCATCGGCTCAAATTTACCTGAAGGTGAAAACAAACCGGAAACAGATTTGCTGCTAATTGTGGGTGAGGATTTTAAGCCTTAGAAATAAATGTCAAATAAGCGGACCATACTGCCCCGGGAAAGGGAATATGAGTTTTCTGGGGCGAAATTAAATTACCGGGTGACCGGGTCGGGAAAACCGGTGATATTACTGCACGGATCGATGGTGGCCGATCCCTGGGGAGGATTTGAAAAACTTTTGGCCAGGCATTATCAGGTGTATTTACCGGAATTACCCGGTTTCGGGGCTTCTGAGACCGTACCGGGGCGGGTACATGACACCCAGCTATTCGGTGAGGCTTTTGACGGAGTTTGCCAGAGTGACGGGGCTTACAAGGGCTCCGGTCGTGGCTTTTTCCCTGGGAACGGTGGTAGCGATCCGGGCAGCTGCCGGAAGGGGAATTAATGGCAAGCTGGTACTGGTCGGAATGCCGATCCGGCTGGAAAGCCGGCTTCTGGAAAAGATTATGCGGCTGCCGCTTCCGGCTAGGCACGCTCTGGCCGGTAACGAAATTACCCGGGGGGGATTACTGCTGAGCGTATTAAAAGAAATTATCGGAATGGCTGATAAAGCTTTTGCTCCGAAGTATTTAAAACTTCTGAATACCACCGATCCGAGAGCTATGGTGGATGCGAATCTGATCGAAGAAGTGGAAAAAGACCTGCCCTGGCTGATCCAGCAAGTAAAAAGTCCCATGTGGTTTGTATACGGGGAGCACGATAAACTGAAAGCCGGAGCGGAGAAGTGGCTGAAAAGGAAAATACATATTATCCGGGGAGCGGGGCATGATGTGTTTGTCAGCCGGCCAAAACAGACTCTCCGATTGATCGATCTATACTTACGGCCGGAGAATTGGTGGTGGAGATGGTGGAGGAGGATGAGGCGGTTTTAGGGCTGAATTTGGAGCGGGGGTTGGAATTGCTGGAATTTGATGGTGGGGGTGGGAGTAGCTGTGGGGGAGATATATAATTTTATTGAAGGCCTGAGGATTTTAAAGGTGGGATTTACCGGTACCGGGGTAGATGTGGGTGCGGGTGAGGGGGAGAGGGTGGGAGTGGGAGTGGTTTCATCTGCCAGGGACGGGATTTCGGTGGGGGCGGGAGAGATGTTCTCGGTGCCCAACACTTCAGTTTGGGGAGTGGGAGTAACAGCAGTAGGGTTTTGACTGCGCATTCCTGTAAAGTAAGCTCCGGCGGCAATCAGTAAAAGTGCGATGATTATAAGAAGAATTCCGATAATTTTCGGCCATGGTGAAGGTTTGGCAGCGGGGCCGGGGGAGGTGTTTTCTTCCATAGGCGGATATTAAGGTGGACGGGGGGAGAAGTCAAATCAAAAATCCGGTCATGGCAAAACCCGACAGAATGATACCCAGAAAAACAGCACACCAAAAAGTGGTGAAAGCGACCTGGAGAAGAGCCGCTTTGGTTTGCTTTTTCTCCCAGAACAGCCAAAACGGGTATCCCAGGTAGAGGAGAGCGCAGATCACGGCAGAAACCATAAACAGGAGAAAAAAAGCCACAGGTCCGAAGAGGCTGGGGGCCGGACCGAAAATATTATTGCCTTTCCAAAAAATCAAGCCGATAAGGCTGCAATAGATGAGTAAACCGGTTGCCTGAAGGAAGGAAAGGAAGAGTGGAGTGGGTTGGTATTTGGTCATAGTATTAATTATATCCAAGTGAGCAAGGGATTAAAAAGTATTTATCGGCTTACTTTCCGTAGTTGTTTGCCCAGATTGTGTAGTCCAGGTCATCGACTCTGTGATCATTGTTGAAATCTCCCTGCATTAGCCCGGTGGTATTAGTTATACCGTAGTTATTCGCCCAAATTGCATAGTCCAGATCGTCGACTTTCCCGTCCCCGTTAGCATCCCCGGGTTTTTCTACCGGAATGGGGGTAGGGGTTGAAGGGACGGTAGGGTTGACCAGATATTCAAACATGTCTTTCGGTAGTTGGCTATAGCCGTTTTGTTGCAGATAAGAAAAGAAATTTGCTTTAGATGTTTCGAAAGGAGGATACAAAGTGATTTGGAATACGTCGCGGTAATAATCAAAAGAAATGACGAAATTATTACCGGATATCGGAACTGCGTGCAACAGGGCAGATGACTGGTGTTCAATCACAAGTTGCTGGGGGCTGTGGGGTATTATGTAGGAACCGGTATTATCTGTAGGTTCAGTGAAAGCACGTCCTGTAAGATTTAAGCGGCTTTTTTCCGGGGATATCCGGGAAGCTAATCCGATTGCGGAAATTAAAAGCAAGAGAGTAAAAGTCAGCAGAGAAAGTTGTTTGAAAAAGTTTTTTTCAGGCATGGTTATTTGACGGAAATGGCTCCGACCAAAGTAATGTCAAAATAATCCTCCAGATACGGTGATGTAATTTGGTAATTAGGATTGGAATTCTGGGCGTTGAAGTAAGGGTCATTATAGATTCGTCCATGAGCATCTCTGCCGACAATGAGTGAATTATGACTGAAAGATACATCATTAGTTTTACGCACAAATATTCCCTGAATTTCTACCGGTCCGTAAGCCAGCGCCTCGTCGATTTTAGCCCAGCTTACCAAATGAATTTCAGGATCATGGATATCATCAGGGATAGCAGTGTAAGTGGCACTGAAGCATTCGGGAAAATCCTGCAGAACAAGTACATTTAAGTCTACACCGGTACCCCGGCAACTAAGGGACTGGTAACGGTCAATTGAAGCGATACATTGATCCAGGTTGCAGTATTGAGGTGTACGTTTACATGTGCACAGGAGAGAACAGGTAACAGCTTCGCCGCAACCCCGCTGGGAGATGGAATAGGGGTTAGGAATATAATTTCCGTCATCATCGTAACAGTACGGAAGCCGGATATTTGCCCATAAAGGGTTGTTTTGGGTGCAGTATGCCCATCCGTTACGGATGACACAATTAATAAGGCTGGGCGGGAGAGTCGGGGTCGGTGGCGGGGGTGTGGGGGTGGCACTCATGCAATTACCGGGATTTACGTAAGGCATCCATTCGCCACCGACACATCCAAATTTCCTTTGGCCTATGCATGTAGTAGTCCCATTTACACATTCCGGGGTAGGGGTGATGTAGATGGGAGAGATGCAATAAGTCCGGTTCCAGGTACAGATTTTTGAGGTATCGCAGTAAGAAATATTCCAGCCGGTACCTTGGGTATTGCATATTTCTAACATCGGACCGTTGGAGGAATTGGCGGGAGGATCGGTACATTTTCTGGTGCCGGGGACACAAATAGGGACCGGAGCAGGAGTCGGGGTGCGGGCGGGGGTGGGGGTACGGATGGGAGAAGGGGTGGGGTCAGGTTGATTACAGCAAATGTGGTAGGGCGGACAGTATCCGGTACCTAATTGATAACAGTTTTCACCGTTGGGGATACACATGCCGGAACATATGGGAGTGGGTGTAGGTGTCCTTATAGGAGTCGGGGTGCGGGTGGGTGTGGATGTAGGCGGGCGGGGGGTCGGTGTCCTGGTGGGTGTCGGAGGAGGATCTGCCTGGTCGCAACAGATAAAATATGGTTGACAATAGCCGGTACCCGGGTCATAGCAATACTCACCGTTTGGAATGCACAGACCTGAACAGGCAGGAGTAGGGGTGGGAGTGCGGGTGGGTGTGGCCGTTGGCGGTCGGGGAGTACTGGTAGGTGCGGGAGGCGGGTCAATCCGGTCACAACAGATAAAATTCGGTTGGCAATGGCCGGATCCGGGATCATAACAGTCTTCACCATTGGGAATACAGTCTCCGGAACAGGGAACCGGGGTAGGGTAGGGAGTGGCAGTCGGGGCGGCACAGTTGTATCCGCACTTATAACCGGCATTGCAGTCGTTAAACTGAGAATAGGTATATTGACAGTAATAATAGTTGGGGTAGCAGTTGAAACCATTAGCCCGGCATAAATCACCGTTGGCAGCCCGGGTAGATATCCGCTGGGGACTTTGGGTAACAATAACGCTGGTAATAAGGCCGATAGCTAAAACCAATACCGGAAGTAAGGGCAACAGAGCCATGCCGCGGTGGAGGCGGGAATACATTCTGAATGTAAGTATATATAGATCTATGTAAACGTCAATCAGGTTGACAAAAACGACCTATAATATTATAATTTTCTGCACTTAAAGGTTGAGTATGCCAAGTAATATCAAAACTGAATTCACCCGGTTTTTTAAAAACCCCAGGAAATATTTATACTGTTTGGTGTTATTGTGGATACATCCCTACAGATTTTCCGTAAAAGAAACACTGAAAATTTACCCCTATGATCCCGAATCAAATATCCGGGCTCAGGAATTGATAAGGAAAATAAAAAAGTTGTGTCCGAAACTGGATCTATATTTGATCGGCTCTATAGGGATGCAAATCGAAGGCCGGGGAGATATAGATTTGTACGCCGTTACGCCGTCAGCTTTGCTTTCTGAAACTTTCTCCAAAATAATCTCCGTATTCGGTAAACCCGTAAAGAGGGGGAAAACGTTTGGAGAATGGAAATTTAGATACAAGGGATCCCCGGCTGAATTGCATGTGGCGAATCCCGAAGATAAGGATTTTAACAACCAGATTTTGTTATTCAATTTGCTGAAAAACAATCCCGATTATTTAATTGAATACAGAAATCTGAAGATTGAACTGAACAATCACCCGATAAGGGAGTATGTCAGAAGAAGGATGGTGTTTTTTAACCGGATTTTACTCGCCGCCAATCACTGAAAATAGGTCATTTGAACTTACAGAGGGAGGGAAACCTGATTGGAGTAGGTACCGCAGCTTCCGCCCAAATATTCACAGACACGGAAATAATAGGTTTTACCGGTTTCCAGGCCGGTAATTTCGTCCCGGCGGACGGAAGGGTCTGAAAGATAATGGAACTGGTCACCTTCCCGGGTGGGGTAAGTGGGATCGGAATTTCCAGACCAGACAATCTTAAAACCCAGAGAGGAAGTACCGGTAACGGACCATTCAAGTACGGCTTTTCCGGAATCACCTTTCACAGCGGTCAGGCTGATGCCGGTGACTTGGCCCTGACCCGGCTCAGAGGTTTTGCCGCCTGCAGGGGCAGTAACCTTGATATCATTTGAGTAAACCCCGCAGACATTGCCGGTATACCGGCAGACCCGGAAATGCCACTGACGGCCGTCTTTAATAGTCCAGGTGTATGAACGGACAGCGGGGTCTGACAGGTATACAAACTCACTTCCGGGATAAACGGGATTGGTAATATCCGATTTGACTACCTTAACCCCGTTGGGGGTATCGATGCCCGAAATATTCCATTCCAAAAGGATGCCATTGTCGGCAATCTTGCCGGTTAAAGTTATACCACTTGCAGGTTCAGATTTTTTGGCGGGTGTTTCGGTAACCACGGGAGAGGGAGCGACGTTTTCTGCTTTCAGACTCCACTCGGCAAATTCCCGGCTGGCCAGCTTCTTGGTATCGATTTTTTTCGGTGCGGTCTGACTCTCCGACCATTGCTGTTGGTTTTTAACTTCAGCCGGTTGACCGCTCGGAGTAGAAATCCGGACCGCACTTTCATAGACCAGGACTTTGACCTCGTCCGTATTTTCAACCAGGAAAGCAGTGCCGGAAGATTCCACGGTGATGTTTTTGGCCAGGATCAGAAATTTATGCAGAGGGTCTTTCTGAACCCGGGCAAAGACCGTGCCCGTTTGGTTATTTAAGCTGATTTTTTCGGGTTTCAGTTCACTTAAGGCCAGAGTGGTGTTTTCATCCAGGCGGACGATTGATCCGTCATCCAAAGCCAGCACCAGACGGGATTGGGGATCGGTTGATATCACATCATTTTCAGACAAAATATCCTTTTCCCTGATTTCGGTTTTCCGGCCGTCCACAAGCTTCCAGGCAGTTCCGGAGAGATATTGGACGCCGGCCTGAAGGCGAAATATTTCAGGTGAAGGAGAAGGAGTCAGTGCCTGATCAGCCGGAGACGGGGGTTGGGGGCGGGATCTGCTCCACCAAAAAATTCCTCCTGATACGGAAACAGCAAAAAACAATAAACCCAGGATGATTATTAACGGCAGACGGGATTTGGAAGGAGGAGGAGTTGAGGAGACCGGAGGGGTCGGGCTTTGCGGCGGCGGGGTTTCCGGGACAGTAACCTGCGGATCCATTTATTAACTATAACATAGGCCTTTTTTAAACAGGGGATGGCGGATGATTATACTGGAACCAGGTTTAGCCTGAATTGGAGGGTTTGGGTATAATGCTCTTATGATGAAAGGGGTGGAGAGGCCGGGTTGGGTACCGTATGAACAATTTATTGAGCACCTAAAGCTGTTTCCCATGCCATGTATAGATATACTGGTAGATGTTAAGGGGCAAGGAATAGCTTGGGGCAGACGGCTGAATCCGCCTATGAAAGGCATGCTGGCGACTTTTGGGGTAAGAGTGTTGATGACTGACAATTCGTGGGAAGAATTATTAAAAAGAGTTGCACAAGAGGAAATAGGTTTGGATATCAATCCCGGGAAGCTTGGGTTTGTAGGTCAGCAGGTGGTCAGATTTAATCAAAAAAAAGACGGGATTGAAAGGTTGGATCTGACGACCTGCTGGGCTGTCACGGTTGATTCATCAGCGAGATTGACACCTAATCCCAAAAATTATGACAAAAAGCTGGTGATTACATACGAGATTCCGAATGATGCGGGAGAGATGTACAGGAGATTTGCACAACAATACTTTCGCTCAAGAATTTAGCAGATTTACGGCTGAATATGCTAGAATTTGATAAGGATGGATGATTTGGCAACACTTTATTGGGGAGCAATTCTAATTTTTGTTATTTTTGTTTTCGTTGTCATTGTTTCAGTGGTGTTGGGAATAATTCAATCGGTGAAAAAGGGAAAAGGGAAACGAACAACATTTAAATCAAGCATTTTAATGGTTGGTATTGCATATTTATTTATTGCGTTTATTCTGTATTTTATTGAACCCTGGGGTAAAGTCTTCGCTCTTGTTTTTCTGCCTGTAATATCAGTATTTACCCTAATACTGGTTGAGGTTTTCAGTTTATGGGAAAGAGGTAACAAAAAATAACCTTTTTGGTGTTATTGTAGATACGAGTTGCAGATTTTTTGCAGGGGGAGCCGGAAAGAGATATATTTAGTAAGGAGGTTATCCGGTTATGAGATACAGGAAGGGAATAGTTGCATGCGGATTAGGGATATTAATTACCGGGATAACGTTGTGTTTTTGGGTCGGGAGTGTTTCGGCTCAAACAGAAAACACTTGGCCGATGGCAGGGGCCAATCAGCAGCGGACTTCCTGGACTCCTGAAGAGGTTCATGGCGGAGGGATATTATGGTATAGGCAGATCGACCCATATATAGCCCCATATATACAGATAATAGCTGCCAACAGCACTCTGTTTATCTCAACAGCCAAAGGGTTAATTGCTCTGAATCCAAGCAATGGCGCTACCAAATGGATTTTTCCCACTGATATGCCTCTGGGAAATTCACCTACCATCTATAACGGGGTAGCATATGTGGGCGGGTTTGACCATAAGTTGTATGCCCTTGATATTACAAACGGGAATAAACTGTGGTCTTACGACGGAGCCGGAGCCGGCTATGACACAAACCCGTTGGTGATTAATAATATGGTTTATCTGGGGAACAGAGACGGGTATTTTTATGCAATTTACTCAAATGATCATGCTCAAAAAGGACAACTGGCATGGCGTTATCAAACTGACGGGCCGATTCCTTTTTCGGCTGCTATATCGACCAATAATCAAACCCTGTATTTTGCTTCCAACGATGGCCATGGTTACGCGCTGAACGCTGTATCCGGAGCTTTGGTATGGAAATCTAATCTGCTGCCCGGTTTGGGTTTCCGTAATTGGTGGCCGGTAGTTTATCAGGATAAGGTGGTGTTTGTCGGCACGACACCATATCGGACGGTCGGCCCATCTGTACCGGGAAATTGGGATCTCCAAAATCTTGATGCCGAAGACTTTTTTTATACATCCGCTTCACCGAATGGAGACATTGGTCCCAGAAACGGGTTAAGAATGGATGTGACAAATCTTGCCGATTATCTTAAAAGTATGCCCTACCGCCGTACTTATTTCGTTTTAAATGCCGCGAACGGTACCGAATATATCTACGGTAACGGGTATTACGCACCCATAGCCTGGTACGGCACCCGGGCAGGTTCCCGCTATCCACCCTTAGTCAACGGCATTGATAATATTATCTATCAGACCAATACATTTTGGACAGATAAGGGAGCGATTTTCGGGACAAGGGGTGGTGCAAGCGGCTGGATTATCGGTACGAATACAATTACGGTTCCAAGGTGCGGAACCGGATTATGTAATCCCGGAAGTATGAATGCAAGTGACGAACCCATGGCTATTTCTTCAGGCGGCAAAGTGATCTATCAGGTACTTTGCTGTGACAGGGATGCAGATTGGTTTACCGTCGACAGCACCGGAGGGGGATATCTATGGTCATATAATTTAGACTCCCTGGCTCCGAATTACGACCAGATGTATTGGGGTCAAGCCGAATCCGGCCTCAACAAGCTCTATGGGACTTTTAACGGAGTCTACGGGGGACATGGTGACAATAATCCCATAGTTCCCTACCAGGGTCATTTATATCTTCACCGGAGTAACGCTGTCTTAGCTTTTGGTTCCGGCAGTAGCACGGGTCTGGTTACCCCGCGCGTCACGGTTAATACCGCTCCCACAAATCCGGGGGTGAATGTCAACGATTTGATTAGCCGTCTGGACAGGGAGGTCAATAAAATGATTAATGCCGGACATCTGAAACCGGCGTATAGCATTTCCGGTAATTCTGACGGAGGTATGCCCCGGAATTTTGGAGAAGCTTTTATGGATAATTTTCATAATACCGCCGAATTATTGGCAGTCTTGGGTCGGGCATATTTTCACCTCCCGGTTGCGACCCAGACCAAATTAAGAACCTACCTCCAAAGTGAATACACCAACCATTCTCCGATTGAATATGAACATAACGGTTGGAATACGGGTACTTCCAGAGAACCATTTCAGCTTCCCCAGGATGTTTTAAATGCGATGGGTTCGTTCGGACCGCGGGATACAGGGATGGTCTACAACTACTACAGGGATTACGGAATGTGGCAGTATGCGAAAGTGTTTCCATCCCAGGCACAGACGATTTTCAGTGCTTTGGGTGGCCGGCCCAGTTCATCTGCTTCTTTTCCTTTCCCTTTCCAGTTTAATGCCGCTATTGCCGGTACCAAAGGCTATCTGGAATTAGCCAGAATGGCGGGCAATACTTCCGAAGCTAATTGGGCCCAAACCACGCTTAACAATCAGCTGGCTGCCCGGGCTGCCGGTTTTACCAAAGATGTCGGTAATCCCGGCGATACTGCCAATGATTATACCCATGTCATGTCCGTTGCTTCCAACTTTATGCTCATGATTCCCGAGCTGGGGGATTATCTATCCCAAAACGCTGCCAGGTAAAACATCTGCAGCAATTAATGAATATAGTTGGATAGCCCCTTACTGGTTTGTCTCTCGTTTTGGTGCTACTTATGCGGAGGGGTCAATACAGCCTTTATATGATTATGAGGCAATGTTTAACGCTAAAGCATATATTCAAAAATCTTCGCGGGAAGAACTGGCCAAATACCTGGATGTTCCGGCGACAGCCATCGGGGATCTTTTTTATATCAATAATTTAGTTACAACCATCGAAGCTGTATCAAACGGATCATCAACTCCTGCTCCGACACCTCAACCTACTCTTACAACTACCACTACCCCCGCTCCGACTCCGACACCAATACCCTCCATACCCGGAGATGCCAACGGGGACAGGCATGTGGATGACCTGGACTACACCATCTGGGCGAATAATTACGGAATAACCAATGCCACCGGACCAAGACAGGGGGATTTTAACAATGATCACAGAGTAGATGACCTGGACTACACCATCTGGGCAAACAATTATGGTAAATAAATTCAATAAAGAGGTGGCTTAAAACGGACAAGTTGCTCCAGATAATCAATACTTAACACAATCGTTTTAAACTATAATAGATATATGAAAGTAATATTTCGTATATTATTCATTATTGCGTTTATTTTCTTGGGAATCCCTCGTGTATATGCCCAAATCCAGATAACCGAAATATCAAAATCGGAACTTGTCGGTCCCATCGGAATTTACAATTCCCAGTATTCTCCTTATATTATGCATCAACCAGGCTGGGGAAGCTGGTTAATGTATTACTGTAAAAGTGTACCGATTAACGATTTCTGGAGAGACAAAGTTTATAGGCGTGAAAGCTGGACGGATGGTTTATCCGGATGGACAACTCCGCAGTCCAACGACATGATAGTAGTGGAAGGAACAGACAGCACCGCGAAAGATGATCTGTCATGCAGTCCGGGTGTTTTAATAGACAATAACGGAATATGGCATATGTATTATGTCACTGCTAACCGTAATAGCTTTATGACTTTATTTCTTATGCACGCAACTGCATCTTCTCCGGGTGTAAATTGGACCAAATTAGGGGAAATTGAGACTCCTTCCATACCAGGTTATTATGAAACACCCTCGCCGATATTTTTAAATAATAAATATATTCTGTATATCGCCGGAGGCGGCGGTTTATACCGAAGCGAAAGTACGGACGGACACAGATTCGGTGAATTTGTTAATCTCCCCAACACCCGCTCGGTTCAGGCAGGAAGGGTCACATATACCAACGGCATATATTATTATGTATATTCATATAATCCCGGCAACGTAAATGATGCTCCCTACGTAATGTACCTATCGACATCAACTGACGGGATAAATTTCTCAGGGGAGGTCAAGCTGGCTCAAAGTAACGGCAGCGGATGGGATGGATCACTGATGTGGAGTCCTCATGCTTATATCCAGAATAATGAAATGCGTGTATATTATGCCGGTAACACCGGAGGTCCTTATCCTACTTTTTGGGGATTTAATTCCAGCATTGGCGTCCGCAGATACCAACTTTCATTTCCCACTCCTATACCAACACAAGCACCGATTCAGCCCAACTGCAGTAATGTTACCGGCCCTACTAATCTTATTATGGGCGGTTCCGGCACATACAGCGCAAGCGTATATTCTCCGGGTAGTGCATTAAGCGGAGAAATAAATTATTTCAACGGAACCGTTAACCGCATTACATACCAGGACATTACACCGCCAAATGCCGTAATAAGTACATCATGGACCCCTCCGGCTATTGGAACATATTCGGTCTGCTGCAGAGCCTGGAACGATGGAGTGGCTGAATGCCGTCCGGCTGGTTTTGGCGGCATCGGAGGTTTGGTTTATGCTTGTACCGGGCCTAATTCCTGCCTTAATGTAACTGTTATTGCTCCCACAGTAGCTCCAACAACAATACCAACTCTGGTTCTGACATCTATTCCCAGTGTTATTCCTACAAGTATTCCTACACAAACCCCAATGCGCGGAGATACAAACGGGGACGGAAGAGTCGATGATCTGGACTACACCATCTGGGCGAATAACTACGGAATAACCAATGCCACCGGACCAAGACAGGGGGATTTTAACGGCGACCGCAGAGTCGATGATCTGGACTACACGATCTGGGCCAACAACTACGGAAGGTAACCCCTCTCTCTTATCCGTTGACACGTAAAATATTATGACCCATGATAAAGGTAATACTCATGAAATCATTCCTGTGTAATCCGGTAATAATAATTTTTGCCGGATTAGCTGTCGGCACTTTCCTTTATCCGGCACGTATTCAAGCTGCCCCGGCAATTAGCAATATCAGCGATAACAGGGGAGACTACCCCAATAACCAAATTCCTAGGTACGAGAAATTGGAAATCTCTTTTGGTTTAACCGGGGTTACCGCTACCAATTACCAGTGGCCGTATGATACACAGACTCCGGCAGGGATACAGTCCGGGCAGGGGATAACCGTTAATGCACAATTTACCTCCGATAATTGGCAAACTGTTTATACCCAACCGGCTTTTTATTATCAGGATTTCGATTATCAGGTAAAAAATGGACAGGATTGGATATATCCGAAAAATACTTTTATGTGGAAAGTAAGATTTACACCAAATGTTTCAGGTAACTGGATGTACAGGCTAACAGTTCAGGATGCCGGAGGAAGTTCTACTTCAACCAACCAGTCCTTTACAGTTACCAGCGGAACCAGTAAGGGGTTTGTCAGGGTATCACAAAAAGACTCCCGTTACTTTGAATTTAGTGACGGGACATACTTTCCCGGGTTGGGCTACAATATGAATTTCGATCAGATTTCATGGAATGATCCGGTACAGGGAAACAGGGATAATTTTACGATAATGGGTAATAATGGTATTCAGCTAATCCGGATGTGGTTATCACAATGGTCGATCTTTGGATCATTTGACAATCCATGGCGGAATGCTTCGTTGGGGAGTGACTGGGATATGTTAGCTGCGGATTATGCCTACCCCGGTCATGATTTTTCACTGTCACTGGACAGTGACTGGGAAAGGTTATACAGCCAAAACGGTGATTATTCATCAATTGGTTGGATGTACAGGACGCCTGCAGTAAAACCAAATACCACCTATAGATTTTCAACCCGATTTTTTACACCGAGGACCTTAACGGGACCGAGAGTAACCGGGACATATGGTTTTACAATGAAACTGGGAGGGACGATCTCCGGTGGCGGCTGGCTTGATGATCCGACGTTACCAACTGCGGGAATTAGAATTGCAGCTGATAAAATAAGCTCCGGAGGAACTTGGGATACAATCACAGGTGATTGGACAACGGGTGATATCAACTTTCTGCCAATGCTGTATGTGGTAATGGAAAATGTTAGCCGGCCGAATCCTTCCAATCAGGTATTTATTGATGAACTAACAATCCAGGAGGTTTTACCCGGAGGGGGTTTGGGACCGAATATTATTCCTAAGGCCCTGATGGCACATCATCAATATTTCCAGCAGGAAAAATCATATGCCTTTGATAAAGTAGTTGATTTAGCCCATCAGGAAGGTATTTATTTAAAGGTGGTAGGTATGGATAAAAATGATTATATCCTAAACCACATTGATTATGACGGGAATAATATTCCGGATAACGATACCGCTTCCTGTCCGGGGAATAACTGTTTTTATGGCTACAGGGGTGATATGACAAAAGTCTATTGGCTGCAGCGGGCATGGTGGCGCTATCTGCAGGCCCGCTGGGGTTATTCCACAAATATTCACTCCTGGGAACTTCTGAATGAAGGCGATCCGGGAAGTGATTTACACTATACTTTGGCTAATAATTTTGGCGCTTATATGCACCAGTTTAAACCGAATGACCATCTGGTTACGACCTCCCTGTGGGCCGGTTTTCCCCAGACTGCTCTTTGGACTAATCCCGGCTATTCCAATCTTGACTATGCTGATTTTCACCGTTATATCAGTCGGGATAATCCCAACAGCGGTTTCTACGATACAGCTTCTGCTTCATACACCGCTCATCCCGGCAATGGTCTTCCTGATGTTCCCCTGTATCAGATGATTGCCGGGACAGGAAAGCCGGTGATGCGCGGAGAAACCGGTTTAATTAATTCTGATAATAATACAGATGGTTATACGGGTGACATATCCGCTGATTCCAATGGTGTTTGGCTGCATAATCTTTTGTGGGGCCAGGTCAACCCCGGAGGTTTAATTGACAGCGGTTATTGGTATACAACCCAGCATATTTACCCTTCAGGCCGGGATCTACGGCCGGAATTTGGAAAATATTACAACTTTATCAGTAGTATTCCGCTGTCAAACGGAAATTACCGGGATGCGGTAGCTAATGTGTCCGGGGGTGTCCGGGCTTGGGGCCAGAAGGATTTGGTAAATAAAAGAGCCCATCTGTGGATTGCTAATTCTAATTATCAATGGAACAACCAAACTCCGGCCGCAGTTTCCGGAACAGTAACAGTCACAGGGTTTTCACCTAACAGTGGGTATAAAGCGGAGTGGTGGAATACCCATACCGGGACAGTAACTTCTACGCAAACAATTAGTTCCGATGCATCCGGAAATTTACCTATAAGTATTAACAATTTGGTTACAGATTTGGCTGTGAGAATCGGAGATTATTCAGCCGGTCCCACTTCCTCTCCGTCTATCACGGTTACAGCCATACCAACACCAACTCCAATGCTTAAACCCGGCGATGCCAACGGAGACGGAAGAATAGATGATCTGGACTATACCATCTGGGCGAATAACTACGGAATAATCAATGCCACCGGACCAAGACAGGGGGATTTTAACAACGACCACAGAGTGGACGATCTGGACTATACCATCTGGGCAAATAACTACGGAAAGTAAGTATTGAAATACAATGGACTAGTGTTTAATAGATTGATACAGTTATCAGGTACTGATTTTTTTTGAAAGGGCCGGAGGACTATGTTGGAACGTGGTTTAGATATAAGTATCCTAAAAGTTATTTTTCGTTATAATTATTTCTTATGAATGAAACTCAAACAAGCACTCTGGAGGATTTAGGTTTTGACGGGTTTTATAAGATAGGACTAAGAAAGTCAGATTTAACCGGACATGAGATAGCCAGGGTGGTGGCTGAATACCGGGAAGCGTACAAAGTAAGAGGGGTGGATGGAGAATATTTAGCCAAAATTACCGGTAAACAGCAGTTTTTGGCGGTAAAAAGAGAAGATTATCCGGCGGTGGGGGACTTTGTAGTGATAAACGAATTATCCGGAGGAAAAGCAGTTATTCGTCAAGTGTTACCCAGAAAGACGGTACTTTCAAAGAAGTACAGTAATAAGGATGAAAATCAACTAATAGCGACTAACATAGACACGGCATTTATTGTGGGGTCACCGGATAGAGATTACAGTTTGAATCGTTTTGAGAGATATTTGGTATTAGCCAAAGACGGAGGAATTAAGCCGGTGATAATTATTAATAAAACTGATTTAATTTCCGAGGCTGAATTAGACATCAAGATAACCGGGATTAAAGAAAGGTTCGGGGATGTTTATATTCTTCTGACAAGTACTGTCACGGAAACGGGTTTGGATGAACTGGAAAAGTATATTTCCAAAGGTAAGACATATTGTTTTTTGGGTTCTTCCGGGGTGGGAAAATCAACGCTTATAAATAAATTACTTGGGAAAAATGACATTAAAACAGCGGGGATTAAGCGAAACTACGGGCAGAGGAAAACATACAACTTCTGTGAGAGAGATGTATTTTTTGAAAAACGGGGGGATAGTTATTGATAATCCGGGTACAAGAGAGGTGGGTATGGGAGATTTGGATACGGGTATAGAAAATGTGTTTGATGAAGTAGGTTTACTATCCCGGAATTGCAGATATTCAGACTGTACTCATACAAACGAACCTGACTGTGCGATTTTGGAAGCGGTGGAGACAGGGACAATGGATAAAGATAAATATCTGAATTACAAAAAATTACAAAAAGAAACTGAATTCTACAAAATGAATGAGGTGGAAAGAAGAGCTAAAGACCGGAAGTTCGGAAAATTTATTAAGAAGGCAAAAGATAAAACCGGAATGTATTGAAAATTAGTAGTTTGAAGCTAATTTGCAGGGGCTATTGGACGTAATTAGGAACGGGTGGGTGAACTTGAATAGCTTTAGATTTAATTCTTTACCAGGATAAGATTTCTGCTAGAAGTAGAAATAATGCAATTATTCCAAGTAAAAGTAAGCCTCTTAATATTTGTTTTTTATTTATATAAAAATCTCCAATATTTCTAGCTGATATGTATTCGTTCAATATGGAATTGGCAACAATTGACGGATTTTGAGAAAGCAAAGTATTAACAACTGTTTTGTTTCTGGAATGGTTAAATAGTCTATTAACGGCAATAGTTTCCCACGTTTCTTTTGCTTTAATTTGTATAACACTTCTTCCGTATATACCAGGCATTAGAATGGAAATTCCCTTGTCGTTTAAAAGCATCCTAGCCTGAGTTATCGTATTTATTTCGACTTCTTTTGTTTTTTTAGAGAGGGGTTTCTTAATACATAGTTTGCCAACTTTTATTGAAGGTTTTTCATCTAAAACCCCCAGTTCATCACCCAGCAAAGCTAAAGCGATAATGGAAAGAGTAACTACCCAAAACATTAAGTTAATATTAACAAAGTAAGTAGTGAGTTTAAACAAATACAATTTTTGAAGCTAAATGCAGGGGTGGGAGGAGTCGAACCTCCATTAGTGGTTTTGGAGACCACCGTCCTGCCATTGAACGACACCCCTATATAAGAGTAATTTTAACTTATCCAAACGGGAGAAGAAAGTCTATTTGAGCTTGGTGTTTTCCTTGTGGGGAGTGTGTTTGCGGCACTTGGAACAGAATTTGGACAACTCAATCTTTTCAGGTATGTTGACCTTATTTTTTTCCGAAATATAATTCTGGGATTTACAGACAGAGCAAGTAAACCCAAAAATTTGGCGGGCACCTTTTTTTGCCATGCGAGGATTTTACCCTATTATCCCGATCCCGGTAAAGCGGCAGACTTAAACTGCGATTTAAACCGGCTGTTTGAAAGAGGGCATGGATGCCATGGAAGAGGCAGCGTAGTGGTGGTGGTGGTGGTGGCAGCAGCCGGAGTAACCGGCGGTGCGGGTCTGATAGGCTGAACGGGCGGAGTGACCGGCATGGTAAGCGGCGGCTCGACTACGGGGGCGGCTACCTCCGGAACGGGAGGGGCTTCCACGGCAGCGGCGGCGCTGGAAATTTCAGCCTGGGCATCAGCTGCATCGACCGGGGCGGGAGCGGCGGGCGTATTTTCGATTCCGCACTGTTCACACACCCAGACTGTCCGGCCATCATTGGTGGTTACGGCTTGGCAATTGATACAGGAAACAGGTTTAGGGTCCAAAAATATTCACCGCCCTTCGAAAAGGTTTTAAGACTAATTTCTAACAACTTACTATAAGGGGTGATTGACACCCAGGTCAAGACGCTTGACAATAAAAGGGTGGACTCACAAAGTTTTTCACTTTCGGGAATGTCTTCGCCGGTGGAAATTGTAGACCAGGTAATTGCCCAGGCGATTAAGCTGTCCGCTTCGGATATTCTGTTTGAACCGCAGGAAAAGGAAATCATAGTCAGGCTTCGGGTGGACGGGGTGCTGCAGACGTTCGGGGTAATGCCGCACGGCTCTTATGACCAGGTGATTTCGCGGATAAAGGTGCTGGGAAATATGGACGTGACGGAAAACCGGAAACCCCAGGAAAGCAAAATCCGCTTTGACGTGGAGGAACATCCGTACGTCCTGCGGGCGGCGATTGTAACCACTAATTTCGGACAGATGATTGCTCTAAGAGTCCTTGACGCGCCGAAATTTACCGAATTTGACCAGCTGGGAATGTCCCCCGATCTGGCGGAAAAAATCAAACGCAATATTACGGGAAGGTACGGATTGTTTCTGGTATGCGGTCCTACCGGGTCGGGGAAGACGACAACGGTGCATTCCTGTCTGAAGTACCTAAATAACGGTGAAGTCAATATCATGACTCTGGAAGACCCGGTTGAATACCTGATGCCGGGGATAAACCAGATCCAGGTAGGGGAGGATATCGGGATGGATTTTGTGTCAGGACTGAAAATGATTTTAAGGCTTAATCCCGACATTGTGTTTGTCGGCGAAATCAGGGATGCGGAAACAGCCAAAATTGCCATTCAGGCTTCACTGACCGGGCATCTGGTAATTTCCACGGTTCATGCCAGAAACAGCGTGGGAGCGCTTTACCGGATGATTGATCTGGGAGTGGACCGGTATATGCTCAATTATGCTTTACGGGCGGTATTGTCCCAGCGGCTGATGCGGCGGGTATGTGAACATTGCCGGGAGGAATATCTGCCGACACCTCCCGAGCATGCAGTTTATATCAGGGAGAAAGGATTAAATCCCGGAAGACTGATGCAGGGACGGGGATGTGATCTGTGCTACCAGTCCAAATACCGGGGGCGGGTGGGAATATATGAGCTAATTGAAATCGGGGATGAAGTCCGAAGGCTGATTACTTCCGGAGCGGGGGAGACGGAGTTTAAACTGGAACTGGAAAAGGCGGGTTTTGTCGGGCTTTTACAGGAGGGATTGAGGCTGGTGGACGAAGGGGTGACCAGTCCTTGCCGGAATTTATCAGAACGATGTACGACGCCAGATAGCCATCGGTTATAATAGGACAGGCTGCCTGGGTAGTTCAGTGGCAGAACGCATTCTTGGTAAGAATGAGGTCGTGGGTCCGATTCCCACTCCAGGCTCTCACTTCAGAAGAAGGAAAATTAGATTGACTATAGGTTCAGCAGAAGGTACAATGCGGTCATCCAAAAGGCTTCTATTCGCAGAAGCCATTTTTGGATTGTAATTTAATCTGCCTTATTTCAGATATTTCTGATCGGCATATGCGCCGATGAGTTAGAAATGTTGGAAATAGCACTTTAACAAGTGAATCGAGATTAGTTACAGTCTATAGGTTGAGATACTTTCCCATTTGGGGGCCGAGCAGTGGTGATCTGAGTTACATATTTTTGTGAACAGGTCGGTACCGCTCGGCCCTTATTAAGGGAAAAAAATACATTTTAGATACGAAAGGAGTGTGTCCCATGCGGGAAAGAAAGAAAGTCTTACTTTGCGCACTGGGATTATTACTCCTGGTTGCGCTGTTGAGCATCTTTGATGTCTCAACTACACGTGCGTCGTCTCACCCGGGACCATTTTTTATATTCCCGGAAGGTACTGATTGGTACATCCTGGAGAGATGGGGGTCACCCTATTATCATGACGGATGTGAAGACGGGAGCTGCGTTGCAGGGCCTATCAAAGGTTATGATTACATAGCTTCGAGAGGTACTGAGATTTTAGCCCCGTTTTCCGGTACGACCACTGCCACCTGTTACCATGACGGTGTCGGGAACACTGTTTTTGCTTTAAAAAGCGACAGCGGAAAATACGAGTTCGGAGCTCTACATCTAAGATGCAAAGTTAACGGAATTAAGCATGTGGATGCGGGTGAAGTGATAGGTTGGGTTGATTCAATCGGCAGGAGTTCGGAACCGCATTGTCATTGCTGGTTTAGGGACCTGATTTCAGGGGAAAACATTAAAAACCATGACCAATTTTGGGATGGAATAGATGATACCCCTCCGGGTCCGCCTGAACCACCTGAACCACCTGAACCGCCAAATCCACCAAATCCAAATGATCCGGAATGGCTTAAAAAACTTAAAGAACTGCGTGATAAATTATCAGCCTGGGTGAAAATTTTAGACGTCATCATTAATTGGTTTGACGACCACCCGGAAATTACCCGGATAACAAAATATCTGGAAGACGGATTCGGGGTTTTGTTTAACCTGATTCGTGGCAGGGAAGAAGTCATTCCTACACCAATTCCAACACCAGTACCAACACCTGAACCTTCAAAATTCCAATTTTCCATCAGTGACCAAAAACCCGGCGATACGGATTATCAACACAATGTCCGTGCATTTTTTGCCTGGCCGACTTCGGGAGAAGATCTTTCGAAAATGAACCAGATGGATTTAAACAATTTTGAAGGCGGATGGACCATAACCCCAGGTACACACAGTGTAAACGCCTTTTTCGGAAGTAAAAAATACGAAAGGGAGCAGGGAATGGTAGTACCAAGTACAGGTGGAATCGGTGATGGTTCATGCAATTCAGCCTCCATGGTGTCTTATGTGGCATCTATGGGAAAATTGGAGGTCGAGCGTGATAATCCGACACATGCACCTGTACCCGGTGTACCCCAGCAATATGTAGCTACGGTATGTATCCCCTCAGTGAACTACAAATGTGCCGAGATGGATGTCAGGGTAACTAACCCCTTTGACTATCCGGTTATTTTGCACTGGAAGATTGACGGGGATACCCTGACCATGTGGATGGAATCTGAATCTGAAGTTCCACCAAATCCCACTCCTCCGGCTATTCCTTCCTGGCTTTACTGCCTGGGCGGACTACTGATGACGGGGATTGTCTTCCTGTTGATTGTGTGGTTATTTCCGCATAAGTCATCAGAGGCACTGGTGTGGATTAAAGATCATGGTCCATATTGGTGGAGAATAGGGAAGTCAGCCTTTTTCGAGAGTCTGAGGTGGTGGTTAGTTGAGCTGGCTTTAATATGGCTTTTCTGGCCGCAAATAAGAGAAATAAGTTCACAGGCTCTTTGGGCTTGGCTGACCGGAATCACTCTTTTAGCAAACTGGAAGATTGCAGCTTTGGCAACAGCCATTGTAATCAACCTGTTTTTAAGGGTGAGAGTATATGTCCGGGTTACCAGGAATCATAAAGGTCACTATGTAGTGAGAAAAAAGTTAAGAGGATGTCTGGGGAATCTGGGTATAGTCGTTACAGCACTGGTGCTTTTTATACTGGTGGCGGCTTACCTGGCAGGGAAAGTTTCGGGTGAAACACCTGATCCACCGACTCCACCGGTTCCGGGGGAATGTTCGTTAAAATCAAGTGTTCCCGAGAGAATCCGACGCTGGTGTGACCTTATCGACCAAAATTCCGAAGAGTTTTCGATTGACTCTGCGTTTATTGCAGCAGTTATGGATGTAGAGTCAAAAGGAGATCCGGACGCGATGTCTGAGTGTGATGCAGTAGGACTGATGCAGATAATGCCTTCGGATTTAACCCCGAAAACGATTGCCTGCGGAGCCTTAAGCTGCGGAGGACATTGCTTCAAAGGTCGACCTACAATCGAAGAACTCAAAGATCCGGAAATGAATGTTCTCTGGGGATCACAAATTTTGGCATCACATTACCGCCAATACGGAAGCTATGCTGAGGCCGCTCATCATTACAACTGGTATGGGGGACAGGAATACATAGATCTGGTAATGGCGAAGTACCTTCAATGGAGGTAAGAAATGAGAAATGACAGAAAAAGAAAGGAGGCAAAGAGATAAAAATTACGATAAGAGATAAGAAATGAATAACAACAAAAGATTTGACCAGGAGGTAATAAAATGTTTGAAAAATTTCTCAGTATATTAAATTTCATAGCGGGTTACATAGCCGAATACTGGTGGGCATTGGCACTGTTTGGTTTTGGAATATGGATCGGATTGAAGATTTGGCATAAAGCTGAAGAGTATGCTGCAGGACGTATGTTGGGAGTAATCCATTTGTTGCTAACAGTTCTGTTTTTTGCAGCTCTAAGCGGATTAGCCTTAGGATTGATTTGGTATGCGGGATGGTTCCCTCTAAAGGCTTTTATTGCAGCCAATAACACCATAATCGAAATCCGTGAGGAATGGGGAGCTTTGCCGCCAATCGGAACTCCGATGGTTGTACCAACACAAGGAGGACCCAGTCCAACGCAAGCCAACACTCCAAATCCAACCCAGTCAGTTTGTCCGCAAATCCCCACCGGTAATCACATCAGTCATATGGGATCCCACTGCCTCGCTTACACTCCGGTCCTCTCGGAACCACACCCATTATTGCCGAAATACCAAAAAATCAAGTAGTAAACGTGCTTGAAACATCATGCATCGATGATTACGATATTGGGGGAGAGACCAGAAGGGTAAGGGTGATATGGAACGATTTAGAGGGCTGGTTACATGCGGCAACGATCCAACATTAAAGATTGGAGGATACTCAACAAGAAGTAACTATTTAGATTCACCTCAACACTTGCGTCGGCAGGGTTTGTATGGATACGGGTTTAAGCCACTGAATTTATTTTCAGTTTTTCAAGAGCTTTTTTTAAACCCCCCATCACCATGACCGACGCAAGTGTATTTTTTTACTTGAAATATTATAGGTTGATTGTTAGAATACCATATGTCTTTTAAAGAAAATGATAAAAAAGTCGGGAAAATCGGGGCTTTTCTGGCCGGAGCGGATGACCGGATGAAAACCCGTTTATATCAGGCGGGACAGTCCGCAGTTGATGAATTTGCGGAAGGCATGAAAAAAACCGAGGGGTGGCAGCCGCCCGGGGCGGACAGGTGGCGGGCCATGATCGGAGAAAAATCTCAGGGGAGGAAAACAGAGAAGCAAATACCCGATGAAGAAGTACCGGTAAAGGCCGGAAGGGAAAAGCAGACCGGGTACTGGGGGACTTTGTTTCAGAGAATAACACTGGCCTTATTTTCAATGGCACAAGCGGAAAGCCGGAAGCAGGGTGTGCGAACAAAACCAATACCCAAAAACGGTAATATTGGCCAAAACACTGACACAAACAAGAGCAAATCCCGCGACACTGCCCGGTCATAACGGTTTTTCTTCTGCCCGATATTATTATTTTGAAATTATTACTTTATGCCAAATCCGTACGAGGCCAAATGGGCACAGCTCCAAGCTGAAAGGCGTGAGAGATTAGGTTTGCCGCCGGAGACAAATATATCACCCGATGGTGAAGTTATACCGTTTAACCATGAGCCGGGAGTAGCAGAAGCTTTAGCCAGAATCGGTCTGGCATATATTTTAACCAGGAAAACGCCCCGGGGAGGGATGTCATGGATAGACAGGCAGCAGGAGAAAATCGCCGGTCTGGGAAATGCCGTAGCCGGAAAAGCCGGAGCAGAAAAAGCGGAATTGTCATTTCCTGAAAATGTGGAGAGGGTAGTAACGGGTCTGGAGCAAAAATTCATGGGTATTATTCCGGAAAACTATGATTTAATCAGGGATTTGGAATCAAAAATTATAAGTGAGGCGAAAGAATTAACCAAAAGAGTAAATACCGGCCAGTTGGACAATGAATATCCTCCGACCCGGGAAGAAAAAGTAATTGCCGCTGAACTGCAGCTACTGCTGGGAATTAGAAAAGCCAAGGATCTGGCAGGCATATTACACCGACATGTAAGCTCCAGGTCAAATGATATGGCTCTGGCCAGAAGCAGAGCGGAATTGCAATCGTTTTATGACAGAATTCACCAGGCATTAGAGGCGATGCAGGGGCAAACACCCAAAGTAGTGTTTATACCGGATCTGATTACGGCGCATTTAATAATGGATCCGGGAGAGCAGACGGAACTGGAAAATACATTGTGGGGGCTAAGCCCGACTTATCTGTCAGTCAGTGACGTACGCCGGATGAAATCCAGGGGTGGGTCTCCGGATTTTAAAAAATTCCCCCTGGACAAGATCAGCAGCGGGGAACAGGCGGTACAAGATATTCTGATCCAAAAAGGTTCAATTTCCACCTTTGACCTGCTGCGGCAAAAGGCAACTCAATTTCTGCAGCCGACAGTAAATTCCCTCCAGAATAAACTGAATTTAAGTGAAGTGATGGTGCTGGTGGATTATGAGAAGGATGAGGATTTGGCCAGAATGGTGGTCAGAGATGCGGATCATGCCATCAGACGGATTGCTGATTTGGCACTGCTAAACCGGGATTTTATACAGGCGGAAGAATTTGCCAGGAAGGCACTTTTTGAGCATGAAGCGGTTTATGAATTTCCGATCAGGCCGAAAGTGGTTTTAGGTTTACTGCCTCAGGGGGATCTGGTCACGGAAGTTGATATTGAGTTGGGAAAGGATGCCCAAATGGATTATAGTTCACCGATTCAGCGGTTGATGGAAAAGAAGCGGCAAATCGAAGAGAGGTTGTTTCGAACAGCGATAGAAGCTTCAAACTGGGTTGACGAAAGCGGTATACCGACGAGAAAGAGTGACATAGTAACATTAAATGCCGGCCGGCGTTTGATAGAGGGTGTTGAGGAAAATATTACAAAATTGCGCGATTTGATAGTTGATCAGGACAGGAAGCGGGGAGTGATGAGAGTTTGTGAATATTGCGGCCAGACGCTTGAGGCCGGTTCGGTCTGTTCCCGTTGCGGGGGGCCGAATAAACCGGAGAACGGAGGTGAAACCGATGCCTGAAAGGAAAAACGGATTTGGAGGGCAAACTCCGGAAGCAGATGAGAACCTAAACCGGCGTTTAATCCTGATCAGGCAGTATACGCCTGCATGGAAGCAGGTTTCGGATGAAGCATTGAAATTTATTAGCAAAGCCTTTCCCGAATCGCCTGAGTCGGCAGCCTGGCGGGAACACCTGAGATTAGAAGCAGACAGGCAGAGGCTGGAGGCTGCAAAATTAAAGATTGCTCAAACCCGGTCAGAGATTGCGGATATCTGGGCTATTAAAGTGCCTGCGGTCCTGGCGTCTTTGGAAAAGGATGCCCCGGAACGGGTAGCCGTATTAAAAGAGCAAACGGATCAAATACTAAAAGAAATGAAGCGCAGAAGTAGAGCTACTTTACGAATATTGAAGGAGAATAAGCCGGAAATTAAAAGCCTGACACACTCGGAATTGCCGCCTTTTTTAAAGAAGAGATCGGCCGGGAAGTAATAACCGACTGATTTTCTAACGGTTTACTTGTGGGATTTTTGCGTTTCGTACAAGCGCTTGGTAATCTCGTCACAGGATAAAATATGTTTGGTGTGGGTGGGGTGATCAATATACCCCAGCTGACAACTCAGATCTATTAAGGAAGCGATTTTGGCGACGGAAATGATGCATTTATCCAAAGCGACTTTGGGATCCGAATGCTCGGTACGGATATATCCCTGGGCAAAATCCTGAAGGAGACCGCTCCCTAAGTTTCTGATTTGCTGGATCAAACCATTGCTTTCATAATTGGGAAGACGGCCGGTTAGAACGAAGATTTCTTTAGTAAAAAGGCTTAGCTGTTCATAGACAACATGGGACTGGAATTTAAAAGCCATAGGGTAATTGTAGCAGATTTGTGCCGGGACCAGGATTCGAACCTGGGTAGCCATAAGGCGCGAGTTTTACAGACTCGTGTGATTGTCCACTCCACCATCCCGGCAAAGTTTACCTGAAATTATATCAATATCTTTGAATATTTGAGCCAGTAATCTCGTATCTGCGTAGCGAATGTGTGCCAAGCCATATGGCATTTTTGTATTTTTATTGAGATCAAAGTCCTTTCTGATATACGGTTTAATGAACTGGGACAGGGGGATGTCTAAAAAATTTGACCAGAATTTTCTGAGATTATTAATATCCTGATTTTGATAGCAATACAGAAGCACTCTAATACGTTTTTGATCCACCTGATAAACATTTGTTAATAGATTTAGAAATATTTTTACCATTTTAGGATTAGAATTTGACATATCCACGACTTTATTAGTTTGGTTACATCCTTCTGCCCAATACAGCATTAAACCGTTTTCAAATAATTGTTTTTCCTGAGCGTTCATATGAACCTTTTTATTATAAGAGAGGGGAGTTCTGTTAAATTTAAATTTATTGGTTTCTGCGGTAGTTCTGCATTTGAGATGGTGTTTTTTCATAAAACGGAGAATTTGCCAAACTGTTTTATTTAGCCTTGTGGCGATTTCCCGTGAACCTAATTTTTCTCTGTAGTACAGCTTCTTTATCGTGTCAATGTCCATGTTAACTAGATTATATTACCATTTGCAAATTAGTGTTTGTTTTTGGGAGCCGCCTCTCGGATTCGGACCGAGGACCTATTGTTTACAAAACAATTGCTCTGCCACTGAGCTAAGGCGGCAATAGTAGCCAGAGTAATTTTACAACAATCTACGCTACACGAAAAAAATGTCCCGCCAATTGGGTAGACAAGGTTTTTCCCCGAGGCTCATTTAAGTGGGCGAGCTCTCCCGAAATAATTTCGAATCGGGAATGTCTGCACAGGTACTAGGACCTTTGCAGAATTATGCCCTAGGATATATATAATTTTACTTATTTATATCCAGCCCTAAGGGATTTAAACAGTCAAGGAAAATATCCTTGTTCTTGCCCTCTCGGCAGGACAATTTAATTATACCAAGCTGTCAATGTCTTTACGACGGCAGGAGAAGCCTGAGAATTGCCGTGGCAATGGGAGAAATAACAATGGAAGCGATGGAGTAACCTCCGAAAATAGGCAGGAGGATGAGAACCAGAAGCATCAGGCCATTTTGATTTTGAAACCGGAGAGCGGATTCGTTGGACATAAACAATCCGATGATTTTTGAACCGTCAAGAGGCGGGACAGGCATGAGGTTAAAGACGGACAATGAGACGTTGATAATTATGAGGCGGATAAAAATGGTATAGACAATAGGTGGAAATGATACAAAATGCAGAACAGCTGACAGAATAACCGCCAGGATAATGTTACTCGCCGGCCCGGCCAGAGCGATCAGGGCGGTATCCTGACGGGGGTGCCGGAGGTTAAAGGGATCATAGGGGGCGGGTTTACCCCAACCAAAGACACCTGTAACCAGAATCACCATTGTTCCCAGGGGATCAAGGTGAACCAGGGGATTAAGGTTGGTACGGCCCAGCGATCGGGGAGTAGGATCACCCAGATAGTCTGCCATGAAGGCATGAGCGGCTTCGTGGATCCCGATGGCGATAATCAGACCACCGAAGATCAATACAAAAGCGGCAGGCTGGGATAAAAGTAAATCCAACATAGTAAAAGGTACCGGGCAATGATAAAATCACTATCTATTATGTCATACGTTTGCGACAACTGTGCCAGGGGAATCCAATACGGCGGAACTCACGCCCACAGGCGGGGTGTAGCCGGCGGACGGTGGAAGAAACGGGCACCGCGAACCAGAAAGGTTTTCAAACCCAATCTGCACAAATGGATGGGAATGAAGCTGTGTACCAAGTGTCTGAGGCTTTTGAAAGGCGAAAGCAGAAAAGCGACAGAGACCGGAACTAAAGCTGCCGCCACGGTATAGGAGTTTTACCTTCGGACTGCACTAGGGGAGGAGAAAGAGAAACCAATTTGAGACGTTTACCTGCCGGATCGGTAGTCCAGACCCCGGGCCAGCCGGCCAGGGCACGCAGCTTTGTCGCCAATTGCCGGTCGTTTGTTTTCAGCTGATGCTGAAATTCTTCCCAGGGGACGAAGCCGTCCTGACGGGTAATCTGGCGGGCGTAAAAATTGTCTCCGCCGGGTTGAGAATAAGCTTGAATTTGGCCGGAAGCGATTTGAGGTAGAGCGGAAACTAACATTTCCGCTCCCATGGCGTAAAGCTTCCGGTAGAGGGTTTCGCGGGTATCTTCGGGATCAATCGGAAGAGATTTTTGGGCCAAGATCGGCCCGGAATCAAATTTTTCCGTCATTTGGATCAGAGTTACACCGGTTTGAGTCTCCCCGTTTAATATCGCCCATTCAGCAGGACACCGGCCGGCGTAGTGGGGGAGTAATGATTGGTGCATGTTGACCGACATAATTTGGGGATGGTTTAACCAGATCTTGGGGATTAATTTTCCATACCCGGAGACGACGATAAAATCGGGAGGATTCCGAGAAATATCAGAGGGGATATTATCCAAAGTATCAAGTGTAAAACAGGGAAGATTGTGCTTTTCCGAGTAAATTTGGGCTTCATTCTTGACTAGGTGTAAATGCCGGCCTTTGGGGGCCGGTGGGGTGGTTATTACCGCCGTTACCTGAAAGTCACGGCATAATCGTTCCAGTATTTGGACGGAATAGTTTTGAAAGGAACCGAAAAAGATTAACCGGGTCTTCACAGGTGGATTATAATGCATTTATGCCGCTATCGAGAGAGTTATTAGTAGGTTATTTAATTACTCCTGAGAAGTATGCGCGATTGCAAGAGTTAGCGCCTGATATTTTGGGATACAGTGATGATATTGAATTGGAGCCTGAAGTGACAAAATTATTACTGGTTGAGGGTAGAATTCACCCGGAAGAAAAGCAGATAGGGCAACAAAGTCAAAAGAGACGGCGAAATAAAGCTACGGTTTTACAGGTATCTTCCGGAGGTAACAGAGAAATTTTTGAAGTTTCCGGTGATATTAATACGGCTCGGCAAATGTCGGTTGAGGATTTACAGGCATTAGGTCCGATGGGTCAGGCTATAAGGTTGGCTTTGGAAAGGGACGGTGAGAGAAGGAGAATCCGGAAGAGAGAAAAGAAATCGGTTAAGAAGTAACTTTATATTCTAGAGGCTGATTTCTTCGCAGACGTCACCTTTGATCAGATACAGCTTAGAATTTTGAGCCAGGACGTGGTCGATAAAAAGAATCCCGTTTAGATGGTCCATTTCGTGCTGGATGATGTGGGCCGTAAAACCGGTGAAGACGCCGGTTTTGTTTATCATTTCCCATTTATCGTTTACTTTTTTCAAGACCTGGTATTTGACGGTAACTGACATGGAGCGTTTGATGGGGGAATAATGGTGGGGGACAGAGAGACAGCCTTCATAGACCCCTTTTTTGGTTTCCGGAGTCTGCTGGCGCTGGGAATATACAGTGATTTCGGGATTGATGAACAGAATCGGAGGTTTTTTCAGATCGGGACGGATGAGAAAGAGTTTTAACGGGACTCCGATCTGGGGGGCGGCCAGGCCGATACCTTCCGGGTCTTTGGCCGAAAGCAGAGCCCGGGTCATGTTCTGAATAGTATCCAGGACTCTTTTATCTACTTCGGTAACCGGTTTGGCCACCTGGCGCAGGACCGGGTGGGGAACGGTGACAATAGGGGTCATATTGTGATTTTATCAGGAAATGCGTTAGAATCCGATTCTATGAGTTTAAAAGGTGAGAATCTGACAAGTCCGGGTGAAATGGTTGAATTCGAGATGGAAACAAGATGTGTGTGGGAAGGAAAGTTTCCGGAGTGTGAGGGAATAATAAAAGTTGAGACAGCCCGATGGCCAAAAGCAGATTTTGAAAAGGTGAAGGGAAGAAAACATGTATCCCACGGTTTATGTAATACCTGTAAGTCAAAAGGCAGGGGAATAATTATTGAGTAGTTTTAGTGGGGGAAGAGGTAATTTCGGTGATCTGGACGGCCGCGTCGCCGAAATTCGGTTTGAGCCGGAGAGCCTTTTCAAAATAACGTATAGCCTGGTCGATGTTCCCCTGATATCGGGAAACCACACCGAGATTGTATGGAATTCGGGGATCGGTAGGGGAAATAACTTCCGCTTTCTGAAGAGTTTGGACTGCCACATCCAGATATTTGGGATCAATGGAGGAGAGGATGATCGCAGTCCGAGCCCGGGATTTGTAGTAATTGGGGTGGGCGGGATTGTCTGATACCGCTTTTTGGGAAAGCACCAGGGCATTTTCAGCCATGGAACTGCTGGTAGTGGCATCGGACTGGGAGGACAGGACTGAAATGTAAGAAGTGACCACGGCCAGGTCGGAAGTGATGGCCGGATCAGAAGAATTGAGACTGAAAGCCTCGCTGTAGTTATTGTATGAGGAAAGGATATAACTTATTTCATCGGTCATAGTAAATGCTTTTAAGTCATGCTGGCCGGTGGCATATCTGACGTCCGCCAGCCAATATTTGCCGATGGCAATAAGGGTAAAACCCAGAATAAAAAGACAGGACAGAAAGCCGATAATCTGCGGGAAGGAATAGTTTTTTGAAGCGGCGGATGCCGGCGGGGTAACAGTAATGTTTAGCGTAATTGCCATGGCAGGGAGAAGAAACATCAGAATCTGCACCATGACGACCGAGAAACCCCAGAAGTTGGTGACGGAAACCGATAACCAGCCGGCGAGAAGGGCAATCTGCAACATATTACCCTCCAGGCCCGGGAGTAAATAACTTTTTACCTGTACTTTCTTCCGGTCCTTCTCAGGAACGGAAGGGGGCTTGGGAAAAGTGTTTTTCAGAAGCTGCAGGACAGATAAAAATAGCAGCAGCAGATATGAACCCAGGCCCAGAACCCCGGTAGTGGCCAGATAGTTGACGAATTCATTGTGAGCTTTATTGTAGAGAAGTTCCCACTCCGAGGTGTAGTTATGAGCTACGGGACGGTATTGGTAATAAGACATGGCAAAAGTTTCCGGGCCGGTACCCAGCCAGAAGGTTTTGGAGGAAGAGCGCCAGATATTAAATGCTCCCTGCCAGACAATGCGGCGGATAAGGGTGGAAGAGCTGCCGGCTATAGTAGTAAGGCTTTTTTCACGGGCTACGGAAGTAATGTCCCCGGCGGTGAAGATATACGAAAGCGATTCGAGACTGATGGTAATAATTTTAAGATTTAAAATAACCAAAACCAGAAAGATGCCGGAACCGGTCAGAAGTATTTTCCAGGAGCGGTTTCTGATAAGTACCAGCAGCAGGTAGACAAAAAGAACGACCAGAGTGACACCGATTCCGGACTGGCTTTTGGTGTAAAGAATGGTAACAAGAATTAAAAGACTCAGGCAGGCGGAAGTGATTTTTTGGGGCAGCTTTTTGGCCGATAAACTCCGGGAGATGGCCAGGGGGAGAAGGATAATCAAATAGGCAGCGAGCCAGTTGGGCTGACCGAGGGTGGAAAAGACCCGGTTTTGGACGTCCTGAACCCAGAGCGAAGCGTCAATACCGAAGTGTTCCAGGACACCGTAAAAAGAAATCAAAGCGGCGGTGAAAAGAGCCGTTGTGATGATTTTGAGAGTGGATTTGAAATCCATGAAAGTAACGAATGCCCAGTAGAGAGCAGAGTAGCAGATTAAGGAAACCAGACCGCCGTTGAAGCGGGAGTAGTAACCAAGCCAGGAAGTGCGGGGGTTGATTGATGCCAGAAGACTGAGAAACTGAATGCCGATAAAGATGATTATCGGCCAATCAAGCATAGTGCGGCGGAAGATAAACCGTTTTTCGAGTATCATTTCAATCACCCAGGCCGCGGCAATAACGGCAGTCAGAATGTAAGTAACAATCATCTTGTTGAATTCAAACAGTTCCGAGGTGTTGGGAAGAAAAATCAGGGGAACCAGAAACACAATCAGGTGGAAGGAAAGACGGATGATTTTAACCGGCCAGGACATGTAAATCAGTTTAGCAGATATTTGAAATTATTATAGAAATGTGTTGAAGTAGTGTTATGTCTGATGATACCGGGCAACTGGAATTAACACCACTGGGGGAGTTGTTTCAGCAAATGGTGGATAGAAAAATTAGTTATTCAGAATACGACAAGCAAGTGAAACTGGTTGAGGAGAGAATGAAAAACAGGCCAAAGCAACCAAAAATTGATGTGCAATTAGATTCGGAACAAACCGAGAGAGCCGATAGACGTTGGAATATAGATCATCCTCATCCAACATCCAGCTCGAAAAAGGTAAAACCGATGGAGGGGGCTATAGGCATGCAAATGGCAGCTCCGCCACCTCTTGAGCCTGAGAAGAGACACTAGCGGTTTAAAAGCGGGGAGTGTAACATTGAGGCCTATCATGGTAAAGAAGGTGACCAAAGCCGTAATTCCGGCGGCAGGGTTAGGAACCCGGTTTCTACCACAGACGAAGGCTATGCCTAAAGAAATGCTGCCGATCGTGGACAAGCCGGTGATCCAGTACGTGGTGGAAGAATTAGTGGAGGCCGGGATTACGGATATCTTTATTGTCACCGGATACAGTAAAAAAAGCATAGAAGACTATTTTGACGCACCGTCAGCGGAACTTGCGGCAATTCTGGAAAGCGGGGGAGAGAAGAAGCGGAAAATCAGGGAGGAAGTAATGCGGATTGCCAACATGGCTAATTTTGTATATGTGCGGCAGAAAGGGCCATATGGTAACGGGACGCCGCTTCTTAATGTCCGGCACCTGATAGGGAACGAACCGTTTTTATATCTGTGGGGAGATGACTTTATTGCTGCCCGACCGGTTTCCCGGGTCAGGCAATTGATTGACGTTTATAGAAAATATAATTGTCCGGTTTTGGGGTGTATCAGGACTTGCGATGAAAAGGATTTTTTGAGGTACGGATATGCGGCGGGAAAGGAAATTGAGCCGGGTCTGGTGGAGGTGAGCAAAGTAATCGAAAAACCGGGAAAAGACAAAGCGCCGTCTGATCTGGCTACGGTTTCGGGATTTTTATTAACCCCCGAAATATTTACAGTATCTGGACCGGGTGGTGGCGGATCTGCCTGCCGGTCAGGAGCTTTATTATAACGACATGATGAAACTGATGCTTGCAGATAAAAAGCGGATTTTGGCCAAAGAGATAACAGGCGGAAAGTACTATGATACCGGAAGCAAGCTGGAATATTTAAAAACCGTGGTTGAATTCGGCCTGGTGCATCCGGAGATCGGGGAAGAATTCGGCAAGTGGCTGAAGAATTTATAACAGGTATACCCATTTTGGATTATAATCAAATTATGACAGACGAGACCCATGAGACTTGCACAAGTAATTCAGAATTGGAGAAAGCTGCCGGTTCAAGAAGGGAACACGTTGCGGTATCGGTTCTAAATTCTTGGTACGAAAAACTTTTTGGACACGGGGTATCGGATGATCCTGTGGTGGCAAGGATACAACGGGAGCAGGCAATAGTACGGCATAAGAGGGAGAGCAAATAGGGAGAATTTTACGCGATACGGTATAATTGTGGGCACAAATGAAACCGGAAAACAGCGATTTGACGATAAAAGTCTGGAGGCTATACCGTGCCTTGACCTCTGATGATGACCAGAAAATACTTGAGAAATTGGATAGGTCCGTTGAAGATGAAGGGCAAAAGAATGAAATAATTGGATTATTAGGATTGGGGAAGGGGGAGATAATGGCGGGATTAAAGAAAATATATGGGATTAGGGAAAGTAAACCAGTTGATGTTTCCGAATTTGACGATAGCAAGAAATTAAGTGAAGAACAGACAGCAAAACTCAGGCTCAAGAAGCGGAAAAAGCAAGGAGTATAGAATAGTAGGTTTTTACCGGGGAGCCGTAATTACGTCAGCAATTACAGCAAGGGCATAGATGCCAAGACCAATACCAGCTACACCTGCAAGCATTTCTGTGTTTCCGGTTTTAATAGCGGCTGTGAGCATGTCACCAGCTTCCTTTGAGGCACCAGCGTTAATATGGTTGATAACAGCGGTAACGCTACCTCCTAATGCAACGGCTATGCCACCTAATTTTCCCATTTTAAAAAGGTATTTAAGACCATTTTCTGGAGTGTGAGCCATGGAGGCGAGTTCTGGTTTATTTCCCATGTCTTACATAATACACTATTATTATAGGTCTTGTCAAGAGATGTCAGTTGAACGGTGGTATTCTGGGTTTACGAGGACCGTGGGCAGCTTCTTCCACTAAACCAGCGATCAAACCCTGAACTATTTCAGCTGAGGCAGGTGTATTGGAAGGGTTTATTCCCAATCTGCATGAACTGCCATCGCAGCCATAAAAAGGGCATTCGGAAGAAGGATATTTACCCAAAATCCCAGTTTTTGAAAGTTCGGACCAGATTCTACATGATTCAAAGTTGTTTGAAGCCATAAAAGAGGTATGTTAAATGAAGACTGGGGAAATTTCAAGTGGATTAAGATATAATATAGGTCTTATCAAGTGTGGTTAGTTGGGGTTTAGTAATGTTTACGGGATCTATTTTTTCCGGGGATAACCATCACCGCCTGCCAGGCGGCTTTGTTTTTCGCAAGGATCTCCATGAAAGGTGCGAACCAGGGCAACAGGAAGCATCAGTACCTGGCCGATACCCTTGACGAGCATTAACACAAAACCATAGTCTTCAACACTTTTGTGACTGGTGATGGTAGTGCCATCAGGATAAATGATCTTAGTAAGATTGCCCTCCCTCGTTACCCTGGGTTTCCCCTGGCCAGGATTTATTTGATTCCATTCTGTGGGGGTTAAACCGTATTTATCTTCTTTACCCATGGGATTATTATACTATAGGTCGGCAAAAAAAGTTAGGAGTTAGCACTTGCACAATCAAGTTATTAATCATATATTGCGGCTTAGGATGTTTGACTATATATTCGGGCTCTTATCGCATGACGTGGGAATTGACCTGGGGACGGCTAATACTCTGGTCCATGTCAAAGGCAAGGGGATTGTCATCCGGGAGCCATCGGTCGTTGCCCGGCATAAAAAAACCAAGCAGATACTGGCAATCGGTGAAGAGGCGAAAAAGATGCTGGGCAGGACACCGGCGACTATTGAAGCCATCAGGCCGTTAAAAGGCGGGGTAATTGCCGATTTTGATGCGACCGAAGTAATGCTTAAACACTATATATCAATGGTACATGAATCGGGCCGGATGATTCCCCGGGTACCGCGGCCCCGGGTGGTGGTGGGTATTCCTTCAGGTGTGACCGAAGTGGAAAGACGGGCGGTGCAGGAGGCAGCGCTTTCGGCCGGTGCCCGGAAATGCTACCTGATCGAAGAACCGATGGCGGCGGCGATCGGTGCCAATTTACCCATTTCCGATGCCGGAGGGGTAATGGTGATTGATATTGGAGGTGGGACGAGTGAAATCGCGGTGATTTCACTGGGGGGAATAGTCATCAATAAATCGGTCAGGATAGCCGGGGATGAAATGGACGAGGCAATAATTCATTACATCCGCCTTAAGTACAACGTCTTATTGGGGGAGAGAACGGCCGAGGAAGTAAAAATTGCTTTGGGAAATGCGCACGTTTCGGCCTTTCACAGTGCTCAAAGTCTGACACCGGGTGTTCAGGATATGACGGAAAAAGAGGAGAGAAAGTCGGGAGTAAAAATGATGGTCATCAGAGGCCGGGATCTGGAAACGGGACTGCCGCGAAGTCTAAAGATTACTTCCGATGAAATCCGGGAAGCTCTGATGCCGGTGTTGAAGCAGGTTACTTCTGCCGCTGCCGATCTGATTGAAGAAACTCCCCCGGAATTGGTATCCGATATTCTGGAGCGGGGAATCATGATGTGCGGCGGAGGCAGTATGATTGCGGGGATAGAAAAACTTTTTTCGGACGAAACCCGGATGCCGGTGTATGTGACGGATGATCCGATGACGGCTGTGGTCCGGGGGTGCGGAAAAGTGCTGGAGGATGAAAATTTGCTGAGGAAAGTAAAAGTGGTGGGGGGATTGAGATAGCTGTCTATTTGGGTATGTATAATGTTTTGGTATGAAGAAATTCAGGCCGGGAGTGTCGTTCGGGGATTTTGTGGTAACGGATAAGATGGTGCGGAAGAGCCGGGTGGGAAGCGATGTGGAGCGGGATTTTAGGAGGGGGTGGCTGGTGTGGCTCGCGGTTATAGCCGGGCTGGGAATACTGGCGGTCAGGTTGGCTTCGCTGCAGATATTTTACGGAGAGAGATACCGGCTGCTGTCCGATGAAAACCGGGTGGAGAAGATAAAACTGTCCGCCCCGAGAGGGATAATCTACGACCGGAAAGGTGAAGTGCTGGCAACAAATGTAAAAACTGAAGAAACGGTCAATAAGATCCGCAGGGAAAGGTGGAAGCGGGTGTATCCGCAGGCAGCGGTAGCAGCCCACGTCATAGGGTATCTGGGGGAAGTGTCGGAGGAAGAAGTGGGAATTTTGAAGGAACGGGGAAGCAAGTATGAAATGGGAGATATGACAGGCAGAAGCGGAGCGGAAGCTGCCTTTGAGAAAAGCTTAAGGGGGGATGACGGCGGGAGACTGGTGGAAGTGGATAATCAGGGCGGGATAGCCAGGGAACTCGGCCGGAAAGAACCGGTACCCGGGCAGGATCTGCATCTGGCTTTGGATATTAATCTGCAGAAAGCGGCTTTTGAGTCGCTGGCTTTGACCAGAGCCGGCAAAGGGGCGGTAGTAGCCAGTGTACCCGGAACGGGGGAAATACTGGCTATGGTCAGCTATCCGTCTTATGATCCGGATTTGTTCATCCGAGGAAATGATGAGATTACGAATGTGCTCACGGATGAGAATTTGCCGGTTTTAAACCGGAGCATCGGAGGGGTGTATCCGCCGGGATCGACATTTAAAATGGTAACCACCACAGCCGCGATTATGGCAGGGAAAGTTAAACCCGGATTTACTTACCTGGATACAGGCAGAATTGAGATCGGAGGAACGGTATTTACCAACTGGCTTTATACCCGGGGAGGAGGAACAGAAGGAATAGTCGGTTTTGCCAGGGCAATTACCCGTTCAACCGATACTTTCTTTTATAAAGTGGGAGAAATGACCGGACCGGAGGAAATGGGAACCTGGGCAGAAAAAATGGGGCTGGGTGAGCCAACGGGGGTGGATATTCCGGGTGAAGTGGGAGGAGTGATTGCGGGTCCGGGCCAGAAAGAAAAGACTTCAGGGGAACGCTGGTATCTGGGGAATACATACCAGATGGCCATCGGGCAGGAAGACACATTAGTGACACCGCTGCAGCTGAATCTGATGACCAATGTTGTAGCCTACGGGGGGATAAAATGTAAACCTCACCTGACACAATTCACCGGCGGAGAAAAGTGTCCGACGGTAGAAATCTCCAAAGAAGTTCTGGATATTATCAGGAAGGGGATGACGGGAGCTTGCAGTCCCGGAGGGACGGCTTTCCCGCTGTTTGACTGGAATGAAGCGGCTTTACGGGATTCAGGATCGGCTTCCTTTGCTAAAGCTGCGGATGGTCAGTCACTTCCGGTAATTGCCTGCAAGACGGGGACGGCGGAATATGTGGCCGGTGACGGAAAAATCCGGACACACGGATGGCTGACGGCTTTTGCCCCGGCCGATGACCCGCAGATTTCAGTGACGGTACTGGTTGAAGGAGGCGGGGAAGGATCGAATGTGGCAGCGCCGATCGTGAGAAAAGTCATGGCCAAGTATTTTAATGTTAAAGACACTTATCCATATGGCGCTATCCGGCAGGAACTGGGGGAGTAAATTTATCAACCGGAAGGGAGGGGTTGACGGGGAGGGTATTATTGTGGGATGGTAAAAGACATGACTTTACTGGTAGTGGAAAGCCCGACCAAAGCCCGGACGCTGTCCCGGTATCTGGGATCTGACTTCAGTGTTCTGGCCACATACGGGCATGTCCGGGATTTGCCGGAGAGAAAATTGGGAGTGGACATTAAGAACAATTTTGAGCCGCAGTATGTGGTGGTAACCAAGCAAAAGGACCGGATAAAAGAGCTGGAGACGGCGGCAGGCAAAGCAGACAAAATATTACTGGCCACAGATCCGGACCGGGAAGGTGAAGCTATAGCCTGGCATGTGAGGGAGATGATGCAGGGGGTTAAAACCAAAAAACAGAAATTCGGGAGAATCGTCTTTCATGAAATTACCCAGCACGCGATTGAGGAGGCGATAAAAAATCCCCGGGAAATCGATATCCCGCTGGTGGAAGCCCAGCAGGCCAGAAGAATACTGGATCGATTAGTGGGGTACAAATTGTCCCCGCTTTTATGGCAAAAGGTGCGGAAGGGGTTGTCCGCCGGCCGGGTGCAAAGCGTGGCTGTCAGGCTGGTGGTTGAGAGGGAGAGGGAGATTGAAGGATTTAAACCGGTGGAGTACTGGTTTATTTGGGTGGATCTTTTAAACCTGAAGAAGTTACCGCTTCGCGTGCAGCTTACGGAAAGAAACGGAGAAAAGGCGGTAATCGGAAATCAAGGGGAAGCAGAACAAGTGGAAGCCGACCTAAAAGCTGCCCAATATCAAGTCTGGGGGGTAGAGAAAAAGGAAATCAAAAAGACACCTCCGCCTCCGTTTACCACGTCCACCCTGCAACAGGCGGCGGCCAACCGGCTGGGATGGAGTGCCAAGAAAACGATGCAGGTAGCCCAGATGCTTTATGAAGAAGGAAACATTACATATCACAGGACGGATTCAACAAATCTGGCAGCGGAAGCGGTTTCGGCCGCGGCGCAGTTTATTTCCGGACATTACGGCAGGGAGTACGCTCTGGATACCCCGCGGTTTTATAAAACCAAATCAAAGGTGGCCCAGGAAGCCCATGAGGCGATCAGACCGACAAATGTGGCAACTCTTAACCTGCAGCCTACGACCTCCACAAATAAAGATCAGACCAGGTTGTATGAACTGATATGGAAAAGATATGTGGCCTGCCAGATGGCGGAAGCGGTCGGTGAAAGTCTGAAAGTGTCGGTAAGCGGAAAGAAGGATGATCAAATATACGGACTGGAGGCCAAGGGAGAAAAAATCACTTTTGACGGATGGACGCAGTTATACCAATCTGCCAATGCAAAACAAACCCCTGGCCTGAATGAACAGAACGGGAACGGTGATTTACCTGAAGCAGGTAACGGAGAGATACCGGAAATGAGTGAAGGGGAGAAGCTAACGTTTACGGATATTAAATCAGAGCAGAAATTTACCCAGCCTCCGTCCCGGTATAACGATGCGTCGCTGATAAAAGCCCTTGAAGAGCGCGGCATCGGTCGGCCGAGTACTTATGCTCCGACACTGTCGACCATCCAGGACCGGCAGTATGCGGAAAAAATTGACAAAAGATTTAAGCCGACTGCGCTGGGAGTGGCGGTGAATGATTTTCTGGTAGCTAATTTTTCCAAAATTGTAGACTTTGGTTTTACCGCAAAAATGGAGGATGAATTGGATGAGATTGCCAACGGGGAGCGGGAATGGAAGCCGGTAATATCCGAGTTTTACGAACCGTTTGAAAAAGATATTGTCAGGGTGGGGCAGGAGGCGGCGAGAGTAAAAATTGAAGTCGAGTCCACCGGAGAAAAATGTCCCACCTGCGGAACAGGTGATGTGGTGGTAAGAGTTGGCCGGTTCGGGAAGTTTTTGTCATGCAGCCGGTACCCGGAATGCGGTTATAAAGCCAATTATCTGGAGAAAATCGGAGTGAAGTGTCCTGATTGCGGGGGAGATGTCATAATCAGACATACCCGAAGCCGCAAAAGTTTTTACGGCTGCAGCAACTACCCCAATTGTAAATTTGCCAGCTGGTCAAAACCTGTGGCAAAGACTCCGGCGGAGGAAGTAGCTAATAAGAATCCCGGGGGTTAAGATATAAAAGTATGGATCAGGGGGAGAATACCGAACAAATTCCCAGCGGGTTGAGAAGTCTGGCGGAAAATATAGCAATCATGTCGCTGGTTGTCGGAGTGACACTTCTGACAACCGGAGAGATGCCGGAAGCAGGCAGGCTGGCGGTCACGGCAGCTACGTTGGGGGTAACAAAACTGATAATCCTGGATCCAAAAACAGCCAGCGAAAACTTTAAACGGGAAACGGGAGAAAAATCACAATTGGAAACTAATAAACAGTTTTTGGAAAAGATGGCACAAACGGTTAAAGCAGTTGCCGGATTGGTGAGGATGAACCCGAAAAAAGAAGAGCCGGGACCGGAGAAAGTATTTGTGGCGGGAGACTAGTGGTAAAATATCCTGATGAGTGTTGAAACCGGAGCGAAAGAAAAAAGCGGGTGGAGGGAAGCTTTGAAATGGGTGGCGGGATTGGGACTGATTGCCATCGGACTGACGGTAATTTTTTAATAAATTGGGATTGTGATAAACTTTGGGGAGTATGGCATTGGGCAAAGGACTTTTTATTGTACTGTACGGACCCAGCGGGGTGGGTAAAACCAAACAACTGGAACTTTTGGAAGAGAGGCTGAACCATGAAGGGGTGGCGTACCGGCGGGTGGAATATCCGATTTATGATCTGGGTGACTCGGGGGAAAAACTGAAAAAGATTTTGTGGCGGAAGGAGAAGGGATTGCCGGAAGAAGAAATGCAACAGCTGTTTGCCCAAAACCGGCAGGAATTTGAACCGACCCTGAGAGCTTGGCTCTCATCGGGAGTAACGGTACTGGCGGAGGATTATAAAGGTACTGGAATTGTTTGGGGAGTAACCCGGGGACTGGGTTTGGAGAAAATGGAAGAGTTAAATAAAGGATTCAGCGAACCGGATGTGGCGATATTAATCGACGGACCGAGAAGGCTGGATTTGCGGACCGGCGAAGGACATATTTACAACACTAACGAGGATGAATGGTACCGGGCGCGGAAGACATATCTGGCTATGGCTGACCGCTACGGATGGATCAGAGTGGGCGGGGATGCGCCGATACTGACCGTTGCCGGCCGGATCTGGACCGTGGTTAAACTGGCTCTGGCGATGAAGAAAAGATGAGAATCAGAATTAAAAGAATTGATAAGGGTCTGCCTTTACCTGAATACATGACGCCCGAAGCGACTTCGGCGGATTTATATACCAGGAAAAATACCGTGGTTTTGCCGGGTAGAGGTGGCTTATATACCATTAAATATCGTGATGAAAATTCCTGACGGATATGTGGGAATTTTGGCGGTCCGAAGCTCGACTCATAAAATGGGATTAATGCCGGTGAACGGAGTCGGGATTATTGATCCGGATTATTGCGGAGATAAGGATGAGTGGAAACTGGCAGTATGGAATTTTACAAAAAAGAAAGTCGAAGTGGAGAAGGGAACACGGATAGCTCAAATGCTTGTATTACCCAGGGAAAAAGCCGATTGGGTGGAAGTAGAATCAATGGGAGGAAAGAGCCGGGGCGGATTCGGGTCGACGGGAAAGAAATAGTATGGTAAAACTGGCGGGATGAGTGAGAAATGCAGTTTCGGAGAGGCGATGGTGAAGGTCAAGAAACAACTTAAAGGTCCGGCGGCTACGTTTATGAGAAATGGTGATTTAACCAGAGTCCTGGGAAGATTGAGGAGGTGGAAGCAGAAATCGGGGAGAGCACCTCCTATGGGGGCTATCTCATATGCTTTGATATTTACCGACTGGATGAGGCGCATTTCAGGATACAATACGCCGAAAACCAATTTTCAACAAAGGATAGAAAAGAGGTGGCAGGAAATAATTGATAGCGCCAATGAGAGGGGAGTAAAGCCTCCGGAGAATTATTCGGGATTGCGACTTCAGGCGATGTCCTGTCTATGGCAAATATTGGATGAGGAGGATGGTGGCAAAATGAGTAACCGGCGGGGGGAAGATTAAATGTGGCGGGTGAAAGTGGATTTGCGGGCGATGGTGGCGGTGGCGATATAAGTCAGAAGGATTTTTTGATTTGGTTTAAGATTGGTAAATTTGGGATCTTTTGTTAATATTTCGCTGTAATTCGGACTGAAATTCCGGTACCGTAACCGGTTCAAGAAAAGTCCTGTACAAGCTCTCCGGCTTTCCTTAGTAATATTAATAAGGTAGCTGTCGGCTAACGAATTCGGAGTGAACTGGGTAATAAACCGCTGTTCGGTAGAGTACTGGCGAAGACCTGCCCAGTATTCGCCGGGGTGATGGTTTTTGAGGTTCCATAGTGCGGCAAAAGCCTGGTTTTGAGACGGGGACAGGTCGCCGGTCCAGGTAAATCCCAATTGCTCCGGTGTCGGCAGGGAAGCTAATTTGGAAATCTGTAAAAACGTAGGGGCTAGACGATTGACAGCATCCGGAAACAATTGTCGTTCCACAGCAGCCGACACCGGTCTGTAAAAAGACTCCCATGTCAGCGGTGAGGAGTATTCAAGAGATTCTTCCATACGCCCTAATATACCAAATAATCAGGCGGAACGGGTATAATTATCGAATGAATATAACTGAATTGATAAAAGCGGAAGAAAAAAGGCAGAGGGAAACACTGATGCTCATCCCGTCCGAGAACTATACCAGTAGGGCAGTCCGGCAAGCACAGGGTTCGGTACTGAACAATAAGTATGCGGAGGGATATCCGGGGAAACGATACTACCAGGGAAATAAATATATCGATGAAATAGAGAATATTGCCATAGAACGAGCAAAATCATTGTTCGGTGTACCGTATGCCAATGTCCAGCCTTATTCCGGGTCTCCGGCCAATGCCGCGGTACTTCTGGCGCTTATTTCTCCCGGAGAAAAGATTATGGGGATGAAACTGTCCGCGGGAGGGCATCTGACACACGGCCAGGCGGCATCATTTTCGGGGAAGTTTTTTAACGCCGTTCAGTATGACGTAGATGATAAAGGTTTTCTGGATTACGACAGGATGGAGGAAATGGCAGTTAGGGAGAAGCCGAAATTAATTATTGCCGGTATTACCGCCTATCCGCGGGAAATCAAATGGGAAAGATTTGCCGGGGCGGCGGAAAAGACCGGAGCATATTTACTGGCGGATATTTCCCATATTGCCGGTTTGGTTATCGCCGGGGAGCACCCGTCGCCGGTGCCTTATGCCGATATTATTATGACTACCACTCATAAAACCCTCCGAGGTCCCCGGGGAGCGATGCTTATGGTAACCCAAAGAGGTTTGGACAAAGACCCGACGCTTTCTAATAAAATTGACCGGGGGGTATTTCCGGGAATCCAGGGAGGACCGCATGAAGCAGCCATTGCCGGGATAGCGATTGCATTGGAAGAAGCGTCCCGGCCGGAATTTAAAGCATATATCAGCCAGGTAGTTAAAAATGCAAAAGTGCTGGCCGGAGAACTAACCGCATCGGGTCTGAGTCTGAGCACGGGAGGAACAGACAACCATATGATGGTAGTTGATCTGCAGGATAAAGGGATTTCGGGTAAAGATGCTGCGGTATCCTTGGAAGAGGCGGGGATAGTGGTTAATGCCAACACCGTACCCTATGATCCGGGTTCTGCCAAAAAACCTTCCGGCATCCGGCTGGGAACACCGGCGGTAACAACCCGGGGAATGAAAGAGCCGGAAATGAGACAAATTGCCGGACTGATAGATGAAATTTTGAGCTCAAAAAGTCAAGCCCGGGAGGTCAATTTAAAAGTGAAACAGTTATGTGCCAAATTTCCGGTACCATGAATACGGTGATATTTGACGGGAAGGAGATGGCGGGGAGAATCGAGAACCGACTTAAAAGTGAAGTGGTCCGGATAACCAGGAGATCTGGGACGGGCGCCGCGATTAGTATCGATTTGTAATCCCCAGGATCCCGAAGGAAGAATGTACACCAACATTAAAAAGAAAAAAGCCGGGGAGTTGGGAATTGAATTGACTGCTTATGATCTGAAAAGCACGACCGATCCGGAAGGGTTGGTCAGCAACTTAAACAAGGACGAGAGAGTTGACGGAATCATGCTGCAGCTGCCTTTAACCGGCAGCCGGTCTCAGGATATTAAATTAAGTCTTTTGATTGATCCCGGCAAAGACGCGGACGGGCTGAATGTCAGGTCTTTGGTAGTTCCGGCGACAGTGAGGGCGGTGACAGAAATATTAAATTCAATAAACAAATATCAAAAAATTGTGGTGGTGGGAAACAGGGGAACGGTCGGATCAAGACTGGTGAGAGGAGCTTCGGTGTGCCGGAATGGATAAGGATGATTTTAGTGCGGACATTTTAAGAGATGCGGATGTAGTAATTTCCTGTACCGGGCAGGAACGGCTGATCCGGCCGCAGATGGTAAAGGAAGGGGTGGTGTGTATTGATGTGGGGTATCCGCACGGTGATTTTGATCCGGAAGTGGCGGGTAAAGCTTCGTTTTTTACGCCTGTCCCCGGAGGAGTGGGACCGGTAACGGTAGCGATGTTATTTGCAAATCTGCTGGAGTTAATCAAGGCGAAAAAATAATATGGAAATGTCAGATGAAGACAGACGGAAAATTGACAGGGATGATAAAGCGCATAAGGAATGGGTAAAAGCAGATATAAAAGTGACTTAGCGAAAATAAGCGGAGGGTTTTTAAGTCCCGACCAGATGGCGGATAAATGGGCTGCAAGGTTAGTCAAAGCAGAGAGAGATGCAATCCGCGACGGACTGACAGGTTTGTTTAATCAGGCGTATATCGGAGCTTCTCTGGCAAGAGAGCTGAAAGTGGCTAAGAAACACGGCTGGAAAGTGGGGATTTTGTTTATTGATCTGGATTTTTTAAAAAATATTAATGACGAGTTTGGGCATTTGGTAGGGGATAAGGTACTGAAGGCAGTGGCGGAAATAATTAAAGATGAGGAGGGAGAAACCGGGCTGGCCGGACGGTTCGGGGGGGAGGAATTAATATTGATAATTCCGGAAGCGAAGGATGAAGAAGCAGCTGAAACAGACAGCCAAGAGAATGGGCGGAAAAATTTGGTCCGAAGTAGCAGGCCAGGCAGGACTTACAGACAGAAGAATTACGGTAAGTGTGGGAGCAACTTTAGCCAGACCGGATGAATCAGCTGCAGATTTTATTGATCAGAGCGGACGGGCTGATGTATCAGGCTAAGAACGGCGGGAGAAACAGGCTAGTGATTGAAAATGCGGATGGGACTAGGCAAGAGGTCGGAGTTTGGGATAGAATAAGGAAGTTATTTCACACACTTGTCATTTTCTCCTGATTAACTTCTGACAGGTGGCGGATTAAGGAGAAAGCAGTAATGAAGAAAATCACTTTGGAGGAATTATTGGAAGCCGGTTGCCATTTCGGGCATATGAAGAGACGGTGGAATCCGGCAATGAGTAAATATATTTACGGCGTGAGGGACGGAGTGCATATTTTTGATTTGGCCAAAACCAAAGAAGGACTGGAAGCAGCCTGCGATTTTGTAAAAAAGGTGGCGTCCGAAGGCGGAGTAATTTTGTTTGTGGGGACCAAAAGACAGGCGGCGGATATGGTAAAAGCGGAAGCGATCAGAGTCGGGATGCCGTATACCAGTGTCAGGTGGATGGGAGGGCTTCTAACTAATTTTTCCCAGCTGTCAAAAAGCATCCACAAACTGGCTGATCTTAAAGCCAAAAAAGAAGCGGGGGAACTGAACAAATATACCAAGAAGGAAAGGCTTCTGTTTGACCGGGAAATTGTCAGTCTGGGAAAGTTTTTCGGCGGGGTGGCAGCATTGAGCAGACTTACCCGACGCAATATTTGTGGTGGATACCCATCGGGAAGAAGTAGCCGTGCGGGAAGCGGTAAGAATGCGGATTCCGGTTGTGGGAATCGTGGATACCAATGCCCGGCCGGAAATTGTGGACTATTTAATTGCCGCCAATGACGATGCGGTAAAATCGATTGAATTGATTGTCAAGGCTATAGCGGACGCGGTGGAAGAGGGAAAGCGGTCTCAGCCAGGGGATAAACCCCGGGATGAAGTGAAGGAGAAAAAAATTAAAAAAGAGAAAAAATCCGAACCGGAGGTGGCAGAAGCGGTGGCCGAAGAAATAGAAAAAAAAGTCGAGGAGGAAGTTGGGAAAGAGGCTAAAGTTGAAGTATTGGCAAAAGTTGTAAAGGAGAAAAAATAAATATGGATGTACTGGCTATTAAAAAATTACGGCAAGCCACGGGAGCGGGAGTGTCCGACTGCCGGCAGGCGCTGGATGAAAGCGGCGGTGATCAGAAAAAAGCCACGGAGTGGCTGAGAAAAAGAGGAATCGAGAAAGCAGCCAAGAAAGGGGAGAGGGAAGTAAAAGCGGGAATGGTGTTTACCTATGCGCATCACACCGGGGTGACGGGAGCTATTCTGGCTTTGGCCTGCGAGACGGATTTTGTGGCCAAAACAGACGATTTTCAGAAATTGGGCAGAGAACTGGCAATGCATGTTTGCGCCAGCGATCCGGAGTCGGTGGAAACGCTTTTGAAACAGGAATATGTCCGGGATCCGTCAAAGACAATAGAAGTACTGATCAAGGAAGTAATCGGCAAGCTGGGTGAAAATATCCAGGTGGTGGAATTCAAAGTATTGAAAGTCTAGGTGAATAAAAGCCTTTGATAGGGTATAATTCCCAAATGGCAAAGTGTGGAGGGTGTGAAACATGCAATCAAGTTAATCCGGATTTAATGAAATTGATACAAAACGGAGGGAGTTTGTATGGTGCTTGTTACCAGACAGGGTACAGACCAGACATAGCTTTGGACGAAATAAGAGACGCACTGAAAAAGTCTGACGCTCCGGTATGTTATTCGTGTTTGTTTGCCTTGGTAAAGAGATTGGAGAAGAATTTTTCCCATCAGGAGGGACCAAAGCAAATTGCCAGGGCGCGAGGGAAAAGAATTTCGAGTGGAAAAATCGGGAATTCATAGTCCGGAAAATTGACTTTGTGATATTATTGGGATATGGATTTGGGAGACGTACCGGCCAGGATGCAAAAGGTACTGGAGTTTGTGAAGCAGGATATCGGAACTATCAGAACCGGCAGGGCGACTCCGACGCTGGTCGAAAATATCGTAATCAACGCATACGGGGGAACCGCCAAAATGCGGATAGTGGAACTGGCAACCATCACAGCTCCGGATCCCCAGTCACTTCTCGTAACCCCTTATGATCCGTCGATTATCGGGGACATCAGAAGGGATATTGTCGGAGCAAATGTGGGATTAACCCCGGTTTTGGATAATAATGTCATCAGAATTGCGGTGCCTGCACTAACTTCCGAACGCAGGCAGGAGTATGTACGGATGCTGCATCAGAAAATGGAGGAGGGGAGAGTGAAACTGAGGCAGATCCGGCACGATAAAATGAGTGAAATGAAGCGGGAATTTGAGGCCGGGACACTGCCTGAGGATGACCGGACGAGGATTGAGGAAGAGCTGCAAAAAGTGATGGATAAAATGATGCTGGATATTGAAAATACCGGTAAAGCCAAGGAAGCGGAATTAATGAAAGTATAATATTCAGGCCTATAGTTGTATTTATTAAGGTCTTATAGTATTATAAGTATATGGAAACACTACCAAATTGGGCAAAGAATTTGCAGAGAATGGATCGGGCTGAGAAGCTCGACAAGATAATGACGAAAGTGGAAATAGCGGCTGCTTTATTGGCGTTAGGGGTGTTAGTGCTGGTTGGGCAGGGGTTGGTGAAGTAGTACATGGTGTTGTTTTAAGAGATTTGAAACTGTAAACTGGAGAACATGCCGACGTGGGTTGTTTTCGGACTGGTTTTATCCGTATTGGTTCTGGTTCACGAACTGGGGCATTTTATGGCTGCGGTATTACTGGGAATCAGGGTGGAAGAGTTTGCTTTCGGACTGCCGTTTACCAGACCGCTGATAAAGTTTAAATTACGGGGAACACAGTTTGCGCTGTACCCTTTGCTGTTCGGAGGATTTGTAAGACTTTTGGGTGAAGAAGGTCCTGCATCGACCGGAGCATTAAAGGGAAAGGATTTTTGGAGCCGGGGAAAAAAGCAAAGAATAGCCGTAATAATTGCCGGAGTGGTGATGAATCTGGTATTGGCACTGGCGGCTTTTGGCTGGCTGTATTCGGTGGTGGGAATACCGGGTCAAACCCAGTCCAAAGTAACTGTCGTTGAAATTGCTCCGGAATCACCGGCTGCTATCGCCGGTTTTGCAGTGGAAGACGGGTGGTAAAAGTTGAAGGGAAGCCGGTTTATTCGGTACAACAATTCGGACAGCTGATGAAATCCTGGGGAGGACTGAAAGTGAGCATTACTGTCGAACGGGGGCAGGTAACCCCGCTTTTTGAAGGGATTGCGGAAAGGGGTACCAGGGAGGAACTGATTGCCGTGGTTCCCCGGAAAAACCCCCCCGAGGGGCAGGGAGCATTGGGAGTAACGATTGCGGATTATCCTTACGTAAACACGGTCAGCTGCAAAGTGTACAATCCGGACTGTATTATCGGGGTAGCCAGACAGGGGTTTAAATCAACCGGAATCTGGATAGGCAGGGTTTTTGACGGATTAAGACAAATCGGAAAAAATCTGGTGGCCGGAAAAGCTCCGGAGGGAGTTTCGGGACCGGTGGGAATATATCAATTGACCGGTTTGGTGGCGGCTGAAGGGTGGCTGCCGCTTCTGGAACTCGTGGCTGTATTATCCGTGAACCTGGCGGTATTTAACGTGCTGCCGATTCCGGCTTTGGACGGGGGGAGGATGCTGTTTATCTGGCTCGAATACCTGTTTAAACGCCGGATATCAGCCGAGATAGAACAGAAAGTGAATTCCTGGGGTATGGCGTTTTTGCTGACGCTGATGGCACTTGTATCCCTGCAGGACGTGTGGCGGATGGGCCTTATCAGCAAGCTGTTGGGAAAGTAATGAAATCGGAAGCACCTCTGTGGGAGGCAGACTTTGAAGTACCGGCATTTGGTACCCCGGGGAAAGAAAGAACGATTTATTATTTGTGCCGGAAATGGCCTGACGGGGGTAAGGAAAATGCGATAATGGTTAGGAAAAACATGAAGAGATCACAGTGGTGGATAAGAATGGGCGGTAATAACAGGGGATATGAACGATTATTGAAAAGATAGCGGAAAATAGTGTAGACTCAGAGTGATGACATCATTGGATTATTTTTATTTGTGTCTGGGTACGGGTTTTGTGGTGTTAGTAATATGTGCGGTGGCTATAACCGCGGAAGTGTTCAGAATTCTGCAAAACGTCCGGGTAGTATCGGAAAAAGCGAAGGGAGTGGCAACGGATGCGGCGGCATTAAAAGACGGGATTAAACTGGCGGTTTTAACTTTGGTGCAAAGCGTACTGCCTAAAATTAAGAAGGGGGGTGTGGTTAAACATGACAAGTCACAAGAGTAAAGGAGGATCTGCTTTGGGAACCGCTTTAAAAGCGGCGGTGTTTGGAGCTGCTGCCGGTGCGGCGGCGGTAGTTTTGTCTGATGAAAAAAAACGGAAAAAATTGCAGGTGGGCTGGAAAAAAGCGGTGAAAGAGGGGACGGAGAAATTTGGTGAGTTTTCGGGCAAGACCGGGGATTTTGCCGCCCAGGCCAGCGAGATGGTCAGCCAGAAAGTGGAAGAGCTGGAAAAAAGAGTAACCGAAGGCTGGAAGTCTGCAAAAAAACCGGTTAAATAAGCAAACAGGCGTCGCCGAAGGAATAGAAACGGTATTTTTGCCGGATAGCTTCCTGGTAAGCGCGGTTGATTATCGGCCATGAAGAAAATGCGGATACCAGCATCAGAAGACTGGTGCGCGGCAGGTGGAAGTTGGTGATTAATCCGTCGATAAATTTGAATTGATACGGGGGTTTGATAAAAATATCCGTTTCTCCCTTACCCTGGGAAAGCCGGTGACTTTTGGGGTCACAACAGGCTTCAAGAACCCGGCAGACCGTGGTACCGACCGCAATGATACGCCGTTTTTTTAATTTGGCGTGATTCAGTCGTGCGGCGGTTTGACTGTTAAGGTCGAAGTATTCACTGTGGAGTTTTCCGGAAGAAATCTGCTGCGGGGTAGGTGCTTTGAATGTTCCCAATCCGACATGAAGAGTCAGGTATTCCGACTGAATATTTCTGATTTTTAGCTGACTTAATAATCGTTTGGTAAAATGCAGACCGGCCGTAGGAGCTGCGGCGGAACCGGGGTATCTGGCATAAATTGTCTGGTATTGTTTGCGCAGAATTGATTCTCCGACGGTGGGATGGATATAAGGGGGAAGCGGGGTCAGGCCCAGTTTGGTTAACAGCGAATAGTTAACAGTATCAGGAAATCTGATGTGATTTGGGTCAATGACGACCGCTTTGACCTTTAAACTAAAATTAAGGCATTGACCGGGTTTAAGACCTGGATGAGATATGACCTCCCAGAGTCCTTTATTATGATTTTTGAGTAATAATACCTCCACATACCCTCCGGTTACTTTTTGACCGTGTAATCGTGCCGGGAAGACTTTGGTATTGTTAAAAACCAGGACGTCGGTGGGATGAAGAAGGTCCGGAAGCTCATTAAAGCGGTGGTGGGAGAGATGGCCGGTACTGCGGTCAATTAAAAGCAACCGACTGTGATCTCGCGGTCTAGCCGGTGTCTGGGCGATTAAATCAGAGGAAGGTTATGGAATAGTCAGGCATCTGTGGGGGTAATTTTTCTTAGATGTTGCTTAAGGCCAGAAGTAAGCCATATAATTGCCGGAATATCCTCCTGGTATATACGGAGATCCCGTCGGATTTTTCCACTAGATTCCTGGCTGTCCAGTGGTTTTTGAGTCCGTTTTGGGCTATGATTGACCTGCCGGCATCCAAAAATAATTTAATAATTCTGGCGTCACCATACCATTCGAGCCTCTTAATATCGGCTTCGGTCAGTTGGTTTTTAAGCTGGTCAGTCATGTGCGGGGATTATATAACAGACTCAACCGTTCGGATCATGGTTCTGACATTGTGAATGGAGGCTAATCGGTGGTAGAGAAGTTCCCGGGATTTGAAAAGATGGTGGAGATATGCCCGGGAAAAACCCGATTTACAGGTATAGCAGTCACAGCCGGTAAAAAGGACGTGAGGGTCGAGTTTGAATTTGGATTGACTGATGTCGAGATATTCCTTTTTCTCACCCGGATGGTACAACTGGCCGCAGCGGGCCAGGCGGGTGGGAGCGACACAGTCAAACATATCCGCTCCGGCTTTGACAACCGCGACAGCGTCGGACGGATAGACGCCTACACCCATGGCATATAAGGGAACACCGGGAGGAAGCAGATCTCTGATGAAATTGATATTTTCGGCTGTTTCTTTCGTATCCCGGCCGATGGAGGCGCCGCCGATGGCGATACCGGGTAAATTTTGGGATATGACAAATTCAGCTGACTGACGGCGCAAATCCGGAAAACGAACCGCCCTGGATAATACCGAAGAGGGCCTGATTATTAGTCTGTTTTTTCCAGGTCTTTACGCACTCTGTAAGCCAGTGGTTAGTGTGGTCCAGAGCAATTTGAGCGCGTTTACGGCCGGCATCGGCAGGGGTGCTGTCATCAAAAGCCATAATGATATCGGCACCGATATCAATCTGTGACCGGGTGGCAATTTCCGGGGTAAGCAGGTGGAGAGTACCACCGTCTAAATGAGAGCGGAATTCGACTCCGGCGGAAGTAATCCGGCACAAGGACACTTCGGGACGTCCCAGGCTCTGGACCTGAAAACCGCCCGAATCGGTGAGTACGGGCTGGTTCCATCCCATGAACTTGTGAATACCACCGAGCTTTCTGATGGATTTTGATCCGGGCCGGAGAAATAAATGATAGTTATTGGCCAGAATTATCTGCGCTCCCAGATCCTCAAGATCCCGGGGTGACAGGGATTTGACCGCAGCGGCAGTGCCAACCGGCATAAAAACCGGGGTACGGATTTGACCGTGGGCAGTGGTAATGATGCCGGTGCGGCCGAACTTTTTAAGTTTTCCGGTTACCTGAAATTTGAACATATTTAAGGGGATTATACTTGACAAATTAATCAAAATTATGGTGTACTGGGGAAGTGAGAAAGGGATTTGTTGTATCGGCTTTGGTGTTTTTGGTGTTGTCTCCGGCGGGAGCAGCGGCGGAATACGCCGAAGCACGGGCGGAAAGTGTGGTCATAGCAAACAACGGAGAAACAGTAATCAGGCATGAAGTGAGCGTGGCAACCGGCGGGGGGAGTTGGCGAAGAATAATTGATATCAGACCGACTTTAACCAAGCTTCGGGAAGAACTGAGACTCAGGTGGCAGGAGAGGCTTGGTGAAATCAAAGATGCCAGAAAAAAGCAGATACTGGAAAGAGTAAACAACCGGATATGCAATACCAATCAAAACAGGGTGGAAATTGCCGCAAGGCATCTGGACCGGATTTCCGAAGTGCTTGACCGGGTGGCATCCAGATCAGCCCAGGCGAAAGCCAACGGGAAAGATACGGCCGGCGTGGAGACGGCGGTTGCCACCGCCAGGCAGAAGATTTCTGAAGCGAGGGTGGCAATAACTGCTCAGGAGGGGAGATCGTGTACTCTGATAATTTCGGGGATAGAAGAGAATCTGGGAAAAGAAGTCAGTGAAGCGGTAAAGGCTTTTGAAAAGGAAATGCTGGCCATTCATCAGAAAGTGAAAGATGCACGGTTTGCGGCAGTCTCGGCGGTGCAGAAGTTAGCTTTATTACTGGGTGTGGAAATCCCGCCCAAACTTAAGGAAGGAGAGTGACATTTTGACCAAATCCAGAGAAGCGGACCAGTTTTTATATCTGGCTATAGCCGTGGTGTTTGCGGCCGTGGCGGTAATCTGGGTAAAAAGCCTTTCCGGAGGGGGAATGATCAGAAATCCGGTTGAAACTCCGACCCAAGATCGGGAGCAGGTTGTGGAAGCGGAATCACCTGCCGGAATGATGGTGCAATTGCAGATGACGGTTGATGACGGCGGGGTGGCGGATTTGGAGCAGATTAAGAGTGAAGCATCAGGCCTGTAGCCGGATACCTGACCGATAGTATATAATCCAAGAACTTATGAAGGACTGTGTTTTCTGTAAAATCATAGCCGGCGAGATTCCATCAGAGAAGGTGATGGAGGGTGGTACGTGGGTGGCTTTCAGGGATATTAATCCTATAGCTCCGGTGCATGTTTTGGTTGTTCCCAAAAAACATATTAGCCGGTTAGCGGAAGCAACGGGAAATGATACGATGGTGTTGGGGGAAATACAGCTGGCAGCCGCCGGTGTGGCAAAAAAAATGAATATTACAGAAGCTTTCAGGATTTTGATGGCGAACGGGAAGGATGCCGGACAGTCGGTTTTCCATATACATTATCATGTTATTGGTGGCTGGAAAGACAGGTCTCCGGATATGGAGACAAACTTCGATTTGAAAGGGGGGAAGAGTTAATTGCCGACAGTTGTACGTAAAAAACCAGGACAATCCGACGACAAGCTGATTGCCGATTTCCGGAAGAAAGTAATTTCCGACGAGATTCTGATTGAGCTGAAACAAAGGGAATTTTACCGTAAACCGTCTTTAATCAAGCAGGAAAAAATCAAGGAAAGGCGGAAGGGTTATAAAAGGGTAATGAGGCCTTTCGGAGGAAAATGAGTCTTGAGGAAAAAATCAGAAATGATCTGACAGTTGCCATGAAGGCAGGGGAGGCACTGCGGGTTTCGGTGATCCGCATGTTGCTGTCGGAACTCAACTACAAAAAAATTGATTTACAGCGTGATTTAACAGACCAGGACATTTTCGGAGTGATTTCAAAGGAAGTGAAAAAAAGAAAAGAAGCAGTTGAGTCTTTTACGGCAGGAGGAAGGAAAGAGCAGGCTGCCGGGGAGCAGAAAGAAGCGGAAATACTTTCTCAATATTTGCCGGCTCAAATGTCCGATGAGGAAATTTTAATCGAAGTGGCTAAGATTATTAAGACATTGGGTGAGGAAGAGAGAAAGAATTTCGGACTGGTGATGCGGGCGGTAACACCGGTATTGAAGGGGAAAGCGGACGGGGCAACCGTAGCCCGGGTAGTAAAGGATATTCTGGGATAATAAATGACCGTAAATCTGGATATTTCCACGGAGACGGGTTACAGAATTGACCGGAAACGGATACGCCAGGGTCTGGCGGATTTACTGTCCGGTATGGGAGTAAGCACCAGTGTTGAAATGTCACTGGTTATTGTGGGGGAGCGAAAAATGCGGGAGTTGCATAAGAAATATTTAGGCTCGGATGAAGTGACGGATGTGATTTCCTTTCCCCTGGAGGAAGGGGTTTTTCCCGACGGGGTATTGCGGCTGGGGGATATCGTCATCTGTTATCCGATTGCGGTGAAACAGGCGGCCGAAAAAAACCTGATGGTGGATGATGAAATCTGGTTTCTGGCGGAACACGGGTGCCGGCATCTTTTGGGGATTCATCATGAACCGGGGATCTGAACACAAGTTTTAAGCAGTTGATTGCCGACCCATTAAGGGCTATAAACAACGGGATGACACTCTACCTGAAATACCGGCCGCAGAAGATATCGGACCTGCATTTGACGGAAGTGCGGCAGGGGTTGACCAAAATGCTTGCCTCGAAAAATTTACCTCATGCCTGGCTGTTTTCGGGACCCCGGGGAACGGGAAAGACCAGTACCGCCAGGATACTGGCCAAAGTGGTCAACTGCACGGGGCATAAAGGAGATAAGGATTTTGAACCGTGCAACAAATGCCGGATGTGCCAGGCAATAACCGCCGGATCGGCGGTGGATGTGGTGGAAATCGATGCGGCGTCCAACCGGGGGATAGACGAGATCAGGGATCTGCGCGAGAAAATAAAATTAGCTCCGATGAATGCCCTTTACAAGGTATACATTATTGATGAAGTGCACATGCTGACTGCGGAAGCGGCCAATGCGCTTTTAAAGATTTTGGAAGAACCCCCGGCCAACACTATGTTTATTTTGTGTACCACCGAAGCTGACCGGCTGCCGGAGACGGTAGTATCAAGGTGCACCAGAGTGATTTTTAAACGGCCGACACCGGCTGAAGCTGTGGCGAGTTTAAAATGTGTTTTGGAAGGGGAAAAAGTAAAAGGTGAAGATGTGGTGCTGGAGCTGATTGCCTCGGTTGCCCGGGGAAGTTTCCGGGACGGAACAAAGATTCTGGAGCAGGTGATTTTGGCTTCGGGTGAGGTGACGGATGAGGCGGTCAGGCAGGTAACCGGAGTGCTGGCAGTGGCCGACCCGGACAGGTTTGTAAAAAATATGGCTTCCGGTTTGCGGAAAGAGTGTCTGGATATGATACAGGAACTATATCTTCAGGGGGTTAATCTGAGACGGTTTACGGAAATGATCTCGGAGTCACTTCGGGAAGAACTGATGAAAACGGTAGCCGGATCGGCATCCGGATTTAAAAATACGGAAGTAATTTTGAAACTGATTTCCGGACTGGACCGGGCTTACGAGCAGATGAAGTCTGCCGCTGTAATGCAGTTGCCTCTGGAAGTCTGGGTGATTGAAAATACACAAAGCAGTACCAAGGGACCAGACTTCAGATTTCAGGCAAAAAATGAGGAAATAAGAGAGGAAGAGAAAGTGCCGGAAAAAACGGATAAAGAAAAGGAAATTAAAGCCACCGGAAAGGGAAAATACAACCTGGAGGAAATTAACGGAAAATGGCCGGACATTATGAAAATGGTCAGGCCGAAAAACCATTCAGTGGAAGCCCTGCTGCGGTCTACCAAACCCGTGGACTTTGACGGGGAGAAACTGGAATTGGAAGTATTTTATAAATTTCATAAGGATAAACTGGAAAGTGAAAAATGCCGGCAGATTGTGGAAGAAACGGTAGGGGAGATGTTTGACATCGGTCCGGTCAAGCTGTATTTAAGGTTGGGACAGGGAAGGCAAAAGGCGGTTGAGGAAGTGACAGCCGCGGGAGTCGGGGAAGATATCGTAAAAGCCGCCCGGGAAATATTTAAAGCGGAAGCGGTGTGAGAAGTTACCGATTTACAATTTCCGATTTACAATTTAAAATCAGACCATGGGTATAGGTGATGCTTTAGGAAAACTCGGGGATTTGAATAAACTGCGGCAGCAGGCAATGCAGATGCAGAAAAACCTTGCCGGTCAGCAGGTAGTGGTGGAAGAAAACGGGGTTAAAGTGGTGATGTCCGGTGATCAGAAAGTACTGGAACTATCAATCCAGGGGATTTCAAATGAGGTTTTGAATGAAGTATTGAATAAAGCGATCAGAAAAAGCCAGGAACTGGCAGCCAAAGAGCTGATGAATGTGTCCGGGGGAATGCAATAAAAAGTGCGGGAATTGGAGTAAAATCACAGGGTATGCGGATAGCCAGAGCGATACAGAATCTGATTGAAGCGTTTGAAAGATTACCCGGGGTCGGTCCGAAGACTGCCGCCCGGCTGACCTATTATTTGCTGGCGGTACCGCAGGGAGAAATTGAAAAGTTTGCCCGGGCACTTTCCTGCCTAAAATCGGATACCAAAATCTGCTCGGAGTGTTTTAATGTGGCGGAGACCGACCCCTGTGATATTTGCGGCGACAATAACCGGGATAAAAGCCTGGTGTGTGTGGTAGAGCACCCGCTGGATGTGCTGGCACTGGAGCGGGGAAATAAATTTAACGGGGTATATCACGTTTTGGGGGGAGTAATCGATCCGCTTCACAATATCGGACCGGATGAAATCAGGATAGATGAGCTGGCCAGGCGGTTAAACGGCAAAAAAATCAGTGAAGTGATACTGGCATTGAATCCGAATATGGAAGGGGAGGCGACCTGCATGTATCTTGCCAAACAATTGAGAGTGAACGGAGAAAAACCGAAAATTACCAGACTGGCGCATGGACTTCCAGTGGGGGCGGATATTGAATATGCGGATGAAGTGACGTTAAATAGAGCGATAGAAGGAAGGAGAGAATACTGATGGCGGTTTTTGGAAGAAATCCCTGGGGAGACCAGGGTGACAGTTTTGAAAATCTGACACGGCAGGCGGTAAAACCGGTAAAAAAAGCGGTGGGTGATACGGTGAAAGCCGTGGCAACGGATATCAAACAGCAGGTAACCGGCGACTACCAACAGCAGGATGCGGAACAGGGTCAGGGACAAACCAAACAGTTATCGCAACAACAACAAAAACAGGTGCAGGATCAGAATCAACAACTTTTAGTTCAAACTCGGCAAAATCTGGAACAGATTAATCAGGCGATTACTAAAGTAAGACAGGAGAAAACCAAGCAAACCCAACAGACGCAGCAGGCTGAAGTAAAGCATAAAGAACAAAAAAAACAGCTGGAAGAGAAGAAAAAGGAGGAGCCGGTGTGGAAAAAAATGCTCACCGGTAAAACGGGTTCCAGAGAAGCCCATCAGCGGACCGGAGGCTGATTTGGTATTATTAGTATATGGCGCAGGAAGATAACAATATCAAGAAGAAAGTACCGCAGGTGGCCAAGTTTGACAGGCGTCCGATGGACTTTTTCCGGAGCAGCCGGGGATTCGGGAATAAGAGTGTGAGGTTTCAGGCGTGATTTTACCAGTGTGAGACGGGGAAGCAGATAATGGATTAATCCCGCGGCGGCGGGTTTTTAGTTATGAAAGACTTACGCGGATTGTTAACAGATATTGATAATAAGGTTTTGATGACGGTGTTTCCGCACCCGGATGATGAAACTATGGCTGCCGGTGGTTTGCTAATGGCGGCAAAACAGATGGGTTGGAAAACTGTTGTGGTATCTCTGACCAGAGGGGAAGCCGGGCTAAATGTTGTGAGTGGAAACGGAAGAATAAATAAGGATATCAGAGTTAAGGAATTGGAAAAAGCATCAAAGATTCTTCAGGCAGATGAGGTAGTGTTGGGCGAGTTTGAGGACGGGAAATTAAAAATGAGTCAACGGGATTGGCAACCATGGGTAATTGATTTAATAAAAAGGTATCAACCGGGTTTGGTGGTGACGTACGACCACAGCGGGATTTCCGGCCACCCTGACCATATAGCTTTATCGGTGTTTTCAGAAAGACTTAAGACAAAGGTTATCTGGGCAACATTACCGGAAAATCTGAAAAATGCGGTAAATCCGCCGGTAAGACCTTTTCTGGCGGAGCCTACTTACCAATTGAATACGAGCAGATACTGTTGGAATAAATGGCGGGCAGCAAGGGCTCATTCCAGTCAAAGACTGGGTAAGTCATTGCCTTTACCTCTGCTGTGGGTATTCGCAATATGGCATTATGAGTGGTACCATCTGGTGGATAAACAGAGGAAATACCCTTATAAATATGTTAACTTTAAAATATGAGACTCTATAACACCCTGACAAAACAGGTTGAGGAGTTGGTACCTTTAAAAAAAGGCAAGGTGGGAATATATTCCTGCGGACCGACAGTATATTGGAATCAGCATATCGGACATATGTACTGTTACGTCCAGTGGGACACCCTGGTCAGACTTTTAAGATGGCAGGGGCTTGATGTGAATTGGGTGATGAACATTACCGATGTCGGGCATCTGACATCAGATGAAGATACGGGAGACGATAAAATGGAAAAGGGGGCGAAAAGAGAAGGACTGACGGTCTGGCAGATAGCCGAAAAATATACCGGGCAGTTTATTGAAAGCCTGGACCTTTTAAATATTCAGAGACCGAATGTTTTATGCAAGGCTACGGAACACATTCAGGATCAGATTGATCTGATTAAAAAAATTGAGGCAAACGGATTTACTTATAAAACCAAGACCGGGTTGGTATTTGATACGGGAAAGTTTCCGAGGTATGCGGATTTTGCAGGACTCAATTTGGATGAACAGGAATCGGGGGCCAGGGTAGAAGTGGATCCGGAGAAAAAGAAACCCTGGGATTTTCTTTTATGGATAACCAACCAGCCGGACCATGTGATGAAATGGGACAGCCCGTGGGGGACGGGATTTCCGGGATGGCATATCGAGTGTACGGCGATGTCCGTGAAATATCTGGGGGAACGGTTTGATATTCATACCGGAGGCAAAGAGCATAAAGAAGTCCACCATACCAATGAAATTGCGCAGGCATACGGAGCTTTCAGGCACCAGACGGCCAATTACTGGCTGCACAACGAATGGTTATTTCTGGACGGCGAGAAAATCAGCAAAAGTCTGGGAAACAACATTCTGGCTACCGATTTGGTGGAAAAGGGTTTTTCACCAATGGCACTAAGGTATCTGATTCTGACGTCACATTACCGGAAAGGACTGAATTTTACCTGGTCATCTCTGGCTGCTGCCCAGAGTGCTTTGGAGAAATTGCGTCAATTTGTGCTGGAAGTGAGAAAAAAAGGGACTGCCGGTGCAAGGGTTGAATTATCAAGAGAAAAATTAAAAAAACTTGAAGAATTAAGGACAAAGTTTTCGGCAGCAGTTTGTGACGACCTGGGGGTTCCGGCAGGACTGGCCGTGGTCTGGGAAATGCTGAAAAGCAATATTCCGGATTACGACAAACTGGACCAGCTTTTAGAGTGGGACCGGATTTTGGGACTTAATTTAGATGCTGTTTCCGAGGAAGAAGTACCGGAGGAGGTGAAGAAAATGTCAGCTGAAAGAGAAGTATTAAGAAAATCCGGCAAGTTTGTGGAAGCGGATACCCGGCGCAGAAAAATTGAAGAGAAGGGATGGACGGTCGAAGATACCAAGCTGGGACCGCGGATAAAAAAATGCTGAAAAATATATTAAAAGTCTTGTTGGTATTAGATTTAATAGTAATAAATGCGGGTGTGTGGTATTTGTTGACCAAACCGCAGGTAATAAATACCGGCAGCCAGGACAGTTCATTGTTTCAGAGTCCTGCAACTCAAACTATAGATGTGTGCGGAACTGATTGCCAAAGTCAAATTGATCTGAAGTTAGAAGCATATGATGCCAGAATTGGAAAACTGGAAGAATCTCAGGGAATAACACCGGCACCGACAGCAAAACCCGGTTTTCAGCCAATACCCGCTTCCAAGGCGAAGATCAGAACCGTGCAATATGTAACCATTCCGGGGACGGGAAGTACCACGGCAAATCTCTGGCAGGATATACCGGGAACAGATTTCTATTTTGATCCGGGAGATTATCCGGGCCTGATTGAAATTTATTTTGAAGCCAGTATGAAACTTTTTAACGGTAACGGAATGGCATACGTCAGGCTTTTTGATGTAACCCACGGTATCGGGGTACAGGGGAGTGAGGTGTCGACCAACAGTCAGATTGAAGCGATATCGGTTTCGGGAAAAATCTCATTTTGGGCAGGGAGAAATTTAATCCGGGTGCAGGCGAAATCATTGACGGCTGATACAACTGTATATAATTACGGCAGACTTAAGGTGGTGACGGAGAATTAAAATATGGACGATTCAGGATCCGAGAATAAAGAATCACAAAGACCCCCATTCAGAGGTTATTATGAAACTCTGGGAGTGGGAAAAGGAGCAACCAAGGACCAAATCAAAGATGCGTACAGAAACAGCATAAAAAATTCGCATCCGGATACCCATCCCGGTGACCAGGATGCCGAAGAGAGAACTAAAATATTGAATGAAGCATATACTGTCCTGTCTAATGACCAAGCCAGGGAAAAGTACAACCAACAACTGGAACAGATGGCGGCAGCCGCAGTTTCCACCAAGGCATCCGGAAAAGACTTCAGTTTTATGGATGCCATGAATATGTGGTACGAGCAAATGTTTAATAAACCCAGCGATATTTTCAGAGGAGAAAATAAAGGATCTGCTTTTACCGACAGACTGGAAGCGGAAAGACAGAAAAATATTAAAGCCGCCCAGGAAAAAGGGGAGAGAACCGGTCGGATGGCGGCGGAAATGATTTTTGATGAAACAAAACGGAGCGAAATGACGGCGTTATTAAACACTCTGGATATTAAACAAAAGGATATATATGCCATTGATCACGGTTATGCATATGCCCAAAGGTCGCTTCAAATTCATGAAATATTCCCGGGAAAGGAAAAGGAAATACAAGACAGACTGGAAGCACTGCAGTGGGCCAGACACAGAATGATGAAAGGCAATTGGGGACAGGCTGATTTGTACTGTATGGATCCGTTTACATCCAGAGATGGAAAACAGGCATTTGGAACAGCAATAGAAGGAGCCTGGACGCAAGCTCAAAATCAGGTCACCGGAAAAGACATCGACCGGAACCGATTTTGGTTTGTCCCACAAAATCCGATTGACAGGATAAATAAATGACAATATAGTACATGCTAATGGAAGATAATATTGAAGCTGGAGGATCTGCAGGGGGTGTAAAAAGAACACCTGAAGCAATCGCACAGAAGAAGATTCAGCCGCTACGAGAAGAAGGTGTGCCAAATATGACACCGGGAGAAATGAAAAAAGTGGGGACGGTGGCAGAAGCATTACATAGGATAAGGAGATTTCTCTCAAACCAGTAAAATAAACAGGTCATGGCAGTACAGGCCGTAATTTTTGATTTGGACGGGACGGTTTTGGATAACGAGGCGGAGTGGGAGGAGGCGTTTTGCACGGTAGCTAAAAAATTTATAATTTCTAGTTCAAAATTCCTAATGCCCAACGGATGGCAGCACGAACCGGGGATAGGTTTAGCGAATAATTGGAGAAGGATAACCGGGAAAGTTCCGATAGAAAAATTAGTCAGTGAAACGGTGGAGACATATAGAAATTTAAGCCGGGAGCTTAAACTGCGGGAGGGAATAAAAGAAGTTATCGAAAAGATTAAAAGCAGGGGGTGGAGAACGGCGCTGTCTACGAGCAGCACCTGGTCGGTGGTGGAAAAAGAATTGGAGGAACTGGGGCTGGAACTGGCATTTGATATCACCACAACGGGAGAGGAAGTACTGGTCCCGAAACCCGATCCGGAAATATATTTATTGACAGCCCAAAAATTGGAAACGGATCCTGAAAATTGTCTGGTGGTTGAAGATGCCATTGCCGGTATCAGGGCAGCTAAAGAGGCGGGTTGCCGGGTTGCGGGGTTTATTTCCGAATATGCCGTGAAAACAACTTTGGAAGCAGCGGGAGCAGACTATACCATTGATAATATAGCCGTATTATCAGCTCTTATTGATAAGATAGGGTAAGATATATATTCATAACAGGGGAGGGGTTATAGGCCGACAGGGTGACCGAAGATGAGGCGAATGTTCTGGAATAGGTATTGACTCCCCCCGGGGGGGATTGGTAAGATGGCACACATGGTGAATCTGGGCTGGGTATTTATGACAGGACTTCTGGCCGGAGGAATCAGCTGTGTGGCGGTTCAGGGAGGTTTGCTGACTACCGCCGTAGCCGGTAAGGAAGGAAAGGCAGGATTGGCGGACGTAATATATTTTTTGGTGTCCAAACTGGGAGCTTATGTGATATTGGGATTTGTTTTAGGAGCTTTGGGATCGGCAGTTAAATTTAGGTCCCGGAGGGATAGCAGCTCTGCAGATTGCGGCTGCCGTGTATATGCTGGGGGTGGCGATGGCAATGTTTGATATACATCCGTTTTTCAGGCGATTCTTACTGCAAACCCCCAGATTTTTGGGAAAATTTATCAGACAGACGGCGAAATCAGGAGATAGGTTTGCTCCGGTAGTTCTGGGGGCTTCTACGGTATTTCTCCCTTGCGGAACCACCCAGGCAATGATGGCTCTGGCTGTTGCCGCCGGCAGTGTGTGGGCGGGAGGAGCGATACTCGGAACATTTGTGTTGGGTACGAGTACCGCTGTTTTTCATTCTGGGACTGACAATTACCAAGCTGGAGGGAGTGGCAAAGGAAAAATTCAGAAAAATCGCAGCATACGCTGGTTCTGGCAACAGCACTTTTCAGCTTTAATTCCGGATTGGTATCTCTGGGAAGTCCGGTAACGGCACAGAATATTTCGGCAAAAATTAATTGTCTGATTAGTTTTTGTCCGGAAGAAGTAAACTCCGGGACGGAATCGGTGAAGCAGCCGGCGAAGTAACGATTACCATTTTAGAGTAACCGGTACTTGGTGGATAATCCGGTAGTCAAAGCCGGCAGCAGAGTGAAGTTTAATCTGGTGAATAAGGAAGGGTACGGATGTATTCAGGCCTTAAATATCCCCGGACTGGGAATATCCAAAGTCGTACCGCCGGGTACAAGTGAGAGTTTTGAAGCAGTAATTCCCGATAAATCAGGTAAACTGCTGTTCAGCTGTACCATGGGGATGTACAGCGGTCAATTAACAATAGTCGATTGAAGAAAATGATGGTTAAAAAAACATTAAAATTATCCGGGTTGCACTGTGCCAGCTGCTGCATGGTGATTGAGGGGGAACTGGAGGATATCGGAGTCAAGTCCAAATGTGATTTTGTGAAACAGGCGGCGGAAGTGGAATACGATCCGGCAGTAACAAGTGATAAAAAAATCACCCAGACAATAGAAAAACAGGGATATAAAGTGATAGGATAGTTGTTTTGGGTTTTGTTTGGATGTAGAATAAAGATATGGGTGATGTACCGCTGGCAGAAAGATTGAGACCTAATAAACTGTCTGATTTTGTGGGGCAGGAACATCTGGTAGGGCCGACAGCCCCCTTACGGATGGCAATTGAGAACAGGCATAAGTTTTCATTTATATTATGGGGACCTCCGGGAGTGGGAAAAACCACACTGGGAAGAATATACGCCGACGGCATAGGAGCGGAATTTGTGAATCTGTCGGCAGTGGACGCCGGTAAGGAAGATGTCAGGAAAGTGGTGGAGCGGGCAAAAAAGTCCATGCTGCCCGTGGTTTTGTTTCTGGATGAGATCCACCGGTTTAACAAAGCCCAGCAGGATTATCTGCTGCCGCATGTGGAAAACGGCACGATTACTTTAATCGGGGCAACGACGGAAAATCCCAGCTTCGAAGTGATTTCACCCCTGCTGTCCCGATGCAGGGTATTTGTTTTATATGAGCTGACCGGTGAAGAAATGCTTTTGATTATCGGGCGGACCAAAGTGAAGATGAATAAGGCCAGCAAAGAATGGCTGGTGGCGATGGCAAACGGCGATGCCCGGCAGGCAATTACCATGATTGAAAATACCTGCGATCTGTACGGAAAAGTGACGGTGGAAAATCTGAAAAACGCCTTACAGTCCAAACATCTGCGCTACGATAAGCTGGGGGAAGAGCATTACAACACGATTTCGGCGTTTATCAAATCCATGCGGGCTTCAGATGCCGACGCGGCATTATATTATCTGGCCAGGATGGTGGATGCCGGGGAAGATCCGCTGTTTATTGCCAGGAGAATGGTGGTATTTGCCTCCGAAGACATCGGAATGGCCGTACCGACGGCTCTGGTGGTGGCTAACGCGGTATTTCGGGCGTGTGAGACGATAGGTTATCCGGAATGCCAGGAAAATCTGGCGGCGGGGGTGGTATATCTATCGCTGTGCAAAAAAGACAGGCGGGCATATGATGCCTACATGACGGCACTAGCGGATGTCAAACAATTCGGGAATCTGCCGATACCGATGAGTATCAGAAATGCCCCGACAAAACTGATGAAAGATTTAGGTTACGGGAAGGGATATGAAAAATATCCCAAAGAGAGTCTGCTGCCTGATAAAATTAAGGGGAAGAAATATTATAGTATTAAAGAATGATTGACGAACGATTTACAATTCTCGGTTCAGTAATCGTAGCCATAGGAGGTATGAGTTACTTGATTGATACTGTTAAGGGAAAAGTAAAACCGAATAAAGTATCATTTCTTTTATGGTCATTTGCCCCGCTAATCGCATTTGCTGCCCAAATTAAACAGGGGATCGGATTATTATTGACACTTACTACTTTGGTTGCGGGAATAGAACCTCTATTGATATTTACTGCCTCATTTTTTAACAAACAAGCTGAATGGAAACTGAATAAGTTTGATTTATCCTGCGGAGCATTATCAATTATTGGTCTTATTCTTTGGCAGATAACAAAATCCGGTAGTATTGCGATTATATTTAGCATTGTTGCTGACGGATTAGCTTCATTACCAACGATTATAAAGTCATATAATAATCCTGAAACCGAAAGCGGATGGCCCTACTTTACAACGGTAATTTCTGCAGTAATCACCTTATTTGCCATTAAAGAATACTCTCTGGCCAGTGTTGGTTTTCCGATTTACCTTTTTGTTGTTTGTATAATAATCACAATATTAGTGCAGTTCAAACTCGGAATTTCCATTAAAAAAGCATTCGCAAGGTCGAAAACTAATAATTAATGTCAGAATCGAATAAATTAAACAATAGACTTCAGTTCATATTTTCAGGGGTGTGAAATACTGGAAGGAGGTGACAGGGAATGGATAAAACGGATAAAAATGATAATGATCTGAATGCGGTGTCTTTGAATGTGAATCTGGATACCACACCGATTTTGTATACCGATAATATTGTAATCAGTTCGAACGAGGACGGCATAGTTCTGGATATCTGTCAGAGAGTGGGGACAACCCGGCAATGGCGGATAGTTTCCCGTATCGGTATGAGCAGGAGCCAGGCCAAGAAGTTTCTGCAGGCTTTGGGTAAACAAATCGATGTGGCCGAAGGCCGGGTACAAACCGGAAAGAAAGTAATTAATTGAAGCGGATATAAAGTTCCGGTGTTTCTGATACAATACGCGTATGGCAAAAAGGATTGTGCAGAAAGTGAATGATCTTATCCGCCGACTGATGGCGGGGGATGTTTCGGTTTTGAAAGAGGTGGAATATAGTATGAAGAAGTATGGGGATACCTATAAATGGTTAGAGGAGTATGACACCAAAGCTTACAAAAATCCCGAAGCATTGGCTAAACCCGGTAATCTGCGGCCGTATCTTCGAGATTTTCAGAAAAAGAGTAGAGTACGGAGAACCGATCCCGCCGTTTGATACCCGATATCCGGGGAAACTCGAGGCAGTAATCGAATCTGTCAGACAAACATACGGCGGGAAGTATCTGAATTCGTCGGTTTTGGAAGCTGCATCCGCCTATTTGAATCAGCTGGTACGCGGTCATGTTTTTGCTAACGGTAATAAACGGATGGCCGTTTTATTTACCCACTTTTTTCTCTTAAGACACGGATTGGATTTTTCCCTGTCTGCGGCTGATTTGTATAATTTTGCGGTATATTTGGCCAGAGCCGGAGAAAGAGGAATTTCTCCGGAAGAAACCAAAAACTGGTGCCGGAGGGTAATTTCGGACTTTACTATAGACTTAAAGGAGAGAGTTCCAAATACATCATTATGGTTGGGGTTGGATAAAATCTGGAAAGGGCGTAAATTGAGGGGTTATTAAGCCGGTCGCGGATATGGTATGGTATTAATATGGAGGAAAAGGAGAGAAAAGTCGGGAAAGAACGAAAAATATGGTCAGGGTGGTTGTGGCTGGCATTATCAGTGGTGATTTTTCCGATTCTGGTTTACCTGTATTATCGCTCCGCGAACTTGTACAGCTGGGAAATAATACTGGGAATAAATATTTTTAATGTTGCTTTAGCGGTATTGACACTGAGAAGTCTGGGCCAGCTGAGAATAAGCAGGGATCTTTTGAAAAAACGGACGGAAGAGATGGAAGAAAAACGGGCGAAGGATATTGCCTTGTTGGGTTGTCTGGGTGAGGGAATTGTAGTGACTGACAGAAACGGTAACGTCGAAATGATTAACAAGCAGGCGGAAATGATGGTGGGATGGAAGAATGAAGAAGTGGTGGGTAAAAAATGGTTTGAAGTGGCACCGTTGGCGGATGAAAAGGGAAACGCGATTCCGGCCGAGAGAAGAGCCACCCAAAAAGTACTGATTACGGGACAACCGATAGCCAGCAGCACCAATTATTATGTCCGGCGTGACGGAACCAAGTTTTCCGTCGGGACAACTGCAGCTCCGGTGATTGTTAAACGGGAAGACGGTAGGTGTAATTGCGGTATTTCGGGATATCACCCGGGAAAGAGAAATTGACAGGGCAAAAACAGAGTTTGTTTCTCTGGCTTCGCATCAGCTCAGGACCCCGCTATCTGCAATTAAATGGTATACGGAAATGCTTTCCGGGGGTGATGCCGGTCAATTGAACCCGGAGCAGACCGAATTTGTCCAATGTTTATACCAATCCAATGAGAGAATGATCGAGCTGGTGAATTCGCTTCTGAATATTTCCAGGATTGAATCGGGAAGAATAAAAATTGATCCGGTACCTACGGATTTGGGGGAATTGGTAAATCAGATATTGAAGGAGTTGCATCCGAAAATTATTGAAAAGAAAATAAATATGGTGGTCAGCGTACATCCGGAACTGCCGCAAATAAAAGTTGATCCCAAATTGATCAGGCAGGTGTATCTGAATCTGTTGTCCAATGCGATAAAATATACCCCCGCCAACGGGGAAATTTCGGTATTTATTTCGCGTAAGGAAGATGAAATTATTTCCCAGGTGACGGATAACGGATGCGGAATACCCAAAGCGGACTACGGTAAAATGTTTGAAAGGTTTTTCAGAGCTGAAAATGCCCAAAGAGCGGATGCTGACGGGACAGGACTGGGATTGTATCTGGTAAAGGCAATAATTGATTCTTCCAAGGGAAAAATCTGGTTTGCCAGTGAAGAAAACAAGGGAACAACATTCTGGTTCAGTTTACCGGTATCGGGGACGCCACCCAAAAAAGGTGAAGTAACTATCGATTCCTGAATTTATATATGATAACCTGATATGCATTCATATGGATAATAAAACAATAACGGTGATGGTGGTGGAAGACGAGGAGTTGCTTTTAAAAGCCATCACCAAAAAGCTGGAAATTGACGGAAAAAAAGTTATTGCCTGCATGTCAGGGAAGCAGGCAATCGACTGCATGAATAATCTGGCGCAGCCGCCCGACGCAATCTGGCTGGATTATTATTTAAAAGACATGACCGGGTTGAAGTTTATGGTGGCTTTGAAGGAGAATCCGGCGTGGGCAAATATCCCGGTAATGGTGGTCAGCAATTCGGCTACCCAGGACCGGGTGACGGAGATGCTGGCCTTGGGAGCAAAAAAGTATGTGTTGAAGGCTGAATCAAGATTGGATGATCTAATGGGAGTGGTGGATGAAATCACTTCCGGGAACGGGGGTGAAAAAAAGTAGCATGCAGAAAATATTAGTAGTTGAAGATGATAAGTATTTGTCCGGTGCCTACAAAGTCAAGCTTTTAAAAATGGGGTTTGAAGTCAGGACAGCGGCCGACGGGGAAGAAGCGCTGGTCCATACTCAAGGAATTTATTCCCGACTTAATTTTGCTGGATTTGGTGATGCCCAGAAAAGACGGATTTGCCACTCTGGAGGAAATTAAGAAAAATGATAAGTGGAAGTCCATCCCGGTTTTAATTGCCACCAATTTAGGTCAAAAAGAGGATGTGGAGAGGGGAATGAAGCTGGGAGCGATCGACTACCTGGTCAAGACGGATACTTCCGTAGATGACTTTGTAAACAAAGTTAAGTCAATTTTGAAAATTTCATAAAATATTCAGTCTTGACAGGTGGCAGCTATATTTTGCACACTATTAGGTGCTAGAATAAAGTGATGAAGAAAAAGACCAAGGAAACCAAAAGCAGAAGTGAAAAAAACAGAAGATTAAACCGGCGGAGGAGCCGGTGACCGTGAATCCTCCGGTGGTAGTACCGGATGACAAACCTGAAGTGAATGCGGAAGCAGTAAAAGAAGAGGTCCTGGTGGATAAGCCAATGGGAGTCAGACTGGAAGCGGTAGAAGACCAGCCGGAAGCCAGTGTGCCGGTCAAACCGGCAGAAGGATTGGGAGCTTCGATAGATAATCTGGCAAAAATCGTGGATCAGGGGGAAGTCAAACCTGCATCCGCTGAACCACCGGCGGAAAAGAAAACCGGTTCGAAGCTTTTAAATATCACGGCTGTAGTGATCGCTTTTCTGATAGGATTGGGATCCGGTTTCGGGGTGGGATATTATGTCTGGGGGAGAGGGGAGACAAAACCGGTCAGTTCCGGAAAGGCGGTACAGCCTACAATTACCCAACCCGCTCCGACAAAAGCAGTAACATCCCCCACACCGACGGTTAAACCGGTCAACAAATCCCTTTTGAAAATCCAGGTTTTGAACGGAACTGACGGCAAGGGGGTAGCAGCCAAAGCCGGTGATGTCCTGGAAGCTGCCGGATACAGCGGGGTGGAGATTGGAAATGCTGAAAACTCGGATTATGAAATGACGGAAATCTCGATTAAACAAACCAAGAAAGCATATCTGGAAGAGCTGTCAAAGGATTTGACGGCAGCCAAATATACTCTTGAGAGCCAGGTCAAAGACCTGCCGGAGACCAGCAAGTACGATGTGGTGGTGGTGATAGGCAGTAAATAGTAAGAGGTCAGAGTGAGGGGACCGTCCACAGGGTGTACGGGTGTCCGCCGCTATCACGGGAAACGGAATCAACCTGCGTCAGACTTGTATTAACCGGGCAGCCTTCGGTATCAACGGCTAAAGCCCGGGGAAGGTTGTAGGCTGATAAAAATTCCGAAGGGCAGCGATGCTGGCTGAAAGTTAATCCTTCCCAGGTAAATTCCGCGTTTTTGTTTACGGCAATAAGCTGATTGAAGACGCGCGGATCCCGGGCAGTAAGAAAGGCATACCAGGGATAAAGATGATCGGGGCGGTTGGTCAGAAAAATCCGGGGATACTCCTGACGATAACCGGAAATTTTTTCAATGAGTTCCGTGACTCCGGCATTCCGCGAAAGGGTAATATTGTCGCGTCTTGGATTATGAACAAGATAGAGATGGGTATAGTGGACGAAATCCAGAAGGAAAAGGACTGTTACGATAAATATTAAGCTGTGTTTGACCCGATATATGTACCAAAAACCGGATGCGGCCAAAATTGAGAGAAAAGGGGTCATTAAGAGAGCCCGGTGCAGGTTCGGGGCATCCTCGGTGGTGATGGCAGCGGGCAGGGGTGAGACCAGAAGCAAAAGAACCGGCAGGCAGGAAAGCTTTTTCCCGGCAACCGCGGTGAGACCTGCCAATATCAAAATAAGTTCGATGTAAAGGATTAAACCCCGGGATGCGGTCTGATAGCGGACCGGTTTGGCTTCACCGGCAGTGAGGTAAAACCCGGAACTGAAATATTGCGCGTATTCATCAAGAAAACGGCCGGTGAAAACCTGAATTTTATTGTGGAACGCCCGGGCGGTAAATACCCGGTTCGGACCTTCCTCAAAAGGCAACCGCTGCAGTTCAAAGTTAACTCCCGGATCGGAAAATACCGAGACCTGGGAAAGACGGCTGCGGGCAACCGGGGAAAGAAGAAACAAACAGGTAACGGCAGAAAGGATGAGTAATAAAATTAAACCGGGGAGAAAAATGCGGTGTCTGACTGAAGTGATATAGCTGTAAGTCATGACTGTGATGACAAACACCGGGACTAGAAGACGGGAGGTGTGATAGAAAAAGTATGACAGGATAAGAAAAATGCCGGAGAGGACAAGCGGGGATAGAGTCCGGGATCTGAGACTGCGGATGAGAAAATACAAACCGAAAAGAATCAGGGTGACGGATACAATTCCTTCGGAGGTAGCCCGCGATAGAGTGATGTGCCAGGGAGAGACGGCAAGCATCAGGGCAGACAGCGTGGCAAGTTTTGATTTTTGAGTTATGAGAAAAGTCAGAAAAAAGACGGCAAATACGGCCAGCGAACCGAAAAGGGCGGGAGTAAAACGGACGGCGAACTGAGTCAGACCGAATATTTTAAGCGAGGGAATCATGGCGTAAAACAAACCTGTGGGGCGCTGATCGCCGAAAGTGTCGTAGTGCAGAGGAAAGGGGTGCAGCCAGTCGTCACGGCCGGTAAGCCATAAGGAGTAGGCATTCCAGCCGGCTTTGACTTCATCCACATGGAAACCGGGCGGCAGGGAAGACAGCCGGTAGGTGCGCAGAAAGAACGCCAAAATAAATATCCAGATTAAAGGATGGAAAATCAGTTTTCTCACCAGGTTATTATAACCTCGTCCGACAGAAGAGAGACACGGGTAAGTTCGTAGGATTTATTGGTTATCTCCCATAATTATTCGCCCAGATGGTGTAGTCCAGATCGTCAACTCTGTGGTCACGGTTAAAATCCCCCTGTCCCGGTCCCGTGGCATTGGTTATGCCGTAGTTATTGGCCCAGATCGCAAAGTCTAAGTCGTCTACATACCCGTCCCCGTTGGCATCACCGGGTTTTGGAGCAGGAGTGGGGGCGGGAGTTGAAGAAAGTACCTCAAAACTTAATCCGTCAAACCAGGTAGAACCGGTATTGTCTGCCAACATAAAAGCCAGTTTGACATTCGAATCGGATACGGTCGGGTTAAACGCCAGGGTGTATTTCTGCCATGAAGTTGTAAGGCTGATCGTGGGACTAATATATTGTGTATAAGGTGAAACTACTCTCTGTACTGCCCAATTTACGGACTTAGATTTATCTGATTTAGCCCAGAAGGATATAGCGTAACTTGAGCCGGCGTTAATCACTAAATTATCCTGAAAAAACTGCACATACCAATTAGTAGTGACTGATGGGACATCTACCCTGGCGGATATCGCACCGTCAGCCGCAGTACTTGTATCCCTGTTCAGCGTTCCGGTGCCGCCATTACTTACACCAAGCCACCAAGGGTCATACCAGATACCGGAGGAGCTTTCAAAAGACGGGTTTACAAGAATATTTCCGGGGTTGGCCGGCGGAGCAGTCGGGGTTGGGGCAAGAGTCTGGGCAGGAGTTGGTGTAGGAGTCGGAGTTGGTACTATTCCCGTGGTATATTCAAACGCCCCGATATCATAAGCGGCTCCCTGTGGTCGGGTAATCCCATCATAATCAGAAGTAAATAAACTTATGTTTGTACCGGCATTGATGGCGGGTGAAGTGCTTTTTAAATGAAGATCAAAAGTTGAAGGATTTACAAAAAGACTGGTTGGGGAAGCCGATATTCTTGATCCCAATTCAACACATGAAAGGTAATCGAGTGCACAGGATTGAGGTCCATAAACAATATTGTGATCGGCAGCTACCATACCTGCCATGGTTGAATTTCCCGCCCTGATCTGTCCGACCGTTCCGCCGCCGGTAGAAAGAAAATAAAAATTGGAAATATTATTGCGGATGATTACCGGCTTATCGGAATTATTGCTGGCCAGATTTTCTGTTGTTACATAAATCCCGGCTCCGCCATTTCCTGCGGAAACGCGGGCACCGTATATTGTGTTGTTATAAATATTAATGTTTTTCCTAAGACCGTTACCATAAGCCCCTCTTACTTGAATGGCGCAATATCCGTTATTTATTAACAGATTGTTATAAATGTTTATATATTCCACTATTCCATCGGATTGTTCGCAGCCCACTGTAATTCCACCACTGTCACTGACGAAGTTTTGATAAATATTTACACGATTTAAGGTTGGAGTGCCATTTGCACCGGCATGCCATCCGTCAACGTATATTCCTGCAGCATCAAAATTCTTTACATTGTTATGATGAACAGTACCATTTTGTGAACTATCTTTGACATCAATACCCAGCCTTTGGGCATTTTCGCAATAACCGGCAGGCGGGGTCTCGCTATAATCCAAAAAATTATTGCTGACCACAAAACGGTTCACTGAAGATATGGATAAACCCTCCTCATAACCTCCCTGGCATTCGTGATACCAGTGAGGGGTATCAATGATATTGTTATCAACAGTGATATCTTCCGAATTCCAAATTCCGATTCCGGATGAATAATCTACATGTCTGATAGTGTTATTTCTAACTGTTAAAAACCGCGACCGGTTGGCTTTGATACCCACTCTACTGGTATTTAGAATAGTGTTTCCACTTATTTCAATATATGAAGACCATACTCCGCTATCCGAAGGACGGATATTTATCCCGTTTACTGAAGAGTTTCTTATGGTAAACCCCTGGATTTTTATATAACTTTTTCCAATTATCTGAACCAGGCCATCCAAATAACCACTGGATGTCAGAGCAACACCTGTTCCGTCCAAAATCACACCTGCTCCGGGATAAGGCATATAAGTTATATAAGCAGCAGAGGTACCTGAATTAACCGGAGCAAATTTTTGGTAGTAAGTTCCTGCCATAACTTGCACCATATCACCGGCAACTGCCCTGTTTGCGGCTGTTTGTATGGTTCTGAAAGGACTGGAGGTGGAAGTCCCGCTATTAGTATCACTTCCGGTAGTGGACACATAGTAGGTAGCGGCATGGATGGACGCAGGGAAGATTAGAAAAACACCAAGAATTGCCAGACTGCGGAGAAATGATCTAATAAACACCATTTTCATCATGATTCATAGTAATGACTATGTCAAACAGGGGAGAAAGGGTCTACCTTCCGTAATTGTTTGCCCAGATGGTGTAGTCCAGATCGTCAACTCTGAGGTCACGGTTAAAATCCCCCTGTCCTGGTCCCGTGGCATTGGTTATGCCGTAGTTATTGGCCCAGATCGCAAAGTCTAAGTCGTCTACATGCCTGTCTCCGTTGGCATCACCAGGAATGGTGGTCGGTGTGGGCGTAGCGACCGGAGTGACGGTAGGGCTACCGTTACCTGACCAGCCGGCAATATTTGCCATCAGTACCCACCAGGCTCTGGCAACTCTTTCCTGACCGAGAGCCGACACCAAATGACCGTCATCATTATATGGATCAGAGGCATCAAAATACTGTTGGCATAATACCGGTGTGGCATTCGCGGCACAGGTGCCATTGATGCCTAATCGATCAGTGGCGCAACACCGGTTGCCGTTAGGGGCATAGGTTTCTATGTCTGCCAGATCGAAAACAACGTTTTTACCATTGGTATGAGTTCTAATGGATTGATTTAATATATTTCTGTCTTCATTCCCACTGATGGTTGAAAGGGGTATTGTCCAGAAAACAAACTGAGTGATTGGATACGCTGTCTGCAGGTTGGTGAGAGTGCTAAGATAACTATTCCATATGGCTGATGGATTGCTGGTTATGTCCACGTAACAGAATTTCATCATCGCGACACCGGGAATACCGTTAGAATTAAGTTTGTTTAGGGCGGAACCAAAGCCATTATTTAATAATTCACTAAATCTATTTATTTTGCTTTGATAATCACCATTGGCACCTATTTCTATATCAGCTATACCGTTGGCTCCGTTAAACCAGGAATAATCCGGGTCATAAGCTGAAAAAGAAATCCGGTTGATAGAAAATCTGGCAGGGTTTGCCGATTTTAGAGAGTCAATGCCTGACAAAATATTAAAACCAACAGATCGATGCCCGAAAAAAATGTCCATTGTCCGGATCCGGTCTGAATAAGTTTGAGGAATACTGTCTGCCTGAGATACGTTTAAGTGATTAATAATATAACCTGCCTGAACATCCGGCGGCAGCAGCCCAAAACATAGACAGAGCGTAATAGCGGCTAAGAAAATATGGCGCATAAGTATTTTTATTTTAGTATATACCGGAGAGAAACTAAAATGATTTATCATTCGTGAAGCCTGAAAAGGGGATTTCATTATCTTACCCACATCACCGAACAAGAGATTGCGCGACTAAAATTATTTCCCAAAATGATAAGGGTAGTTAATATGTAATCACCAACTGCGGAGGCTGATTACCCTCTGAGGAGCTGTAAGCAGCTGCGTCCCACCAGAATGATGTTGCCCGGAAAGAATAAGTCCCTTCACCTCTGACGAATCCCGTCACGTTTACCTGATACCATCTACCGGGATACACGAATCCCAAATAACCTAACAGGGTAAATGCAGGCGGTGCGTTATTCCAGGCCAGACTTTCTTCGCTCCAATTATTGGTAGTGGAATAAAATCTTCCGCCGCCCAGCGAACCGTCCGTGCAATAGACTCTTAACATGGCCGAGTTGACCCGACGTCCGTTCAACCCCGTAATATTAAACTTCATCAGGAAATTATTCATAGGTGAATTGTCAACTTTCAGAGTCTGAGTATCTTCCTGCTCTCCGGCAACGCCGATAGTCTTGTCTTCAACTGCTGTAAAGATTTGTTTTTCAAGTATGGGTGTGGGAAGAATTGGCGGTTTTGTGGTGAAAGTGTGGTCTGCGCTGACGGTTTTCTGACCGCTGATGTTGGATGATATGACGCGATAGTGATAAAGCGTGTTTGGTGTCAGGTTGGTCAGCTGTTCAATATGAAACCAATATGATGAAGTATCAGGCTTGGAAAACAATCCATACGCGGTAGTTGTTCCGTACTCAACCTGCCCCGTTCCATAACCGGAGAGGAACCAGGTGATCTCGGCCGTGGTCTGCGTAATTCTCGTGGCCTGAACGCTTCTGATAACCAGTGAACCGGTTGGAGGAATTGAGGTTGGTGTTACCGGGATGAGCGTTGCCGTCGGGGTTCGGGTTGGAGTGGGAGGAGTTGAAGTACCCGTCGGAACCGGAGTGCTGGTTGGTCTGGGTGTGGGGATATTTGTGGGTCTGGGGGTGGGGGTATTTGTGGGTCTGGGGGTGGGAGTTGCCGTCGGAACCGGAGTGCTGGTTGGTCTGGGTGTGGGGATATTTGTGGGTCTGGGGGTGGGGGTATTTGTGGGTCTGGGGGTGGGAGTTGCCGTCGGAACCGGAGTGCTGGTTGGTCTGGGTGTGGGGATATTTGTGGGTCTGGGGGTGGGGGTATTTGTGGGTCTGGGGGTGGGAGTTGGCGTGTTTACAACATTAATATTTACGGTCAAAGGTGATGCGGTAATGGGTACATACTGGGGATTAGCCGGGTCGGAATTATCTGTCACGGTTGAAGTAGCGGTATTAATACTTACCTGGGTGGTAACATTGTTTTGAGTGGTAGCCGACGTCCAGGTGACAGTTGCTACACTAAACGTCCCGGTCGGGTCGACAGGGTTACCCGGGGTTTTCCCCAGGTGGATAATCAGTCTTCCTGATGCGTTTGCCTGAGCCATGGTTGTATTCCCCGGCAACATGTACGGTAAAGCTGTTCCCACAGCGACTTCACTGGCAAGCTGTACTCTCGTAGTATCAAAATTAATCTCGATGTTTACGGCGGCGATTCTATTGGTCATGGCGGCCAATGTCAGTTGTGTACTGCTGTTCGGCGGTAAATTTACCCTGTTTGGCAGTAAAGAAATATTCACCGTTTCTCCGGCGGCATAAATTTCTGTCGAAGTTTTATTATTCAGATTATTTCCCAGCCAGACGGTGGAGATCGCTAACGTCAACACTGCAAACAAACCAAGCCAAAGTTTCGCGGATAAAAAAGAGTGGTACATCTTAATCGGGAACTTACCTCTATAGTTGAGGCTATCACCTAGAACCAAGTAATGCAATAGGTCAGATTAAATATACCATTTTCGGGTGCACAGAAAGAACGCCAAAAATAAATATCCCAGATTAAAGAATGGAAAATCAGTTTTCTCACAAGGTTATTGTAGCCTCATCGGACAGAAGGGAGACACGTGTAAGTTCGTCGAATTTATTTACAATCAGGTGCCGGTAGTGATGAGTGATCAAACCCTGTTTTTGGAGTTTGTCTATGGCAATGGTCGCGGTTTCTCTGGTGATTCCGGCAATGTTTCCGATGTCCTGATGGGTAAGGGGTAGCATGACCGAGACGCTGTTTGCACCGGTTTTTTTACCGAAGCGCCTGGCACACAGAAGAATAGCTGCAGCCACCCGGTAACGGGAACTGCCGGACAGGATATACCGGATGTTGGTCAGTAATCCGTCCAAACCGATGAGAATCCGGGTGGTGAGTTCACGAAGCACATCGGGATTTTTATCCATAAACTCCAGAAACAGGTTTTTGGGCATTCTTCTGATTTTAAGATTTGTCATAGCCTGGTAAAAATATGTATTTGGGATATCTGCGATAGCCCAGGTCATGGGAAAATAAGTCTGTGGTTTGAAAATATTCAGAGTCAGTTCCCGGCCGTCGGGGAAAATGGTATTCATTTTGACATATCCATCTTCCAAAAAAATAATTCCCTGGGGAGAGTCGTCCGAACGCAGAATAATTTCACCTCTTTTGTAAGTAAGGATTTTGGATGAGGAAAAAAATTCCCGGAGTTTTTCTGATGTAGTCCGGAGCATGTACCAGATCTTAAACGATTTCTTTGATTTTGGCCACAATGGCTTCGAGAGAGACGTTTGATTTGATAAAGAATTCAGCGGCATTGAAGAAAGTCTGGGTTTCCCTGATATTGTCCACTGTTCCGGCATTGGTAAGAACAATTATCGGTAAAGTTTTAAACTGAGGCAGGTCGCGGAGCTTTCTCAACATGGTCTTTCCGTCCATCACCGGCATCATCAGATCTAAAAGAATTACGTCGGGGCTGAAAGATAAAACGGCTTCCAGTCCCTCCTGACCATTGGTAGCCCTGGCCACGGCAAAACCTTCATGTTTTAGTTTCATCTCCAGAGCATCCGCCAAGGGCTTTTCATCCTCAACAACCAGAACTTTTTTGAGAGTGGGGGAGGAAGATTGATCAGGGCTCATACTATATCTATATCTGGATTTAATTGTAACATTATCTGATTTTAGTTTAATATCATTTAAGTACCATGCGGATAACCTTAAAATCAAGTTCACCCAAAATCCTCAGGATCAGGTACAACATCCTGATTATTATGACGATGGTTCTGGGATTTGTATCCACAATAATCACGGTACTGGTCAGCGAATTTAATGTCAGACAATTTCAGATCCAGAAAATTACCAGTCTGGCTCTGATGATTGATGCTGACAAAATCAGGGTTTTGTCCGGCAGTGCGGATGATATAAACAATCCTTTATACCGGGATCTCAAGGATAAGCTGACCAGAGTCAGGGAAGTAAATCCGGAGATGCGGTTTTTATATGTGATGAGATACCAGCAGGGGGAAATCGTATTCATTGCAGATTCAGAAGATCCCGAATCCGGGGATTATTCGGCACCGGGTGACACATTTGACGAGGCCAGTGAAGTGTTCAAGTCGGCTTTTACAACTAATAAAGCCGGCTTCGAACTGGACAGGGACAGATGGGGATACTGGCTGTCGAGTTTTGCCCAAGTCATCGATCCTGAAACCGGGGAAAACATGGCCGTTCTGGGGGCGGATATCGATGCCTATTCGCAGTATTTCCTGCCGATTATCAGATCAGCTTTGCTGCCGGTCATTGCTTTTTCTTTTCTGTTGCTGGTTTTATGGAGCAACCGCAAATACATGCTTTTTCAGATAGAAGCCATGGAAGAGAAAGGGGCTATATTACATGTTATATCCCATGAAGTCCGGACACCACTGACCGAGATCCGCTGGGCCTGCGAACTGGTACTGGATGAAAATGATTTTGAAAAGGATTCGTTGATCCGGGATGCAATTACGCAGGTTTATAAAAGTTCGATGCAGATGATCCAGAGGATTCATAATCTGGAGGAGGCAAATACACTTTCGGATTCAACCCGGATGGAGAAGAAGTCTGCCGATGTCACAGAGCTGATTTCAAACGCCATGAACCATCTGGGTAAAGTTGCCAAGTTGGATGAGGTGGAAATCAGGATAGATCTGTCGGGACTGGGTGATATCCGTCAGGTGCAGGCTGATTCCGAACTGCTGGAGCTGGCTTTCCAGAATGTCTTTTTAAACCAGATCTATTATGCCGATTCCGGGACTGCGGTCACAGTATCGGGACAAGTCAATAAAGACAAAAATCAGCTGGAGATAGTCTGCAGCGGATTCGGGAAACCGATACCTGTAAAAGATCTGGATGCGGTATTTGCCGGATACCACGAAGGTAAGAAATTCTCCGGCCATACCGAAGGCAGCGGTATCGGCCTGTTTCTGGCAAAGAAAATATTAATCCTTCACAACGGCGATATCAGCGTCACCGTAAATGATAAGAATACCGTATTTACCATAACCCTGCCCTTATAGTCCAGGCTGATGATGTAAAATCTGTCCGTGGAACGCTGGCGCAATCTGGGGAAGGATCTGGGAAAGTTAGCTGAGTTGGAGGTCCGGTCGCATTTGATATCCGAACCTCCGGATTCATACCTGGAACATAAGACCGGCAAAGCACCCGTGATACTTATTCCGGGGTTGTATGAACCCTGGGGAGTGTTAAGAACGATCGGTGATTGGGTTTCTGATAACGGCCACGGCCATGACGTATGGACCATACCGGGTCTGGGTAAAACAAATAAACTTGATATCAAAACCGCGGCCGGGATAGTTGAAGGCGTAATTGATCGGAACGGCCTTTATAATGCGAGACTTATTTGTCACAGCAAAGGCGGTCTGATAGGCAAGCAGATATTGATTGACGGTCTGGCAGAAAAAATGTTTGCCATAGCCACACCCTTTTTGGGTTCCGACCCGGCGAGATGGGTGCCATACAGACCGGCCAAAGAAATGTCCAGTAAAAGTAAAATTATTAAAAGCCTGAGTGAAGAAACGGAAGTCAACTCAAAAATTATTTCATTATTTTTCCAGCGTGATAGATTGATTCCCCGGGGTTGCTATCTTGAGGGGGCCTTAGATAACATTCCGATTAAGGGGGAAGGCCACTTTACCATACTGGAACATCCCGAGGTTATCGCGAAAATCCTCTTGTACCTGTGGGCCTGGGAACAGGGAAAAAAGGATATATAATTATTTAATGTCAGAAACAGGTTACGCGGAATTCGAGACTGGCCGGGAGACACCGGTTTTACCGGATATATCAAATCACCGAAAACTGGTGGAAATTGCCGGTAAGACCATATTTACAGGTAAGCACTGGAAGGAGAAACTGGATACGGTGTATGAGTGGTGGTTTAACGTAAACGAAGGCCAAGAAAAAGGGACTTATCAGGAATTGGTTGAAGCGACCGGTTTGACAGTTCCGGATCTTGAGAAGGATGATGCAAAGGGACTTCTGGAAGAAAGACAAAAGGACTGGATAAATATCAATCAGAAAGTAAGGAGTTTGGCTACAGGGGAAGTATCGAAATGGAAGGCGGTAAAAGAAACTGCAGGGGACATTGATGAATACCGGGAGGGGGAGGATATCCTGGCACAGGCTGCTATTCTTTTAAAGGCAATGGACAAACACCATGACCAGGATCCGTTGGTTGCCCGGCGATTGATAGCCCAGCACGCCTGGAGTAAATTGTGGAATACTGCGGGGGACAGAATCCAGGAATATCAGAATGCAAATCCTTTTACCAGGGATTTGAGTGGAGTTACAAGTTTTTCTACCCGCGGCGAGCCGATTATGGAAAGTTACCAGATCGACGGAGCATTAAACGGGCAGGTCTGGTCTGATGAGGAACTGGAAAAGCAGGATATAACCTACCAGAATTGGAGAAAAGACATTGAAGAGCGTTTTCCGGATTACATCAAGGATAATCTGAAAATATTGTGGGATGCTGTCAGGGGTACAAATAATGATAAGGTTTCGGGGATAGAAATATTGTCCAAAGCAGATTGGATATATCGGAGTCTGGAAGTGCGAATGGCTTTCGATTATGATGAAATTAAAACCGAGTAAAAAGCAGCCAATTCGGTCTTTTAAATTCGAAATCGATACATTAAAAATATGTGAATGAAGATAACTGTTTTGGTTGTATGTTAAAGTGCGATGATAATGACGGAAGTTCCAATGTATTCACCTTTTTCAAAAAATGATAATCCGTTTTTTGATGAAGACAGAAGGAAGAGATATACGAAACTTACCCTGGACGCCGGGGATAAGGCTAAGGCTTACCCATGGCAATCACTGTATTATGTGCTCACGGGGATTTTGGCGACGGACGGAATGGAGTATTTCGGGGGGAACAAAGAACATGCATTAAGTGATGCCTGGGTTCATGGTGAAACGGCCACTTTATCAGGGCTGATGGATATAACCGAAAGTCCGGCGGAGGCACTTGCATGGTACGAAAAAACCCATAGACTAATCACATCAAATGATTATGGATGTCCCTGCGGAGCCTGTTTGGACGTTTTGAAAGCAAACTGTTCCTCCGAACTGATTCTGCTTAATGGCAATGAGACCGGCATTGTGGCTACCCAATTGAAAGATTATCTGTATAACGGTTATCGGACCGGTGACAGTGCAACAATTAATGAAAATCAGATAACCCGGGCAGATATGGCTATTGATCAGGCAGTGGATGTCTACTTACCACAGGAATTGAAAAACAGGCTATACGGGGCGGTTCTGGTGGGTATGGATGGTACCATGTGGCCGGGTTCTCTCTACACAAACGCGGGATTTGATGCCGTACCGCCGATTATGAGTGCAGTATTGCATTGGAGAGGTGATTATCCCGGTACGGAAGTATCCGAAAGACATCTGAATCTGGAAAAATTAGTGGTGGTTTGCCGGGGTAAAGTTCCGGACCCTTTGTATCGTGACCGGCAGGCAATTCTGGAGCTGGATGAGATATTGCGCAGATGGAAGAGGAATGATACACCGCTTCCGGTGGAATTGGTTTCCGTTGACGGGAAAGATTATACATTGAAAGAAACAAACGTTTCGGAGTGGCTGCCGCATCCGTTTACCCCCGGTGCATTCAGAATGGATGATGTGATGCAGGCTGAACTGGAAAAGCTGGTGGGAAAATCTGAAGCAATATGAATAAGCTGATAAATTTTGTAGGGTGAAAAATATTTATTTTGAGTTGAGTACAGGCTTAAATAATGGTGTAAAATTCGGGAATGAAGACATTTGCATTTATTGACGCATCAAATCTGTTTTATGGCGGAGAAAAAAGTCTGGGATGGAAGATAGATTATAAAAAGTTTGCGGAATATCTAAAAAGGAAATACGGAGTGTCTAAAATTTATTATTTCGGAGGCGTTGAATTACATGGTTATACTTACGATTATTTAAAAAATGAATCTGTCCCGGTAGAAAAAGTGGAAAATTATTTGGTGAGTTTGATAAAAAAGGAGGGAAAGAGATACGATGAAGCTAAGCTAATTTTACTCTCTAAACATTTACAAAGGATCAAGTTTTATATAAAACTGAAAAGTTTTGGGTATGATATATTATTAAAACCTGTAAAGCTATATCGTGGTGAGAATGATACTACACAGAGAAAAGCTAACTGCGATGTGGAGATGGCATTTTATCTAATGAAAGAGAAGGAAAAGTTTGGGAAATTAATTTTTTTGTCAGGAGACGGAGACTTTTTGCCAGTTCTGAAATATATGAAGGAAATTGGGAAAAAAGTGGTGCTTCTGGCCAGGGGAGAGCGTACTGCTCGCGAGATAAGACAGTTTGCCGGGAGTGATTTTAGGGATTTCAATTATTTAAGGGAACAGCTTAAATTTCAGGAAAAAAAATAAAGGAGACTCATATAGAATCTCCTTCATGTTTAGTGCATGCATTATACATGATTAAATCAACTTAATAAACTATGGAAATCGGAATTGTAGGTTTACCCAATGTTGGTAAGTCGACGCTTTTTAACGCGCTTTTAAAAAGACAAGTCGCTTATGTGGCGAATTTTCCGTTTGCCACCATTGAACCGAATATCGGAGTGGTTCCCGTTCCGGATTCACGGCTTCCATTGCTGGCTGAGGTAGTAAAGACCAATAAGATAGTTCCGGCTACCGTTAAATTTGTGGATATTGCAGGACTGGTTAAGGGAGCCAGTCAGGGAGAAGGACTGGGAAATAAATTCTTGTCGCATATCAGAGAGGTCGATGCTGTGTGTCACGTAGTCAGAGCCTTTTCGGATGAAAATATTATTCGTGAAGGCGCAGTCGATCCGAAATCCGATTTTGAGGTGGTAAAAACGGAACTGGATTTGGCGGATTTGGAGACGCAGGAACGGCATGAGAAGAAAAGACTACCTGATGATCAGGAATTACCACTTTTGGCAAAAAAACCGATCCTGGTGGTCTTGAATGTGGACGAAAATGATTTATCCGGGGCTTCGAAGTTGGAGGAGAAGTTTGCTGTCGGATTGGAATTGGATAAGGAGGCGGTAATTGCGATTTGTGCCAAGACCGAGGCGGATCTGGCAGGTCTTTCCGAAGATGAGCAGAAGGAATATCTGAAAGAATTGGGGGTTTCTGAGAGCGGTCTGGAAAAATTGATTACCCGGGCATTTGAAATATTGGGACTGCAGACATTTCTGACAGCGGGTGAAATTGAATCCCGGGCCTGGACGATTAAGAAGGGGACTAAAGCTCCGGAAGCTGCCGGAGTAATTCACACCGACTTTATTAAGCATTTTATTAAGGCGGATGTAATTAACTGGCAGGAATTTATTAAGGCAGGCGGATGGGTGAAGGCCCGGGAGCTGGGAAAAGTCCGCCAGGAGGGCAGGGAATACATAATGCAGGAGGGAGACGTGGTGGAGTTTAAAGTGGGAGTGTAAAAACCCGGTATAGTGCGATATAATGTGCAAATGAGTGAAATTATCGGTAACTTTCGGGATATGAGAGCTATGCGGGCAACAAGAAAGTTGGTAGGGCAAGAGGCCTACAACACCGCCAGAATAACCACTGAAGGACAAAATGCCCTGGATAAGTTAACTGTGGCAATAATGAGGATATTCGAAGGAAACGGAAGCAGAAACGATGTTGGCTGTTTTGCTGAGACGGTAATCAGTTATACGGAGAGATCGGGGGAAATAATTAGAGGCAAAAGTTGGGCCAGACGCCGGACCGGAAGTAAAACCCCCGGTAGTCACAGATAATAGTACAATTGATATATGGGTTATGAACCGGTAAAATACACGGGTATTTATGAAAAACAAATATGATTTGACTTTGATCCTGGCGCCTTCGGTAAAAGACGAGGTGAAGGACAAGTTTGTGGAAAAAATTGAAAAGGTGATGAAAGGTCTCGGGGGAGTGGTGGAAAAAACCATGGATATGGGACGGAAACAGCTGGCTTACAAAATTAACAGTAAAACGGAAGGAGTCTATATAAATTTACAGGTTGAGCTGCCTTCCGAATCTGTGATACAATTGGACAAGAAGTTAGGTGTGGATAAAGATGTTTTAAGACACCTTTTAGTCAGGATATAAATGGCAACACGGTCTTTAAATAAAGTTCAGTTGATCGGAAATCTTACCCGGGACCCGGAGCTGAGATATACCCCGCAGGGAACGGCAGTTTGCACCATGGGACTGGCCACCAACAGAACCTGGGTAACTGATAACGGGGAAAAGAAAGAAGAAACGGAATTTCACCGGATTGTAGCCTGGAATAAACTGGCAGAACTTTGTTCGCAACTGTTATTCAAAGGCCGCAGAGTGTATGTAGAAGGCCGGCTGCAGACCCGACAATGGACCGGCCAGGACGGAGCTCAAAGGCAGGCGACAGAAATAGTAATTGAAGACATGCTGGTACTGGACTCCAAACGCCAGGGTGAAGAAGCGATTGAGCCGGTTGAGGCAAGTCCTGTTGTTGAAGAACCGGCAGTCGTTGAAGAAGTTCCGGCTGCAGCTCCGGTTGCGGAACCGAAACCCGGCCGGCCGGCAGGCGGGTCCAAGTCCAAGACGAAGACGAAAAAGGAAGAAGAAGAGGAAAAACCGGATAAAGCACAGGAAGTGGCTGAAGATATTCCTTTTTAGAGCTTATGATACAGAGGAAGAGAAAAATCAAGGTCCCGAGAAATTGTTTCTTTTGCAAGGAAAAGATTGATCCCAGTTTCAAAGAAGTAGCCAATCTCTCCAGATTTATAAGTGACAGGGGAAGAATAATCGGGCGCGACAGGTCGGGAGTATGCGCCAAACATCAGAGAAAATTATCAGCGGGGATAAAACACGCCAGGCATTTGGCTCTTTTGCCTTTTGTCTCGGGTTTGTAGTAGTATCTATTGATGAATTTTAGGAATTTCTTTTTGGTTACGGTGTTGGTGATGCTTGCCGGCTGGATGGGTTTCTGGTTTGGTGAACAAAAACTTAAAATCACTTACGCCAACTGGAAACCGGCGGTGGTGGTGAATAAGACGGCGATTATGCAGGGACAGCCGTCCGAAGGAGATTTTTCCCTGTTTTGGACCGTATGGGATAAAGTGTCAAAACTTTATGTGGATAAAGCGGATTTGGATACGAAGAAAATGATAGACGGGGCAATTTCCGGGATGGTGGCGGCGATAGGCGATCCTTATACCGTGTATTTACCCTTCCAGCAGAATAAAGAGACCAAAGAGGATCTGGGCGGGGCGTTTGAGGGAGTAGGAATTCAACTGGGATTTAAAGAAAAACAGCTGGCGGTAATGACGCCATTGGACGGGTCACCGGCCATGAAAGCCGGAGTGAAAGCGGGAGATCTGATTTTAAAAATTAAAGATGAAGCCAAGGGAATTGACCAGGCGACGGACGGAATGGCAATTACCGAAGCGGTGAAATTAATCCGCGGAACCAAGGGGACAAAAGTAAAACTGATGTTATTTAGGGAAGGGGTGGACAAACCGTTTGAAGTGGAATTGACCAGGGATACGATTGTGGTTAAAAGCGTGACGATCCAGTATGCGGATAACACCGCCTGGGTGAAATTGTCCAGATTCGGTGACAGGACCCGAGAGGAATGGGGGACGGTGGTAGCGGACGTGGTATCCAATTGCCTGAATCAGAAGGAAAAGTGCCGCGGGATGGTGCTGGATTTAAGAAACAATCCGGGCGGATATCTGGAAATGGCGGTATACATTGCCGGTGAATTTCTCAAAGCGGATGATCTGGTAGTCAGCCAGCAATACGGGGACGGAACCAAGACGGATAACAAAGTGGACCGGAATGGCCAGCTGACGGCTTTACCGGTAGTGGTTTTGGTCAACGGAGGAAGCGCTTCAGCATCCGAAATATTGGCGGGGGCTCTCCAGGATCACAGGCGGGCAAAAGTGGTGGGAATAAAGTCTTTCGGAAAAGGGAGTGTGCAGCAACCGGAGGATTTTCCCGACGGATCGGGAATCCATGTAACGGTAGCCAAATGGCTGAGACCTTCCGGAGACTGGATTGATAAAAAAGGAATTACCCCTGACGTGGCGGTAGCCTGGGAAAACGGGAGTGAAACCACCGCCTGGGAAAACGATCCGCAACTTGTCAAAGCCATTGAACTTCTGAAATAAGGACTTGACAAAATTTTGCCTTTAAAGGATATAATATTTTTCTATGGTAAAGAAAAGATTTTCAAAGTTGGCTCTGGGACTGGCGGGAATTCTGGTGGTGGCGGGAGCGGTGGGGGGAGGAGCGATTTCGGATAGACTGTTCGGTTACAAGATATTGGATAAATGGTTTCCGGTAGACCGCCAGGGTATGGTAAATCCCAGCCCGAGTAATGTCCGGGTGGTCACCGAGGAATCCGTGGTAATTGACGTCACGGAAAAAGTGAGTCCTTCCGTGGTAACGGTGGGGATTTCCAAAATCCAGACCTATACATCGCCCTCTTTCAATTTTGATCCGTTTTCCGACCCGTTCGGATTTTTCAAACAGCAGTTCGGGCAGGGGCAGACACAACAGAAAAAGATCGAGGAGGACATCGGCAGCGGTTTTATTATCAGCAGTGACGGCCTGATTGTAACCAACAAGCATGTAGTGGCCGACACCGAAGCGACGTATCGGGTGATAACCAATGATGATAAGCAGTATCAAGTAGAAAAAATCTACCGAGACCCGACGAATGATCTGGCGATATTAAAGATCACTGCCAGCGGATTGAAAACTGTGGAAATGGGAGATTCGGGAAATCTCAAAGTTGGCCAGTTTGTGATTGCCATCGGCACCGCGCTGGGAGAGTTCCGGCATACGGTGACGACAGGTGTGGTATCAGGTCTGGGGAGAGGTATTGATGCCGGGAGTCCCCTGGAAGGGGCGGTGGAGCGGCTGGATAACGTAATTCAAACCGATGCGGCGATTAACCCGGGAAATTCCGGAGGTCCGCTTCTTAATTCTTCCGGTCAGGTGATCGGGGTAAACACCGCGGTATCATCTCAAGGCCAGAATATCGGTTTTGCCCTGCCTATAAACATCATTAAGGAGGCAATTGATAACTTCAACAAAACCGGGCAGTTTAACCGGCCTTTCTTAGGTGTACGGTACCAGATTCTGGATATGCAGACGGCATTAAAATATGAAGTTCCGGCGGGAGCTTTCATCCAGGCAGTAATACCCGGATCCCCGGCAGAAAAAGCCGGACTGCAGGCCCAGGATATTATTACCAAAATTGACGGAAAGAAGATTTCGGGAGACGTGAATTCGGTGGCGGCGGCTATTTCAAGCCATAAGGTGGGGGATAAAGTGGAAGTGGAATACTGGCGGAATAACGAAACCAAAACCGTAACGGTGACTCTGGAAGAAGCAAAGTAGATTAAGCTAATTATTCTAATTAGCCTGATTTTCTGGTAAAATCGGTATCTGTATGAAAGCGACTATTCACCCAAAATATTATGAGGCGGTGGTGACGTGTGCCTGCGGTAATACTTTTACGGTAGGTTCGACCAAACAAAAAATTGATGTGGATATTTGTGCCAAGTGCCACCCGTTCTTTACCGGTGAAATGAGGTTTGTGGATACCATGGGCCGGGTGGAGAAGTTTCAGCAGAAAATGGCTTCGGCACCCAAGGGAACGGCCTCTTTGTCCAAAAAGAAAAGACAGGCCATAAAAAAGAAAGAGGAAGAGGATATCGAAGCAGCCAAACCCAAGAATCTGAAAGAAATGTTTGACCGGGTAAGAAGCAAAGTGAGTTAAGTAATTAAGACCGTGGCTAACGAAGCAAATCAGTATTTAACGGAGGAGAAGGAAAGACTGGAGTTGAAACTCGAAGAGGCCAAAAAAATGGGGCAGGAACCCGGAATGAAGGAGATGGCAGACGAAGAAGTGAAGAGAATTGAGACGGAGATAGAGAAAATTGACCGGGCGATGACCGACCCTGCTTCACATGATGCTGCCGGCGAACCGACTGAGAATTTTAACAGCATTATTGTGGAAGCACGGCCCGGGGTGGGAGGGGATGAAGCGAAAATCTGGGCCGAGGAACTAATGCGGATGTACAGCCGATTTGCGGAAAATAATAAATGGCAAATCGAGCAATTGGACAGCGGAGTGATTAAGCTTAAAGGCAAAGGAGTTTTTGAAAAGTTAAAATGGGAGACGGGGGTTCACCGGGTACAGCGGGTACCGGTAACCGAAGCTTACGGCAGGATTCACACTTCCACGGCTTCAATTGTGGTGCTTCCGGAAGTTGCCGAAAACCAGATAGAAATAAGAGAGGATGATCTGGTCTGGGAATTTACCCGGGGGGGAGGTCACGGAGGGCAGAACGTGAACAAAGTAGCTACGGCGGTGCGCCTTTTACATAAACCGTCGGGAATAATAGTGCAATCCCGGCAGGAAAGGTTTCAGGAGCAGAACAGAAAGATAGCCATGGCGCTTTTACGGTCACAATTATGGGAGTTGGAACAGGAAAAAAAGCTGGCAAACCTCAAAGACCAACGTTCAAAAATCGGCAGGAGCATGCGATCGGAGAAAATAAGGACATATAATTTTCCCCAAAACCGGGTGACCGACCACAGGATAGGCAAGAGCTGGCATCAATTGGACCGGATTATCGAAGGGGATCTGGGAAATGTGGTAACAGATTTAGCGGCGGGTCTGGGAGATAATCACACCGGCGGCGATGATAAATGATCCGATAATCAGGGGAAGAGTAATCGGTTCGTCCAGAAAATAATATGCCAGCGGGGCGGTAAAAACGGGGGAGAGGTAGAGGAAAATATCAGCCCGGGAGGCGGCGATGACTTTTTGGGCTTTCTGATAAAGCCAGTAGGCCAGGGCTCCGGAAATAAATGCCATGTATACCACACTGGCATGAGCGCTTATGGGAGCCGCGGAAAGGAGACGGAAAACAACAGACGGGGAATAATAGAAAACGGAAATAAAAGAAATTGAGATAAAACCGGTAAAAAACATATTGGCAGTCAGAAGCAGGGGGGAAAGACGGTGGCGCAGTTCCAGCTTGGTGATAATCACGTAGACTGCCCAGGAGACGGTTCCCAGAAAAACCAGAAAGTTACCAGTGAGACTTCCGGAAACAACCGACCTGCCTTCAAATAACGGCTGAATGACAATAAAAATTGATCCCAAAAACGCCACAGTCAAACCAATTATTCCTCTCCGGGATATTTTTTCTTTGAGAAATATTACACTGCCAATAGCCACTAAAACAGGCGGTATGGCACCAATGACCGCGGCATCAAGCGAAGTGGTGTAATTCAGACCCCAAAATAAAAGACCCAGCTGGACGGTGGACCCCAGAATACCGGTTCCGATAAATATGAACCAATCCCGGGGTTTTAAACGGGAAAGCGTGTGCCAGGTGTCCGGTTCGGTAAGAAGCAGGACCGGGATCAGGATAAAGTTGGTAATTAAAAAACGATAAGTGAGAAAAAACAGCGGGGGAAAGGAAGAAAAAGCCACTTTGATGATCGGCGGGGCAAAACCCCAGATTGCAGCCACAGCCAGGAGCATGAGATAGGCACGGGTAGGGGCAGACACGGCAATAATTTTAAATTACTAATATCTAATTTCTAATTTCTAAATCCGAAATTAAATTTTCCGGGTTTAACTGTTTTTGCTCTCCGGTTTGCATGTTTTTTAAAGTAACAACGTTCTTTTCAATTTCTTCAGGACCAAGAATGGCGACAAAAGGAATTTCTTTTTTGGATGCATATTTTAATTGTTTGTCGATTCCATCCCTTGATTCGGAGTACAGTTCAGCATTTACTTTTGCCTGACGAAGTTTTGCACTTAGTTCCAAGGATTTATCTATCAGATCTGTGTTGAATACAGTTACCAGAACATTAACCCGGTTGAATGTAAAATCAGGCCATAGTTTTAGCTCCTCTATTGCATCACACAACCGATCTAGGCCGAAGGAAGTACCTACAGCTTCTAATTTTGGCCCTCCTAATGATTGAATTAAATTATCGTATCTACCACCCCCGGTAATTGATCCGATTTTGGGCTCGGTAATAACTGTTTCAAAAATCGGGCCGGTATAATAATCCAGACCTCTGACCAGGCGGGGATCAAATTGGATGTTCTTAGCTCCCAGTTTTCGGGCCATATCGATGACTTTGTTCAAGTGATCATCCGGTTTGAGGGTATCGAGTCGGGCAAGGGTGTCCTGAATAAATGAAGCCTCAACTCCTTTAGTTTTCAATTCTTCAATTATTTCTTCTACAGTTTTTTTATCGAGCTTGTCTATCGATTGAAGAATTGAAGGAGAATCGGTAATCTGTTTGAGTACCTCTCTGGAGTTAACTCTGATCGTGAAATTATTGAATTTTAAAGAAGTCAGAGAGTCGGAAGTTATTGCGAGTATTTCCGCATCAGCAATGGGAGAGGTAGTTCCGATGGTATCAATATCACATTGATAAATTTCTCTATACCGGCCTTTTTGGGTATTCTCTGCGCGGAATACCGGTTGGATTTGATATCGTTTGAATGGCTTGGGCAGGTCCGGGTATTGAGCCATAACTCTGGCGAGGGGAACGGTAAGATCGTATTTGAGACCAACTTCACGGTCTCCTCTGTCCCTGAAAAGATACATCAGTTTTTCCGCTTCCTCTCCATATTTTCCCTTCAAAATTTCTGCATATTCCAAGGTCGGAGTTTGGAGCTCGGAAAATCCATAGGATTCAAACACACTTTTCAGTGTGTTGATAACCTTGCTTCTGACTGCCATGGTTTCCGGTAAAAAGTCACGGAAACCTTTAAGAGGTTGTGAAATCATATATTAATGATAACAGAAAAAAAATAGAGCCCTGCGGCTCATCTCATATACACCCTATAGTGTTTGATTGTCAAGGGGTTTCCAGATAACCCCGTTACCCGGGAGTATGGTTATTTGATTTCCGTTAATGTCATAAACGTAAGTTTCAAAATACATACTGTCACCAGGGGGTTTAATAGTATAGGTAAAATATTGTTTATCAGGTGAAATAGTCAATTCGAGGTGATATATCCGGGAAGTAATTGCAGGAGTAAGAGGTTTAAAGGAAAAAGTTTTAGAGTCATATATACCAATATTGCCTGTGGCAGTCAGGTATTTATCTCTTAAATCGGTAAGTTGTCCGACCAGTAATTTATCTTCATTTAGCCATTCGAAATGGAGGTGATCGGCGGAAATTTCCCGGGAAAATTTTGAAGGGAACTTCTGATAGAGAATTTGATCCAAACTAAAGACTGCGAGAGTAAACTTTTCCCGGAACGGAGGGGTGGGGGATGCGTATTTATATATTATAGCCAGAGAGCTACCGGACGGAGACCACTTAGCCGGGTAAAGTAAGTCAGGTTTGAATTCACCGATATCAGGTAGGGGGAAACGATTTCCTTGGGGATCGGTAATTTCGACAAAATATTTCGGAGGACTATTCTTTGTCCAACCGGAAGTGGCGGTAAACCCTTCGGCCGAGACTTTGGGATCTGATGCCGGTTGATAAGATAATGATTTGAAATTTTCGGTAGTGGAAGGAGAAGAACGGCCGGTAAGATCGACGAAGAAGTAATCTATTCTGTCCGGTTCCATACCTGATTGATTTCCGAGTAGAAGAGGCGAATTTCTTAAGTATTCTTTGGTGTAATAGAAGCCGGTTGAATCTTTGGCCCAGCGGACCTGACCGAATACCTCCGGGAGAAGCAGGCGGGGTTCGGAGTCTATCGGATCAACCAGGTAAAGCAAATAATTGAAGCCGGCGGTTGTAGCCTTGGCGGAAGGAATGGAAAAAAAGCTTTTAGGTATGTAATCATAGTCTCCCTGATTCAGTAACGCTAATTTTCCGGATGGTGACCAGAGAGGCGTAGAGTAACCTTTTAACAGATCAATAAACCGGCCGGACCGGATGTTATAAATCTTAGATCCATTGATAATGAATTGTGGTTGGGGGTAGTCCGGAACCGGGAATTGGGGAGATGGGGTATAGATTTTGGCAAATATTACTGAGGCGATCAGAATAATACCAATTAAGAAAAACAGTATGATCAGTCGTCTCACCGGATTAATTATATATCTATAGGGTGGGGGAGGGAATGGAAGACGGAGTGGCTGTGGCGGCAGGGATGAGATGAAGCTGGAGAGCGGTAAGAGCTTTATCGGAAGTAACAGTACCCAAAACCACAATTTTCAGACCAACTTTGACATCCGCAGCTTTGGTTTTGGCGGTGTATTTGGTGGCGGAAGTCAGCTTAACAGTCCAGGTTTCCTTGGTATTTATTTTTTCCAGAGTCAGTGAAGAAGCGGTGGCTTTGGTGACTGTACCCATGACCGCCCGCCGTTTGAATTCTGCCGGCAGGGAAATTACGAGAAGGCGTTTGGATGTCATGACTCCGGCACTGTCCACATCTCCCATAACCAAAATTACCAGGCCGGATTTCAGATCCGCCACGGTTCCGTCCTTGCCGTTTTTAAGTTTGATGACCGAATCGGTGCCGACAACAACACTCCGGGTTTGATTTCGGAGATTGGTGATAGTCAGGGTGGCTTCGGATACACTACTGATTGTGCCCAGGAAAGCTTTTTTGGATACCGCTTTTTTGATCTGGGCCAGCTCCTCGGCTACCTTTTGTTTGACGGAGTCTCTCAAAGGGGAAGCTCCCTCGGTGGCAGTCTGCGCCGAAACGTTTGCGGAAAGAGTGAATGCCAGAACCAGCAGGATTATTAATTTGCGTTTCATATCTTTGAAGTAGTATAGGTAACTAATAGTTCCTGTGAAGCGGAATTTCCGGACATGTCAAAAGCGGTGACTAAAAGCCGGTTAAAGCCGCCTTCCAGATCAACATCGGTGGTAAAAGTCCCGGTTTTATCCGCGGTGATAATCTTTTCACTGCTTTCAGAAATGATTGACAAAACGGCTTCGGGAGAAGTTTTACCGGAAATTATGACGCTGTCGGAAGTGGTGAGTAATTCATCCTCGGGAGAAGTCAAAGTCAGGGCAAGCGGGGAGGATGGGGCGGCTGACGGTTCCGGAGAAGGCGAGGTAAGGATCCGGGTAATTTCCGGCCTGGGGGAAACTTTGAGATTACGGTTGGCAGTCCAGATTCCGAAAGTGATCAGAAGACCTAATACAAATCCCACACTTACGGCTAAAAACACCTCTTTTTTCATATATCGACTGGGAAGAGATTAATTGACCGGGCCTTACTTGTCAAGATAAAAAATCTGGTGTATGTTTATGCATGTGGAAATTGCATATTTCGGGCACGCCAGCTTTCGGCTTAAAGGCAGATCAAAGACCGTAGTGACTGATCCTTACGGAGATCAGGTGGGGAAATATCCCAGGGAAGTGGAAGCGGATATCATAACCGTATCCCATGATCACTTTGATCATAATGCCGTGGATAAAATTAAAGGCCTGCCTGCCGGTAAACCAGGTCATCCGTTTGTGATAAGCGGACCGGGGGAGTATGAAATCGGAGGGGTGTCGGTGGTCGGCGTCCCCACCTGGCACGATGAAAAATCGGGTGGTGAAAGGGGATTGAATACGGTGTATGTCATCGAAATGGAAGGCTTGAGAATTGCGCATCTGGGAGATCTGGGTCATAAACTGAGTGATCAGCAGCTGGAAGAAATCGGGGCAATCGACGTGGTTTTTGTGCCTGTGGGAGGGGTATATACCATTGATGCCAAAACTGCCAAAGAAGTAGCGGGGCAGGTTGATCCGTGGGTAATAATTCCGATGCATTACAAAACGGCGGATTTCGGACTGAAAGATCTGGGAACGATTGATGATTTTCTGAAAGAAATGGGAAAAACTGAGATTGTACCCGTGGCGAAATATTCAATTGTGGCTGACAGACTTCCTGAAGATATGCAGTTAGTGGTACTTGAAAAAAAGTAAGAGTAAGAGTAAGAGTAGAACATATATGGCGGATATCAAGGTTCCTCCCCATTCACAGACAGCCGAGCAGTCGGTACTAGGAGCCGTGCTTCTGGACAAGGATGCGGTGGTGGCGGTGGTGGAATTTTTACTGCCGGAGCACTTTTATGAAGATAAACATCAGCTGATTTTTAAAGTGATTTCAGATTTGTATCAGGAACGGGAACCGGTGGATGTGGTTTCGGTAACGGAGAGACTGAAAAAAAATAAAGACCTGAAAACCGTAGGCGGATCGCAATACCTGACCGAATTGGTGAATATGGTACCGACAGCGGCTCACGCGGAACATTACGGGAGACTGGTCCGCGACCACTATACCAAAAGGCAATTGATTTCGGCGGCGGCGAAAATTACCGACCTGTCGTTTGACGACAGCGGTGACGTGAGGCAGATACTGGATACTGCAGAGTCAACAGTATTTGCCCTGGCCCAGCAGCATTTAAAACAGGTGTTCGTACCGGTAAAAAATATTCTGGCGGAGTCGTTCGACCGCCTGGACGAGCTGCACAAATCTGCCGGAGCGCTGCGGGGTGTACCTACCGGATTTACGGATCTGGATGAGACTCTGGCGGGGATGCAGAACAGTAATTTACTGATTCTGGCAGCCCGGCCGGGAATCGGAAAAACCGCACTGGCACTTAATATTGCCCAAAATGCGGCTTTCAGGTTCAGACTGCCGGTAGGTTTTTTCTCTCTGGAAATGAGCAAGGAGGAACTGATGGACCGGCTTTTAGTCTCCCAGGCGGAAATTGATGCGTGGAAGATGAAAACCGGGCGGCTGGATGAAGATGAATTCTCAAAACTGTCGGATGCCATGGGTGAACTGTATGAAACTCCGCTTTACATTGATGACACTCCCGGCATGTCGATTTTGGAGATGCGGACAAAAGCCAGGCGGCTTCAGGCGGAGCACGGCCTGCGCCTGATCATAGTCGATTATTTGCAGCTGGCCCGGCCGGTAAGAAATCTGGATAACCGGGTACAGGAGGTATCGGAAGTGTCGCAGGGATTAAAAAACCTGGCCAGGGAATTAAAGATACCGGTACTGGCCCTGTCACAACTTTCCCGCCAGGTTGAAGCCAGGGGAGTAAAAAGACCGCAGCTGGCTGATCTAAGAGAATCGGGAGCGATCGAACAGGATGCGGACGTGGTGATGTTTATGTGGCGGGAAAACGATGAAGATTTTGAGAATATGAATCTGGATATTGCCAAACACCGGAACGGTCCGCTGCGGTCGATCAAACTGCGTTTCAGAGGCGACAGAATAAAATTTTACTCAGTGGAAGGCAAACGGAAAGAGTAAATTACCAGACCGGAGGTACAAATTTTGGTACGGCGATTGCCATGATTCCGATTGCCAGACAGGTCACGAAGACCAGCAGGAACAAAATCTCCAAAAAGAGCGGAGAGGAGGGGGCAGGTTTTTTGGCCATATTTTTCAGGGGTAAGTAACTTGATAGGTTCTGGCCAGAGCAGAATACTGCTGCTGTTCCTGAATTAAAAGGATGGCGAAGGACATGGTGAGCAAGGCGATGAATATAATCCCCAGACCCATAAGCCGGTATTTAACGATCATGCGATTTCTGGCAGTCACTGAAAGTAGTATGGGACAGAGTAAGAGTTATTGTCAAGAGGGGTGCCGCAGGCACTAGGCTTGTGCCGAAGGACGGACTCGAACCGTCACGGGCTTTTGGGCCCACAGGTTTTTGAGACCTGCGTGTCTACCATTCCACCACTTCGGCTGGGTGTCACTTTGTAATTTTAGAATGACCGGGATAAAATTGCCACACCATGTGGCCCGTACTTTTAACTCTGGGTAAATTCCATATTACGGTCTGGTTGGTTTTTCTCGGACCGGCGGTAATCTGGGCCAGCTTTGTTTTGTGGCAGAAAATGCGGAATGATTTTACCAATGATGAAATATTTTCGTTTTTTTTGTGGCTTTTAGCGGCTGCGGGGTTGGGTGCGATGGGAGGGAAAGTGGTGGGAGTAATGGTAGTATTGGTTACCGGATGGTGGTGGTGCCTGAGGAAAAAATGGGATTTCTGGGAATTGTTTGATATTCTGGCGGTGACGGGTTTGTGGCTCTGGCTTTTAGGGAGCCTAGCCTGGGGTCCTGAAGCTGTCTGGGAGATGCTTTCGGCGATCGTCGGGATAGTTCTGGCCTGGTGGGTGAGAAGCGGTTACCGTAAGTTTTCCTGGTACCCTTCGGGGAAGATGGGTTTGGTGGGAATGGTCAGCCTGCTTTGTTTTTGCCTGTCGCAAATTCTGGTTGCAATATTTACTTCGGCCAAGGTATACTGGTGGGGTTTGACAGTCGACCAGTTAGTAGCTGCCTGGGTAGTAGCCTTTACCCTGGTAGCAATTTATCTGCAGTCGGGATTTAAGCATGAATAATAAAAAGAAAACAAACTTAAAAAAATTTCAGGTTAAATATCCGGCGGAAGTGCTCCGACCTGTAAGGGACTATTTGTCCCAGCGACTGTTCGGGCTGGAGAAAAGAAAAAAAGAATTAACCCAGGAAGATCCCTTTTCCGATAAAAGCCGTCTGGAAGATAACGCAGCGGTTGATGCCGACGCTGCCGAACGGACAGGGCACATGCAGGTGTCCGCTATTAAACTGGCTCTGGACAGAAGCATGATCCAGATACATAAAGCTTTAACCAGAATCAGGATAGGGAAATACGGGATTTGCGAGAGGTGCGGCAAAATGATTGATACTGACAGATTGATGATAATGCCCGAAACAACAGTGTGTGTCGGGTGTGAAAGAAAAAGAGAGAAGTAGGTATGAGCGGTGAGCCGAAAGTTGTTTATGATGATGAGAGTCTGGTGGTAATCGATAAACCGGCGGGAATGGTGGTGAATAATTCACAAACCAGCAGAGAAGAAACCGTACAGGAATGGTTTGCCACAACTTACAAATTGCAGCTTACAGCATATGCTGATACAGAGTTTGCGCAAAAGGGGGGAGTGGTACACCGGCTGGATAAGGATACCAGCGGGCTTCTGATTATGGCAAAAAACCCACAATCTTATGAAAAGTTAAAATCCCAGTTTTTAAACCGCAGAGTGAAAAAAACTTATATCGCTCTGGTACACGGTAAAGTTGATCCAAAGCAGGGGATTATCAGCCTTCCGATTACCAGAAATCCCAAAGTTTGGGGGAAATTTTCCGTCGGGGGAGATTTATCCAGGACTGCCGTGACCGAATGGAAAGTTTTGAATCATTACGGATTAAACACTGACAGTTACTCATTACTGGAGTTAAAACCGATGACCGGACGGACTCACCAGCTGAGAGTGCATTTAAAACACATGGGCCATCCGATTGTCAGCGATTCTCTTTACCTTAACAGCCGGCAGTCGGATAAAGACCGGATGTGGTGTTCCCGGATGTGGCTGCACGCTCAAAAGCTATCACTTAAACATCCGGTACTTGAAAAAATCATGGATTTTGAATGCCCGGTTCCCTCCGATCTGGTCACAGCCCTGGGGAAACTGGTACACTTATAGGAGTGGAGACATCGGGTGTATTTATCAGCCTGGCGGGAATTTTGGGTCTGGCGGCCGCCGGTGGTGTGGTGGCCAGACTTTTACGCCAACCGCCACTTTTGGGATATGTACTAGCGGGGATAGTAATTTCGCTACTCGGCGGAACCGGGATGGAGAATCCCCAGATGAAAGTGATGATAGAAGTGATGGGAAGATTCGGGATCACATTGCTTTTGTTTCTGGCCGGGCTGGAACTGCCTTTATCCGAACTTAAAAGGATGGGTAAAGTATCACTAGTTGCCGGAGTGGGAAAAATAATTGTGTCTTCGGCGGCAGGATTCGTACTGGCAAGAGTGATGGGATTTTCAGGTGTGGAAGCGATGTATTTGGGGGTAGCCACTTCGTTTGCCAGTACTATCCTGGTAGTCAAACTTTTATCAGAAAAGGGAGATCTGCAAAGCCTGTCGGGAAAAATTGCAGTCGGATATTTGCTGGTCCAGGATTTTGTGATTATTGGATTGATGGTGGTGCTTTCAGGATGGGTGGACGGGACGTTAACCTTAAGTTCATTTATTGAAGTGGTAATAAAAGGCGGATTGATGGTGACTGCTGCGGTGTGGCTGTCGGGAAAAGTGATGGCGGGAATCCTGGATTATCTGGCAAAATCAACCGAGTTGCTGTTTATTACTTCAATCGGATGGTGTCTGGTGGTGGCGGCAATTGTCGCCTCACCGGTATTGGGATTTTCGGTGGAAATCGGAGGATTTTTGGCAGGCCTGACTCTGGCAAATGTGGCTGAACAGGCACAAATAATTTCCCGGGTCAGGCCTTTAAGAGATTTTTTTCTGACCTGGTTTTTCGTAGCTCTTGGGAGCAAACGTGGTCTGGACAGGGATGTCTACCCTGGTTATTCCGGCCATTGTCCTGTCGCTTTTGGTGGTAGCGGGAGGGCCGGTGGCAATTATGATAATTTTGGGTAATATGGGGTACCGCAAGCGGACCTATTTTATGGCCAGTCTGGCAGTAGCCCAAATATCGGAATTTTCTTTGGTAATGGTAGCCAATGCAGTCAAAACGGGACTGGTCCAGGAACGGGTGCTGACACTGGTTACCCTGGTGGGAATACTGACCATGACGTGTTCGACGTATCTGTTATGGAATTCTCATTGGTTGTATACCAAACTGGAAGGGTTATTGGGAATATGGGAAAAGAAAAAGATTTTAAACTCCGGGGAGAAAAGGGAAACGGTTGATAACCATATAATACTGTTCGGGCATAACCGGGTGGGGAGCAGGATTCTTCCGGCATTGAAAAAAATGGGAAAAGATGTGCTGGTTGTGGATTTCAATCCGGAAATTGTTGAAAAGCTCAAGGAGGAGGGGGTAAAAGTGATATTCGGAGATATGTCAGACTGCGAGCTGCACGATCAGCTTAACCTGGGAAAAGCAGCGGTGGTTATTTCCACTGTGCCTGATGAAAATGACAGTCTGCAATTACTTTCAGGTCTGGCGGAGTTTAAAAAACCCGGCAGACTTGTGGTGATGACGGCAAATGACGTTTCCGAGGCAGGAAAACTGTATAAGGCAGGGGCTGACTATGTACTGCTGCCTCACAGTGTGGGAGGGGAATTTTTGGCTCATATAATTGACCATTTCGGGAAGGACGGAAAAACGGAGAGTCTGAAAGATTATTTTATGAATAAAAAAACAACTGATAAGGCGGTACTTTCTATATGAAAACCGTTTTTTTGGTATTAATACTTATCGGAATGGGAATAATTTCTGCAGAGGTGTTTAACAACTATCAAAGACGGGTCTGGGATGGTTTCAGCCGGTATACTACGGTTAAAACCCGGGGGAACGGGGATAATATTTCAGTTTCATCCATTGATCCTGAAACCGGGTCAGGTGTAAAAGTAATTCTGCCCGGGGAAATGGAGATACCGACGGTGAACGGAAAAGGTATCTGGAAAATCAGTTCGCTTTCAAAACTGGGGTTGAAAAACGGAGTGAAATGGGTGGCTGACTCGGTAGCTGACTTTTTGGGGGTGCCGTATACTTTGGTTTGGGAAGAAATGGGTTTTTGGGATAAACTGGCCTGGTGGAATGTAAGCCGCGGGGTGGAATATAAAGAGATCAGCCTGGCAGATACCAGCTGGATTGAGGAAAATACAGATCCTGACGGGGAAAAAGTTCTGGGTTTATCAAATATCGGGCAGAAGAATATAGGGGAAATGTTTTTTTCGTCAAAACTGGCGAAAGAGAATCTGAATGTATCGGTATACAACACCACGGGAATCGGGGGATTGGGTACCCGCTTTTCCCGGGTGGTGGAGAACGCCGGTTTTAAAGTGGTGAATGTGGCCGCGGGTAAGGAAAATATCGAAAAATGTGAGGTCCGATCGAATACAAATATGAAACAAAACACCGGAGTCAGATGGCTGGTGAGATATTTTGAGTGTATGTGGAGTGCCGATCCGGATCTGGGTGACCGGGAAGTCAGTATCAGGATAGGAAAGGAATATGCCGGGTGGCGGCTGGGGGAGTGAAAGATTTACTCTTCCTCGCGGAAACCCTGAACGGAGGGATCGGCTTCAGGGCCGGTGTCCGGTTTTTCGTCGGTAGCCTGAGGTTCGTCCACATCCTCTTCCGGTGTGGAAATATCCGGTTTTTCCGAATGAATCAGCTCGGGGGGAGTGAAAGCGGCATAAGTCAGCTTTTCGGTGGCGGGGAAGGAGGGAATGATGCGATATTTTTTAGACCGGGAAACCTCACGGATAAATATTCTGACATTGGGAGATTTGGATATCAGATCTGCGGATTTTACCCAGGCCTGATAAGTATTGCCGGATTTGATAAAGGGTCTTAACCTGGATGCCAGGTCATCGGGGAGCCGGCCGATATAATCCTGATTTCCGGTGACTGCCGAAACACAATGTTCCCTGGCAACTATGAAAATTTCATCCCCCGGCTGAAGATGGGAAATCACCTGCGTATCTCCCAGGCGGATCAGGCTTACGGTTTTAGTGGTCCCCGGTTCTTCCAGAAATGCGGTCGAGAAATCACCGGCCGGAACAGTCTGGCCTGCTTTCCTGATGACCCGGAAATTTTTAATGGCTTCCAGACTCTTGGTTGCAATGGGATTGTATTTGTCTATTCTCAGGGCTTTTTTGTAGGCGGCTTCAGCTTTGGTTTTGAAACCGGATTGCAGATATGCCTTGCCCAGACGGTTTAAAGCGTCAATATCCTGCGTGTTTTTCCGTAAAAGAGAAAGGTTAAGTTTGATAGCTTCCTTCCAGTCGCGGTTTATGGAAGCCTGGATGGCGAGTTTGGTCTGATCCGGGTTCACAATGGGAAAGTATAACGGGTTGAAAAGAGATGTCAATGATAAATCAGCAGCGCGGTTTGGTAAAATGGGGGAGTATGTCAGGGCATTCGAAATGGGCCACGATTCACAGGGCAAAAGAAGCCAAAGACGCTAAAAGGGGAGCAATTTTTACTAAATTAGCGGCTCAGATTACCATTGCAGTCAGGCAGGGCGGAGGTATCGGTGACCCGGCGAAGAATTTCCGGCTGAGACTGGTGGCTGATAAAGCCAGACAGTTTAATATGCCCAAGGATAATATTGCCCGGGCAATAGAGCACGGAATGGGGGCAGGGAAGGGGGCAGAACTGGCGGAAGTCGTGTATGAAGGTTTTTTACCCGGGGGATGCGCGGTAATGATAGATGTACTGACGGATAATAAAGCCAGGACTGCACAGCAAATAAGAATGATTTTGGAAAAATCCGGGGGGAGTCTGGCAGGCTCAGGGTCGGTAGCATATTTATTTAAACCTTTGGGGGAGATAAGAGTTAAAACTCTCAATCCTTCGGTTAAAAGCATTGAGGAACAGGAATTGGCAATGATTGATTTGGGTATTGATGAGATAGAAACAGACGGAGAATATTTTGATATTTACTGCAATAAAGATAAAACCTATGAATTCAAAGAAGAACTTGAAAAAATGGGATATCAGGTCGAGTCCGCCCAATTGGTGATGAAGCCGGATACCGCCGCTGAGATAAAAGATGCAGCAGAACAGCAGAAAGTGGAACAGACGATTGAAAATCTGGAGGAACTGGATGATGTAACCCGGGTGTGGAGTAATTACCAACCGGGGGAGATTTAAATTATGCGAAAAAGGCAGAAACTGGTATTGACCTCCATGGCTTTGTCTTTAGGGCTTTTGGCAGTCCAGTCGGTGGGATTGGAGATAAGGTATCTTTTAATCGGTTTTCTGGCAGTGGTTTCGTGGTTATTAGCTGCATGGTCACTGAAAGAAGGATTAACGGGGATCGAGTGGCTGACTGTGACCTTGCCGTCGGTATTATTCACCGCAGCGGTAGGCTTGTTTTATATTCTGCTTCCCCAGGCTTGGACGGCAAGGCTTTCGATTGCCGTGATATTCGGAATCGGCCAGTATGCCCTGCTTCTGACTGCCAATATTTTTTCAGTGGCAGCCATCCGCACTATTGCCCTGTTTCGGGCAGCATCGGCTGTCGGATTTGTGATGGCTCTGATAACCGGATTTTTCCTTTTTGATACGATATTATCCTTTCGGTTTGATTATTGGCTGGTAGGGCTTTTTGTTTTTATTACTGGTTTTTTACTGCTGATGCCCGCTTTATGGTCGGTGGAACTGCTGCCGGTAATCAGTAAAAGAGTATGGACATACTCATTCTGGCTGGCGGTTTCCCTGGGCTTTCTGGCTGTTTCCATCTGTTTTTGGCCGATTAGCATTTCCGTGGGGTCGCTTGTTTTTATCCACCATGCTTTATGTAGTTCTGGGAATTACCCAGCATTATTTTTCGGAAAGGCTGTTTTCCCGGACGGTAGGGGAGTATGTGACCGTGGGCGTGGTGGTAACCATCACCATGCTGGCCACAGCCGGGTGGGGGGTCTGACATTTCTCTTTACAATTAATATTAAAAAAAATAAAATTCGGACATGACAGAGATAGTAGAGGAGACACCAGAGTACACAGAAGAACCTGTGGTAGTTAAAAAGGGTCGATCATACGAATGTGTTTATCCGGGTGGAAAAGTGGTTAAGCTGAAACCTAACCCTCAAATTAAAGGAGAATATGGATTTTGGGAAGGAAAAGGTTGGAGAGCCAAATGGATTAGAATTGTAAATGTACTGCAAGGGGAAACCTTAGAACAAAAGATTGAAGGTAGGATACGTTCAAGTGCGGATGCCATGCAAAGATGGCAAGATGAAAAGGAAAAATAATATTCTGATAAGAATAAATTGATTTAAGATTTTTTTGCATAGTTGTCAGGTAGGGGAGAGAGGAGGGTGGAAAAAGGTCGAAGTACAGACATATTATAGGTTCTCTTTTCACAATTATAGGCTGAATTTTCACGAAATGACTATATTATAAGTCTATATATCGCCATTATTTAGCTTCAGATGATATAGTTTGATAGTATTTATTTACACTGATGGGACTTTCGATTGTGGATAACCCGGGTACCACCCCGGGGGACGGAGTGCCAAACACAAAATACAGATAAAACAATATATTCTTATAAGAAAATAGTAAATAAAAATCCTGGAGATTATTGAAGAGAGAAGGGTTAGCGGTTCTCTGTTTGAGGGTTGACATGTAATTTCAGATATGATAATAACTGAGTATAATATCTCTAACACTCAGTTACTCACGTATGGAGAAGACTGAGCATTACAGTATATTTGTTTTACAATATGTTTTATGGATACTCCCCAATACCATGAAAACATCAAAAACCCCAGTTACCCTACTTTGACGATTTCCTCTTGTATTTGAAGACCCAAAATTATTCCGAAGAAACTGTTTACAATTATGAGCGGGATCTGGTGTATCTGGTAAATTTCCTGGATGACGAAAAACACCGGTTTAAAGACCTAAACAAGCAGTTGTTCAACCAGTTTAAGGCATGGATAGTCAGCCGGGACCGGAAAAAGCCGTTTACGGGCATTACAGGGGTTCGTACCCTTGAGCCAGCCTCGGTAAACCGGTGTCTGTCATGTATCCGGGCTTATCTAAGATATCTGATAGATATGGATAAGCCGGTACCGCTTCCCCCGGATGCGATAAAAATGATTAAAGCTCCCAAGAAAATAAAACAAGTGGCGGAACTGGATGATTTGGTAAAACTTATTGAGTCACCGGAAAAACTGGAAAAAGATGAAGTGATCGGTCTGCGAAACCGGGCAATGCTGGAAGTGCTGTTATCCACCGGGATGCGGATATCCGAACTGTTATCTTTGAACAAAACCCAGCTGGACGGAACCGGCCGGTTATTTGTACGGGGCAAGGGCAAAAAAGAAAGATTTGTATATTTAACCGACAGAGCATCCCGATGTCTGAATCTGTATTTATCCAAAAGACAGGATACGGCGGCAGCCTTGTTTATTCCGTACCGGGGTAACAATGCGGCGAAGAATACCCGAAGGATATCAACCAATTATCTTCAGGCAAAAATCAAAGAGTACAGCGAAAAACTGCGGATGAATCTGCCGACTTCGGCTCATTCCCTAAGACACGGTTTTGCGACATATTTGGCGGAATCCGGGGCAAATCCGGCTGCAATTCAGGTACTTTTGGGCCATGAATCACTGGAAACAACGACCCGGTATGTGCACGCGTCTGATAAATTTGCCGAAGAAACACATCATAAATTCCACCCGGTAAAATGACGACTCTCCCCTACCCCTACTTCCCTCCTCCGTGAAAATTGATCGTGTGAAATATGTCTATTTGACGGGTTTTATTCTTGGTATCCCAGAATTTTTTCAAGTTTGCTTCTGATTTTATCTTCTATTTTGATGATTAAACCAAAAAGTAAACCAATGATACCAGCTCTCAGAAAATAATTTGATTTATTGAATATATCCGATCCTTTTCCCGAAGCTTGATTTTTTTCCGACTTCATATTGCCGCTGATTGTATCAGATAATTCAGAACTTGGGCAATTTCGGCTTCAGGAAGGCGGATTTTCCGGGGAATTATGAAATATGTTAAAAGCGAATAACCGGCCAGAATCAATCCTAATACAGTAAACACCTGCCGGTTACCCAGAACCTGGGCCAATCCGCCGGCCAGAATCGGACCGATGACAAATGAGGAGCTGATGGCCGAACTTTCCAGACCGACCATGTTAATCCCCTGATGACCCAAACGATTGACGTAATCCTCAAACACCGCTGCAATTTCCGGGTAAGCAACGGATAAAAAGGCGGAGGAAGTAAAAACCGTAACGACTAACAATACCGGATGATTAATCAGTCCCACCAGCGACAGAATCAAACCGGCGATACTGCCGGTTAAAAGCGCGGTCTTTTTCTTACCCGCGGCCGGCAGACGGGAAACCGCCAATCCGATAAACAGGGCAGGTAAAGTATAAGCGGGCAGAAACAGACTGCCCAGGGAAGATGTTTGCCGCAATTCTTCGGAAATTAATGTACCGACGGTCCAGAAAGCGGAATCGATGCAGGATATGAGAAATAAGAAGACGTATATCTGCCAGACTTTTCTGAATAAAATCATCCAGGTATTGAACTCTTTCCTGACAGAGGGTTCCGGTTCCGGTGCCGGCTGATGCGGAGAGTGTCTGAGGGCGGTAATCAATATAAAAAATCCCAGAGCGGCGACGGTATAAAAAATCAGAGGCAGACGGAAAGACTCTCTGAATCCGGAAGTAATCACGAAACCTGCGATTATCGGTCCGAGAATGTATGCCAAAGCCTTGAAAGAACTGATAGTACCCCAGGCAAGATGATAATCTGATTTGGGCAGGTGGTGGCTGATGAAATTGAAATGGGAAAATTGCAGCAGTTCATAGTACACACCCCAGGTAATCATGCCGATGATAAAAACGGCTGCCAGCGGAGGAAGAGTGATAAAAATGCCGGGAAAAAGAAATGCGGCCAAAAGCGCCAGCCAGAAAAAGAAAGCGTATGGCCGGCCGGGAAAGATTCTGGCAAAAAGGAAATCGCAACAGAACCCGGCCACGGATGATGTGGCGATTATCAGACCCATTAAAAATGTATTTTTGATCAGGGACTGGATATATACCGGTGAAAGATATGACATGATGGCGTCGCCGACCGCCACAAAGAAAAATACCAGACAGTAGTAAATCAGCGGGGATGCGGGATGAAAGCGGTGACGGGAAAGAATGGGGTTTAGAAACAATGCCACTATCTTATTATTACACAAGTGAGGTTTTTCTAGAGCGTGCCCAGAAAATTCATGATTTCGTCTGCGACCGAGGTCGTGAAAAACCTGGTAACATCGGATGCCGGGATCCATTTGATCTGTTTGAAATCGCCGCCGGCCTTAGGTTTTGCGGGCATAGTTTTGCAGTGATAATACAAAGCCACGATACGCACTTTTTTTCCGGGAGAATCGGGAATCAGACGGGCATGGATCAGCCGCTGGGATTTAAGTGTCAGTCCGACTTCGATTTGTACCGTGTTTTTCAGTTCCGATTCAAAATTCAGGGTATAAAACTTTCCGGTAGGAAAAGTCCAGGAGAAATTTTTGATATACCGGTCAGCGGTTTTTCTCAGACCAATTAAAACTTTTCCCGATCTGGAGATAACAGCGATACCGATGACAATGGTGGGTTTGATCTTCTGATTTGAGATGAGAGAATAGTAATATTTGAGAATTTGATTTGTGTCATCGTTACTCAACGAACGGGTGAAAACCATGTCCCCTACCCCGGATTTTAACTTTTGACTGTGAGAATTAATTAAATTTCTGACAATTTCCGAACGGGTTTGTCCGGATTTGTTTTGCATCCTTTTTAAAGTAATTTCGTTTTCCGGAGATAAGGAAAAAGCCGTAATCAGGGATTTATTTTTATTCATTATTAAATATTATAAATTATTATTAATATATATTCAAATAATATTTATAAATTATTTTTTACGCACACACTGGTCATATAAAGTCTATTTTAAGCCAAAAAAAAACTTGACAAAGAAAAGGATAATAATTCACACTCATTATTGATACTAATTGATATGGTTTGACGGAAATGAAAAAAGTAAAAGTGATATATAACACGGAAGACGAATTCGCGGAAGGGAGCGAAGAGAAGGTGGTGGAAAAAGAGACAACGGATGTCGCACATAAAATTAACAAAAATCTTCTTGAAATTAGGTTACCAAAGTAAAAACATTGAAGTATTTAAAAATAAGATTGACAGCGTGGTCAGGAAATTTGACGCGGATGACCTGATATTTAATTACTGCGAATGGACAGGGAATGATTATAAAGTCGAAGTGGAAATGTTGAAAATGATAGCCGAAAGAAGACTAACCTATACGGGGGTGAGCTGGAAGGAATATGAATGGATGGGAGATAAGACGGTGATGAAGAAAAATAATTACTGATGCCGGTTTTCCGATGCTGAAGTCCTGGAGTGTGCAAAACATCTCAGAAGTTAAGCAGTTAATGAACGCAAATCGAAAAATATTTTCCGGTAATTGTCAAAACCACCAAAGAACACTGCAGTATCGGTTTGGATGAAGACTCGGTAGCCGTAACACAGGGACGGATTAATAAAAAAAGCCGGTGAATTGATAAAGAAATTTAAGCAGGCGGTAATGATTGAAGAATTTGCGGAGGGTAATGAATATCAGGTATTCGTGTTTGAATCCGAAAACCGTCCGGTAAGTCTTGCCGGTATACGAAACCAGATACAGAATAACCGATAAACCGGTATTGGTTACCTTTAAGGATAATTGGTACGGGGGAAGCTTTTTCGACAAAGTGGTCAGGGTGGGAGTCATCAAAGATGCGGCAAAGGATGCGGCGGTCAGATCGCTGGCCGTGGAAATTTTTGAAAAACTTAAAGTCAAAGGATATACCAGAATTGATTTCCGGGAAAAGTCGGGAAAATTATATATTCTGGAACTGAATTCCAACCCGGCTCTGGGCTGGACGGAAAAATGGGATTTTATTAAAGTCTGCGGTGAAGCCGCGGGGATGACATATCCGGATGTGCTGCAGCTGGTTATTTCAGGAGCCAGACCGGGGGTATAAATTATGCGCGGTGACATTCCATATCCGATATCGGTAGCCATTCTTTACTATGTGGGGGTCGGCCAGGATATGGAGGATACCCTGGAAGGAGTAAAGGCCATAAATGATGTTTTGAGGAAAATGGGACATATGGTAAGAGTCAGGGAGGTAAAGCGGAACAACTGGCGCAATGTCACCCATATCGCCGGTGACGTAATTTTTAACCTGGTGGAAGATGAGGACTACGACCTGTATATGAAAGTGGCCAGAAGACTGGAAATGGCCGGAAGAGTGCAGGTGGGATTTGACCTGGAGGGACTGAAATACATTACCAGTAAAACCGCGGTTAAAAGGCAAATGCAAAGATCCGGGATACCCACGCCGGAATTTAGGATAGTCAAATACAAACAAAAAGTGAGACCGGTCAGGGGGATGGAGTTTCCGATGATTGTCAAACCGTCCGGTCAGCATGCGGCCATCGGAATTGATCAGGATGCAGTGGTGATTGACCAGCAGGAGCTGGATGAAAGAGTGAAATATTTGTTTAAATATTTCCGGGGAGAGGTCGTGGTGGAGGAATTTATTGAAGGCATGGAAGTCCAGGTATCGGTAATAGGAAACGGCAGGAAATTGACCGTTTTGCCTCCGGCGCAAATTGAGTTCGGCGGTGAGTTTGCCAATAATTGGGACGTATATACGTATCAGGCGAAGTGGGATAAACAGTCATGGGAATATTGGGCTGCCAGGGTGGTTTGCCCGGCACCGGTCGGGAAATATTTAACCCGGGATATTGAACTGACGGCGATAAAACTTTATAAAGCATTCGGATGCCGGGATGTGGCCAGGTTTGATATGAGGATTGATGATAAAGGGAAGATTTATGTCGTTGATGTGAATTTGAGCCCCAGTCTGAATGAATTGGATGACCAGGATGCAACGGTGATATCCGCCCGGACGGCCGGATGGAGCTATGCCCAGATGATTGAAAGAATCGTGGCGGCAGCTTACAAAAGGTCATACGGAAAGATGCCGGACCGGATCCGCGAAAGACATTTTATGCTGATGGCACCGGAAATATGATTTTAAAAAACGGAAAAACTGATGAGAATTTCGGCCAGGAACTGGTACTGAATCTGTATGAATGTGACGCGGATAAAATCTCCAGCGAGGAAAGCATCCGGGGATTTGTGGTTAAGCTTTGCGACGAGGTAATTCTGATGAAACGTTACGGGGAAGCTCTAATCCCCCATTTCGGACATGAAAATCCGATAACGTCAGGATATTCGCTGGTCCAGCTGATTGAAACCAGTTCGATCACCGCTCATTTTTCGGAGTACAAAAAAGCCGTATATCTGAATATTTTTTCCTGCAAGTGGTTTGATCCAAAGGCAACTGAAAAGTTTGCCAAAGAGTGGTTCGGGGCAAAAAAAACAGAAAGCCGGCTTTTGGAAAGGATTTAGCCTTTAGGAGTAAAGTACTTTTTTGATGAGGATCTGAAGGGGGGTAAAAATTCGGGCTTTTTGGCCAGAACCAGCATCAGGCGGTTGTGCCATCTTTTGTATAAAGTGTAGCGGCGGATGGAATGACGGGCTTTGATCCGTTTGTAATCGTAATCGTACCAGCTGTCCAGAAAATCAGTCCAGAGATAAGATTTTTTGGTCCCGGTATACGAATCGAAAGTGATAATCCGGCTGGATCTGGCCGAGTAACCGGCAACTACGGCGTAATGACCGGTTTCCTCGTGCGGATCCTCATCCCGGTAAAGATAGTCCACAATTACCGCCCGGGTATGACCCGGAGGGGCTTTGAGGGCATTCTGGATATGGGTCAGGGTGGCCCATTCAATGGACAGGACGTAAAACCCCAGGCGGTTGGCGGCATTGATCAGATTTTCAACGCTGGTACCGTTTTTGGTGGTTTTGCATAAGTCATAAAGGCTATCATATGACCTGCGCATTCCGAACAGCTTCATGGCTGTTTTTAAGGCTGCCGGACCGCAGGCTTCAATATCCGGCTGGGTGAAGGGTCTGGTTTTCTTCCGGCTCATAAGTTTGCCCATTTTAACCCGCAAGGCCGGTTTTACCAAACGACGGCCGAAGAATACCCAAAACTGTTAAATCTTTCCGGTAGAGATGTGTTTTTGTGTCATAGTTTGTATGAATTAATTGCCAATTATTCTCCGGTATAAAATCAGTATCCGTGTATCTGACCAATATATAATCAGCATCATAAGAAAGTTGCGGCGGCAGTATCAGATTGTAATTAAGATAAAACAGATTATTAATCCCTGCAGTAAAGATTTTTGCACCGGGCGGGAGATGGTTTTTCAGATAATTATCGGTGTCGTAAAAATCACCGAAAGCATAATTTAAATGCCGGGAGAGAAATTCCGATTTGGATTGGCTGCCGAGAATTACCGGCAAGTACCTGGAGTTGGCAGCCAGCCGGTAACAACAGAGATGCAGGACAGTATCAGTGTAAGAATTACCAAAGATTTTTTAATAATTTATGTCGTCGAGTCCGGAAATAATCCATACAGTAAATACTGATAATGCCGGTAAATAAGGCAGAAAAAAGCGGCTGCCGCCGGTATGAGGAAAAATAAACCAGAGAATCAAAGCTGATAAAGTGTAAACGGAAATTATGACCACTCCCCTGCCCCATTTTTTAAAGTGCGAAAAAAATAATAAGCGGTGCGGTAATTATGTAAATGGGGGAAATGGGATCGGCGGAGCGGGTAAAAAGACTCCACAAAATCGGTAATTTTCCAGGACAGCGGCATGGCCAGATCCATGGAAAAAATCGGATATACGGGATTGCCGGTCCGGATAAAGGCGTTAATCAACCAGGGTAAAGGGATAAGTATTGTAAAAAACAGATAATTGAAAAGAATTTTTTTGGGTTTCTTCTCAATCAGAAGCAGGAGAAGATATATCGGAAGGGAAGCCAGGGAGATAAGTTTGGAACAGACAGCCAGGCCCAGTGTAACGGCACTTTGAGAGTATTTTTTCTCTAAAAACAGCAGAAGAGCCAGGCTTTCGAAAAACGTCCTGGTAAGGTCCACATAGGCCGTGGTTTGTTCCCAGGAGAAGACCAGGTTGCCGGAAAAAAGTAAAATAGTGAATAGTGAATAGTGAACAGGTAAAAGTTTTCTGGCAATTTTGTAAGTGACGAATAAGAGATAAAATACCGAATGTAAAATGGATGAGCTTGGCCCAGATTTCGGATCCGAAAGCCAATGCGGCGGTGTAAAGGGTTTCAGTCAGCTGGGGAGTAACGCTGTAGCGGAATATTGTTCCCGGGATAAAGCGGATCAGGCCTTCCTGAAGCCAGATTTTGGGTTGGGTAAGGTGATACCATAAAGCATCGAAAGCCAGCTCGGGACCGAGAGCTCCGATTAAATTTACGAGTAACTGGACTGACAGGATTCCGAGTAGGACTAAAGAAATTACATCCGGTTTAATTATTTGAAGTTTTAATTTATCCCTGAAGTAAAATAACAGGATTAATAACCAGGAGACAGTCAGACCTAAAATATTGGTTCCGGTCAGTAAACCCAATATTCCCAGGGAAAATATGCCGTATGAATAAATACCGATAAAGAGAGCTAAAGCAAACATATTCCCTTCCGGCAGAGCAAATGATGGAAATAAAGAAAAAGAATAAAGCCAATCCAAAAGTAATACAGAAAGCGCTTCACGAGGAGGATTTTACCAGAAGTTACCGGGTTTCGTAGAAGAGAGTGATCGCGGAAGTGATGTCAGCAGATCCGGGTTCAATACTGGTTTTCTCTGCGCTGCCCAAGCCTACAGCATCAGCAGCAAACATCCTGGGTTGGGGAACCGGGGTGTTGCCGGATTCCTGAATATTAACAATCCGGCCAAGAGTAATACCGGCAGCTGAAGCCAGACTTTCGGCTTTGGCTTTGGCGTCTTTGACGGCTTCTTCCCGGGCTTGTTTTAAAAGTTCTTTCTGTTTGTCTTCATCAACCGTCAGCTGTATACCGTTGACGGTATTGGCTCCGTCTGCGGTAGATGTATCGATTACCTGATTTATTTTGTCAAAGTCGCGGACTGTAATAGTAAGTGAAGCGGTAACCTGATATCCGTTAATCTTTGCCGGCTGAGTGTTGTAATTATATTGGGGATAAATAGAGTAATTACCGGTGCGGATATCTTTGGACTCAACACCCATTTTTTTGACGTCCGTTGAGATTTTATTAATCACGGTATTGGCGTCATTTTGGGCAAGTTTGACGGAAGGACGGGAGACGGTGATGCCCAGATTAATAATTGCGGTATCGGGAATAACAGTGACTTTCCCCTCACCGGAAACCGTAAACAGATCGGTTTTTTGGGTAACCACGGAAGAAATCGGGATGGGCGGAGAGAATTTAGTAACAAACAAAACAGCAATAGAGACTATCACTGTTATAAATACAATCCTACCAAACCATGAGTTCATGCAACCAATATATCAGGTCTGTAAAGAATTGAGAAGTAATACGGTTTCGTATCAAATGTGATTAATCGGTTTCTTTTTCCAGACAGGTAACGGCAGCGACGGAGTCTTTTTTGTCCGAGAAGCGCATTAAAATGACCCCCTGGGTATCGCGGCCCAATTGCGGGATATTTTTGATCGGAAGTTTGATAACCTGGGCGGTTTTGCTGGTAATCACCACCTGATCAATAGTTTCATCAACACCGATACAGGTGACAATGGGCCCGGTTTTATCCGTGACCTGGCCGGCTTTGACCCCCTGCCCTCCCCGCTTCTGCAGAGGCCAGTTACGGACATTAGTCCGTTTACCCAAACCTTTTTCGGTGACAATCAGTACATCTTCGAAAGATTTCCGGCGGCGGTCCGTGGGGGCTTCTTTATTACTGGGAAACACTTCCATACCGACGACGAAATTGGCGGATTTGAGATCGATACCCCTGACGCCCATGGTATCCCGGGCGGTAGGCCGGACATCTTCCTCTTTGAAACGGAGGGACTTGCCATCGTGGGAAACCAGTAATACCTGTTCGGTACCCGAAGTAGGTTTCACCCAGATGAGCGAATCATCCTTGTCCAGTTTGATGGCGATGATACCGTTAGTCCGGATATTGGCGTAGTCTGAAAGTTTGGTTTTTTTGACGGTTCCTTTGAGAGTGGCCATTAAAAGGAATTTGGCCTGATCGTTTTTGCCGAGTGCCAATACCGTCTGCAGTTTTTCATCCTGGGAAATGTTAATGAGGTTAACCACCGCCTGGCCTTTGGACTGGCGGGAAGTTTCGGGGATATCGTAGACTTTGAGCTTGAAGACCCGGCCGGTAGTGGTAAAAAACAGCAGGTCGTCATGGGTATTGGCGGCCAGAATATGGGCGACATCATCTTCGTCTTTGGTGGACATACCGGTGACTCCCTTGCCTCCCCGGTGCTGGGTCCGGAAACTGTTGGGACTCTGGCGTTTGGTGTAACCGGTGGAAGTGATGGTAATGACGGTATCTTCGGAAGGAATCAGATCCTCCTCGGAAAATTCTCCCAGCGGAAGTTTGTAAACTTTGGTCCGGCGCTCGTCACCAAATTTGGCCTTAACATCGGCCAGTTCTGACTTGATAACCCCCAATATTTTGACCGGGTGGGCTAAGAGATCTTCGAGACCGGATATCAATTTCAGGACCGCGGCATATTCGTCTTCGATTTTCTGCCGCTCCAAGAGCTGCCAGACGCCGCAGCTGCATGTCAAGAATTGCCACAGCCTGGATTTCGGTCAGTCCGAACCGGGACATTAAATTGGATTTGGCCTGGTCGGAGTCAGCCGACTCGCGGATGGTTTTGATGACGGCGTCCAGATGATCCAGGGCAATTTTTAACCCTTCCAGGATATGAGCTCTGGCCCGGGCAACTTTCAAATCATATTCAGTCCGGCGGGTGATAACCTGCTGCCGGTGCCTGATGTATTCGGACAGGATCTGAATCAGACCGAGAGTCTGGGGAGTGCCGTCAACCAAGGCTACAAAATTGGCGGGGAAAGAGGTCTGCAGAGCGGTATGTTTGAAAAGATTATTTAAAAGGGATTTGGGTTTGGCATCGCGGTGCAGTTCAATTACCACCCGGATACCGTCCCGGTCGGATTCGTCACGCAGGTCGGAAATGCCGTCGATTTTTTTGGCATGGACCAGGTCGGCAATCCGGGCCACCATTTCGGCTTTGTTTACCTGATACGGAATTTCGGTGATGATGATCACCGACTTGCCTGATTTGAGTTCCTCGATTTCAGCTTTACCCCTGCAGATGATTCTTCCCCGGCCGGTGGCATAGACCTCGGCGATTGCGCGCGAGTCGTAAATATTCCCGTAGGTAGGGAAATCCGGACCTTTGACAAACTGCATTAAATCTTCGACGGAGGCTTTGGGATGGTCAATCAGATGAGTGATGGCGTCGACTATCTCCGATAAATTATGCGGGGGAATTTTGGTGGCCATACCGACGGCAATTCCCTCCGAACCCATAAGAAGCAGGTTGGGCAGTTTGGCGGGTAAATATATGGGTTCTTTCAGTGTGGCGTCGAAATTGTCCATCATATCCACCGTTTCTTTTTCGATATCCGTTAAAAGCTCTTCGGAAATTTTTCCCATTTTGGCTTCCGTATAACGCATGGCGGCGGGAGAATCGCCGTCAATTGAACCGAAATTTCCCTGGCCGTCTACAAGCGGATAGCGCATGGAAAAATCCTGAGCCAGACGGACCAGAGCGTCATAGACCGGGACATCCCCGTGGGGGTGATATTTTCCCAAAACTTCACCGACGATCTTGGCGCATTTGGTGTGTTTTGAAGAGGGGCGAAGACCCATATCATGCATGGCAAAAAGAATCCGGCGGTGAACCGGTTTGAGACCGTCCCGGACATCGGGGAGAGCCCGGGCAACGATGACCGACATGGCATAATCCAGAAAGTTTTTCTGCATCTCGGTGGTAATTTCCACCGGGAGAATTTTGCCTATGTTATTGGGAATTTGGGGATCTTCTGGCACCTGATAATATTACTAGTTTTGTGAGGCCAAAGCAAGGGAAAAATAGCAGCACCTTAAGTAGGTTTATCAGGGGTTATTACTGGCATTTCCACAACACATGTTTTTTGGGATATTGCTTGACAGTTGAAACAATTTTTTATGAAATCAAGCCGGGTTCTGATTAAAGCTTCTGTACAGAAGATGGTAAAAGCAAAATAACCATCAACGGGATTAATTTCACCTGGATAATAACCAGCTTCCAGAGCTGCAGGACAGTTGTCAACAGGAAATTTTATTGGTTTTCCCGATTCACCTAGGAACGGCATATAAAGTTATCTTTGTAAGCGACATATACACTTGTTGAGTAAAAGTGTCAAGAGATAACTCCTTTGTTTTCTGCAACAAAAGGAGAAGATTCAGCGACGGGCGGATGGGGGAAGACAGGGACACTCTTTACCAAGCTGCAAAGGACACTGGACTAACGGGGTCAGGAGCTGCTCACCAGGTTTGACTGTGAGAACTGTATGAGTATTTGCTTCCGGGCAGTAAAGTACACCCGTCAGTTTTGTCATATCTTCCACAATAGGTTCCACCATAGCCTGAACATGTTTTGGGCAGTTGCTGATGTGAGCAACGACGGTCATGTTTTTGTGGTTTTAAGCCTGGACTGAAGCAACTTCGTGTTTGCTGCTCCAGACAGCCCAAATTAACAAAGCCAGGAGGATAATAATGCCGAAATACCTGGCGGTACCATGCTGTGACTGGACGATAACCGGAGCCGCAATCAGGCTGACTAAATTGACGACTTTGATCATGGGGTTTAATGCCGGACCGGCGGTATCTTTCAGGGGATCTCCGACAGTATCACCTTCGACCGAAGCTTTGTGAGCCGGTGAACCTTTTCCGCCCAAATTACCGTCTTCGATAAATTTTTTGGCGTTGTCCATCGCCCCGCCGGCAATAGCCAAAAATACGGCCATCAGCTGTCCGGAAAGAATTACCCCGGCCAAGAATCCTCCCAGGGCTTCGACATCAAAAACCAAACCGACCAATAAGGGCAGACAGACGGACAGAATGACCAGAGGCAAAAGTTCTTTCTGGGCGGCGCCGGTGGCAATTTCCACCACCTTTTCGTATTCGGGAGTGACTTTGCCGGTCATCACACCGGGAATTTTAAACTGACGTCTGACTTCGATGACGATGGCGTTGGCACCCCGGGCAACCGACTTAATACAGAACGAGGAAAACAGGAAAGGTAAAGCCCCACCCAACAAAAAGCCAATCACCCCCTGCAGGGCGGAAACGCTAATGGACTGGAGTGCCGGGAAACCCAGCCGGGTCTGGATAATTCCGATATCGGTAACATATGAAAAGAACAAACTGGTAGCGGCAATGACGGCCGAAGCAATAGCCACCTGTTTGGTGATAGCTTTGGTGGTGTTGCCGACTGCGTCCAGATCGGCCATAATCTTCCAGGCTTTCTGGTCGACTTTGGCCATTTCACCGATGCCGTTGGCATTGTCGGAAATGGGACCAAAAGCATCCATGGCGACGTTATTGCCGGTATGGGAAAGCATGCCGATGCCGGCCATGGCTACCCCGTACAACATATATATAGGAGGCATGCCGTGAAAGACGAGCAGACTGGCGGCCAGTGAAATGCAAATGAAAACAACGCTCCAGACGCTGGCTTCCAAACCTACCGCCAGACCGGAAAGAATGGTGGTGGCGGCACCGGTTTGGGTGGAAGCAACGATATCTTTGACGGGCTGATGTTTGTGGGAAGTGAAGTAGGAAGTTAAAGGATTGAAAACGACCGCCAGCATGATACCGACAGCGTTTAGGAAAGCCAGTTTCCAGTCTCCGGTGTAAAGAATGGCAAATATCAGGGCGGAGACAATGGTAAAAATGCTGGAGACTTCATAAGAGCGGAACATGGCTTCCTCGGAGTCTTTGGCTCTTAAGAAACGGATGGGAAAATTTTCCCAGACGGGAACGGTAAAAGTGCCGATGATGGAAGAAATAACCCCGATTCCCCTGACGACCAGGGGATAAATAATCCAGAAATGTCTGTCCGGTAAGATGCATTAAAACCAAACCTAAAATCAGTGTCGAAACAATAGTAACCTCATATGATTCAAAAATGTCAGCGGCCATGCCGGCACAATCACCGACGTTATCCCCTACCAGATCGGCGATTACGGCGGCATTTCTGGGATCATCTTCGGGAAGATTCTTTTCGACTTTACCAACCAGATCGGCTCCGACATCCGCGGCTTTGGTATAAATTCCGCCACCAATCCTCATAAACAGGGCTACCAGAGTACCGCCGAAACCGAAACCCAAAAGGGCATCGGGAGCCGCTTTACCGAAAATCATAAAAATCAATGTACCGCCCAAAAGTCCCAAACCGTCGGTCAGCATGCCGGTAAACGTACCTGCACGGTAAGCAACGGTTAAAGCTTCATTGCGTTTGCCCAGCACAGCCTGATGGGCAACCCGGATATTGCCTTCGATGGCCACTCGCATCCCCAGCTGGCCTACCAATGTGGAAAAGGAAGCGCCGATAATAAAAGCGATAGTCCGGCCTAAAGCAATGATTAATACAGCGTTATTACCGAATCTGGCAACCGCTTCGGCTGACGGAGGGACGACGTAAACGCTTAAAAAGAGAATAAAGGTTAATGACAGGACAACAAAGATAATGGTCTTTAACTGTTTTTGCAGGTAACCCTGGGCGCCTCTTTGGATAGCCCGCCAAATAGTCTGCATTTTTTGACTTCCCTTGTCGTGACCCAAAGTGTCTTTCCAAAGCCAATACGCATAAATCAAACTGATCAGGGCCGCACCGATAACCCCCATCAGCATCAGTTGTTCGACGGATGACAGTTCATTCATATCCTATTTAATGCGATTAATTATAAAGAAGGGAATTTGACCGGTCAAGACTTAAATATCCAGAGTGGCGGTTTTGGCGTGGGTGGTGATGAATTTTTTACGGGGCGGAACTTCGTTTCCCATAAGCATGGTAAAAACATGGTCGGCGTGGGCGGCATCGGCAATATCCACCCGTTTGAGGATGCGGTTTGCCGGATTCATGGTGGTGTCCCACAATTCCTGGGCGTTCATTTCACCCAAACCCTTATACCGCTGAATGGAATATTTTTGCCCCGGGTGCTTGACCAAAAAGTCATCCCGTTCCTGATCGGAATAAACGTAAGTAGCCTGCTTGCCCATCTCGATTTTAAACAATGGGGGCATGGCCATGTAAAGATGTCCGCGCTTGATGATTTCCAGAAGGTGGCGGTAGAAGAAAGTGGTATACAGACACAGGATATGAGCTCCGTCAACATCGGCATCAGCCATGAGAATAATACGGTGATAACGCAATTTTTCATAATTGAACTGATCACCGATTCCGGCGCCGATGGCAATAATCAGATTTTTAAATTTTTCTGACTCGATGATTTGGTCCAGCCTGGCTCTTTCGGTGTTTAAAACTTTACCGAAAAGCGGAAGTATTGCCTGAAACTTCCGGTCGCGGCCGTTTTTGGCGCTGCCGCCGGCCGAATCACCTTCCACCACATAGAGTTCGCATTCCTCGGGATTTCTGGACTGGCAATCGGCGAGTTTTCCCGGCAGAGTCATGCCTTCCAGAGCGCCTTTTCTCAAAACAGCGTCTTTCGCTGCCCTGGCTGCGAGTCTGGCCCTGGCAGCCAGCATAACTTTTTCCACAATTTTTTTGGCATCTGCCGGATTTTCTTCGAAATACATGTCAAGTCCTTCCTTGACGACGGTATTGACGTAACCCTGGACCTCGGGGTTATTCAGTTTGGCTTTGGTTTGAGACTCGAACTGAATGGTCTGGGTCGGCAGTTTGACATAAATAATGGCGGTTAAACCTTCGCGCATATCATCGCCGGTCAAAGCACTCTCGCCTTCCTTGACGGCACCGAGTTTTTTGGCATAGTCATTAATACTTCTGGTGAGAGCCATCTTAAAACCCGTCTCGTGGGTACCGCCATCGACGGTGTTGATGACGTTGACGAAAGACTCCAGATTTTCGGAAAATCCGTCATTGTACTGAACCGCCGCTTCAACATCGGCGTGATCCACGGATTTGTGAATATATATCGGCGGATGCAGAGGCTTTTTGTCCCGGTTCATGTGGGCAACCAGTGACTGAATTCCGGATTCGAAGTAGAACTGTTTGGCGACGCCGGTAAATTCATTGGTGAAATAAAAGTGCAGTCCGGCAATCAGATAGGCCCGGTTGCGGATACTGTCCTCGATGGCTTTGGGTTCGAACTGGGTGGAGGTAAACATTGAAGGATCCGGCCGGAATGTGGTAAATGTTCCGGAATTGACCGATTTCCAATTATTAACTTTTAATGTATTTTTATTTTCTTTAACCTTGTCTTCGGGAATGCCTTTTTTATACTCCTGGAAGTAAATTTTATGGTCGCGCTTGACCTCCACCCGCATGTATTCGGAAAGGGCATTGGTAACCGAAGCACCGACACCGTGCAAACCACCGGATACTTTGTATGCTTTTTCGTCAAATTTGCCTCCGGCATGCAGCTTGGTCATGGTCAGCTCCAGGGCCGAGACTTTGGCTTTGGGATGGATATCCACCGGAATACCCCGGCCGTCATCCTGGACGGAAATGGAGTTATCGGTGTGCAGAGTGACCCAGACATGCCCGGCAAACCCGGCCAGAGCCTCATCAACGGAGTTGTCGGCAATTTCCCAGATTAAATGGTGCAGGCCCTTGGCATCGGTACTGCCGATGTACATTCCCGGACGTTTTCTGACCGGTTCCAAACCCTCCAAAACCTGGATGGATGCGGCGGTATAGTCCGATTTTGTCGCCATATTATTAAGCTTAAATATATTAGCAAAGATTGGATTAATGTACCATCGGTAAAGTCAGAGTCTGATGGCAAAGGCGTCGAGAGCCAGGCGGACGTTAACGTTGGCCTTGAGGTATTTGCGGGTGTCGACTATCAGTTGGTAGTCCAAACTTAAGTCTAAATTTTGATGAAGTATAAATTCGAGATGACTTAGAAACTCCAGGGCGGTATCGCGGGTGAAACCAACTTGGTCGATAATTACCAACCTCTCCCCTACTCTTTTGGCGGTCAGTAATTTATTAAGAATCTCCGAGGATTTTTTGAGTGATGATGCATCAATATGCTGATGCACCGATTTATAAGACACCCGGACGCGGGATAGAATTGTCGGCAGAAGAGATTCGGGTTCGGTGGTGACCAAATAAATCTGAGAATTACCCGGGGGTTCCTCCAGAGTCTTGAGTATTGCCTGCTGGGCCGGAAGAGTGAGCTTTTCCGCTTCGTGAATAACCACGACGTTGAAAGGAGAGAGCAAAGGCTTTTTTGACAGGAAAGTAATTATTTGTCTAACTTCCTCAATACCCAAACCGGGATCCGGAGACAGGTGCAGAGTATCGACTCCCGGAGGATATTCAGGGGGTGCAACGGGGACTATAAATGAATGCATATATAATTGGTAATTAACAATTTATATAATTAGCAATTATAATGGTTATATGAATCCTGCCCAAGGGTCTGCCAAGCCGGTAAATGAAACTGAAGCCAAAGCCATAGTGGAAATCCTGGTTAAGGAGGGGAAACTTAAACCCGAGATTTTGGAAAAAGCCAGAATGGCTTTTGTGACCTCGGGGGTATCGATGACCGATTGGGTAGTACAGCAGGGGCTTATAAGCAATGAAGATTATATAAAAGCCAGAGCTACATATTACAACGTGCCTTTTATCAAACTGGCCGATCTGGCAGTATCCCCCGTGGCTTTGGGGTATGTGGATAAGGCCATATCCAAAAGGCTGAATCTGCTGCCTTTTGAATATCAGACAGCAACCGGAACCCTGTCGGTAGCGATGGCCAACCCGCTGGATCTGGCATCGATTGAATTTCTGGAAAAAAAGACCGGGGTGAAGATAAAACCTTTTGCGGCGATGCCGGAGGAAGTGAAATCAAACATTGACGTCAGATATGAGCAAAGTCTGTCTTCGGAGGTAACGGCGGCTTTGAAGGAAACCGGGGGTGCCGGGGCACCGGAGGTAAAGACCATAAATATCCGGAAAATGAACGAGATTATTAAAGAAGCCCCGATTGCCAAAATCGTCACCACGGTACTGGAATTTGCCATGAAATCCCGGGCATCGGACGTACATATCGAACCCCTGGAGGAACGCACCCGGGTCAGATACCGGATTGACGGAATTTTGCACGAAAAACTGGTACTGCCGAAAAAAATTCATGATGCATTGGTTTCGCGGATAAAAATTCTTTCGGATATGAAAATTGACGAAAAACGGATTCCCCAGGACGGTCGGTTTAATTTTCAGACGGATAATGACGAAGTGGATTTGCGGGTATCATCCCTGCCTACCGTTCACGGAGAAAAAATCGTGATGCGGCTTTTGAAAAAAAGCGGAGGCGTACCTACCATGCAGGATTTGGGTCTTCGGGGAAAAGCCCTGGCCAATCTGGAGGAAGCGATATTAAAACCCCACGGAATAGTTCTGGTTACCGGACCTACGGGATCGGGAAAAACAACTACTTTATATTCGGTTCTGACAAAAATAAACACGATTAAAGTAAATATTCTGACACTGGAAGACCCGGTGGAATACCAGATGGCGGGGGTAAACCAGGTGCAGATTAATCCCCTGGCGGGGTTGACTTTTGCGTCCGGCCTGCGGTCGTTTTTGAGGCAGGATCCGAACGTGATTATGGTGGGAGAAGTCCGGGATGAGGAAACGGCGGAGCTGGCTATCCAGGCAGCCCTCACAGGCCATCTGGTGTTTTCCACCCTGCATACGAATTCCGCGTCGGGAGCCCTACCCCGGCTTCTGGATATGAAGGCTGAGCCATATCTTTTAGCATCATCAATTACGGCGATAGTAGGCCAGCGCGTGACCAGAAAAATCTGCAGTGCCTGCAAGACTGGTTATGAACCGGCGCCGGAAGTGACTGCGGATATGTCTCAAGTGCTGGGAAAAATGTGGATTGCGGAACCCGGTAAGAAACAGCTGATATATAGGGGAACCGGGTGCGATCAGTGTGCCAATACCGGATATAAGGGTAGGATAGCGATATTTGAGGTCTTGCCGGTGACCGAAAGAATTGGTAGGCTAATACTGGAGCATGCTGCCGCATCTGAAATCGAAAAGACGGCGGTGGCTGAAGGGATGATTACGATGAAACAAGACGGTTATTTAAAAGTAGCGGAGGGCGTAACAACAATTGATGAAGTGTTACGTGTAGCGCAGGAATGACCATTCAACAAATGCTGCAGTACGTGGTGGAGCATAGTGCTTCGGATCTGCATCTGGTTCCGGGACACCCGCCCATTGTCAGAATCGACGGAGTGCTTTTACCCATGGCCGGGCAAAAAACCCTGGGGTATCCGGAAGTGGAACAATTACTTTCCGGGGTGATGTCACCGGAACAGAAACAGATGTTTACGGTGAATAAAGAACTGGATTTTTCTTTTTCTTACGGGGAAAACGCCAGGTACCGGGTGAATTCCTATTACCAGAAAGGGGTAATGGCTGCCAGCTTCCGGCTGATTCTGGCTAAAATTCCCCAGATTGATGATTTAGGCCTGCCGAAAATCTGCCATGATTTTTCCCAGCTCAAACAGGGATTTATTCTGGTAACCGGGCCGACGGGACAGGGAAAATCAACTACAATTGCTTCAATTTTGGAGGAGATAAACCAGACCCGTCCGGTACATATAATTACTATCGAAGACCCGATTGAGTATTTGTATATTCCCAACAAAGCTACAATTTCCCAAAGGGAAGTTCATAACGACACTCATTCGTGGGAATTGGCTTTAAGGTCGGTTTTGCGTGAAGATCCGGATGTGGTTCTGATAGGAGAAATGCGGGATTTTGAGACAATTGCTGCCGCACTAACTATTGCCGAAACAGGACATCTGGTATTTGCCACGCTGCATACCAATTCGGCTTCGCAAACGGTAGACAGGATTGTGGATGTTTTCCCCGAGAATCAGCAGCCCCAGGTCCGGATGCAGCTTTCTGCCAATCTGGAAGCCGTATTTGCCCAGAGACTGGTACCGAAAGTATCAGGCGGGAGGACCGTGGCTTATGAAATCATGGTAGGAACGGCGGCGGTCCGGACTACAATCCGTGAAGGAAGGACACACATGATTGATAACATCATCCAGACTTCGAGTGAATACGGAATGAAGACTCTGGAATCGTGTCTGGCTGAACTTGTCGGCCGCGGCGTAATCAGCACGGAAACGGCGGAGGCTTATGCCACCAGGCCGGAAGAAATCCGCAGATACTTAAAAGGGGGGTAATAAGTGAGGATAAAATACACTGCCAAGGATGCGGGTGCAAAAACGGTGAAGGGGATAGTAGAAGCCGGGAATGTAAAAGCTGCAGCCAGTCTTTTGCGGGAACAGAGGCTGGTACCGATAAGCATGATCGAGATTAAACCGGCATTTAATTTTGCGGCTATTGATAAAATTCAAAGCAGCGTCTCCGGAAATGATCTGACCAATTTCACACGGCAGTTATCAACAATGATTACGGCAGGATTACCCCTGACGGATGCTTTAAATTTGCTTAAAGTGCAGTCGAAACCGGCGCTCTCGAAAGTGGTGGGGGTTGTGCTTTCGGATGTCCAGTCAGGTCTGGCTTTGTCCACAGCCATGACCAAACACCCAAAAGTGTTTAGTAAAGTGTATGTGGCTTTGGTAAAAGCCGGTGAATCTGCAGGTCTGATGGACAAAATCTTAAACCGGCTGGCAGAGACGGAAGAAAGAGGAAGAGAATTCAAAGGGAAGGTGGTAGGAGCCATGATTTATCCGATAATTATCCTTGTGGGAATGGTGGGGGTGGTGGTGATTATGGTAGTTGTGGTGATTCCCCAGCTTTCCAGCCTTTATCAGGATTTTGGATCTGATCTGCCAATTGCCACGAAAATTCTTCTGGGAATCTCTGATTTTGCCGTGAAATACTGGTGGATGATGCTGGTGGGACTGGCAGGCCTGGTAATGGGAGTCAGGGCCTTTTTGGCCACAGACTACGGCAGGGATTCCTGGGGGCGGGGAATATTTAAAATTCCGGTAATGGGACCTTTGATCCGGCAAACAATATTGGCTGAGTTTACGAGGGTGATGGCACTGCTTTTATCCGCCGGGGTGTCGGTGGTGGAGGCTTTGAGAATATCCGCCGCGTCTTTGGGAAATGTAGTGATGGAGAAGGATGTTTTGAGGATAGCCAACCAGGTGGAAAAGGGTTTTCCGGTGTCAATCAGTTTTACGGAAAGTGAGTATTTTCCTCCTATTATCGGGCAAATGTCTGCAGTAGGCGAGGAAACGGGAAAAATGGATGACGTGCTGGAGAAGATTTCACATTACTTTGAAACCGAATCGGAGCAGAAAGTCAAAGGCTTGACAACCGCTCTTGAACCGATAATACTGATTATTATGGCGGTGGGAATAGGTTTTCTAATGTACGCGGTAGTTATGCCATTATATGAAATTACGAATAAGATATAAGAATATGGAAGGGGGTGAAAAAGCTTAAAGTCATATGAAAAGAGCTTTTACATTAATAGAACTTTTGGTGGTTATCGGCGTGATGGCAGTAATCGCTGCCGGAGTCATTGCCACAATTAACCCGCTTGAAAAACGAAGACAAGCCCAGGATGCCCAATCACAAAGTTATGTTGGCCAGGTCGGAGGGGCATTGCAGGCTTTCGCGGCAGCAGACCCGGATGGTTTGTACCCTGCGAATATAGGTCTTTTAGTGCCTGATGAATTGACGACTATGCCGATTCTCCCGGCTGGTGCAGCAGAAAGTGATTCCGGTATGGGTACCGTCGGACCGGTATGTGTAGGGGTGACGATGCAGGCAGCAAAAAATACTGCAATAGGTCCATGCTGGACATGGTGTTCCGATACAGGATCTGCATTAGGTGCCTGTCCGTAACGGTTTGAAAGTACTTTCAAACAGACAACCCCGCTTTGCGGGGTTGTTTTTTATTTGCGGAAAATTTAGGATAATCAGGCAATGCTGAAAATTATATTATTTGTTTTCGGGGTAATGTTCGGGAGCGCGGCGAATGCTTTAATTGACCGGTTACCCAAGAGAGAATCGTGGTTTACCGGTCAGTCACACTGCGACAGGTGTAAACACGTTTTGGAATGGAAAGATCTGATACCGATTGCGTCGTATTTAACAGTAAGAGGTAAATGCAGGTATTGCCACTCGCCTATTCCGGTGAGGAACCTTTGGGTAGAAATATTAATGGGAGCCGGGTTTATTGCAATTTTTAATCAATTTTCAAATTATTCAATATTTAATTTGTTCTTAATTTTGGGAATTTGGTGGGTAACTATCATTATTGCGGTGATGGATTGGGAGACGAAACTGGTATCCGAGGCGATGGTGGTGGCTTGGGGGGGGTTAATAATTGCTAATCAAGTTCTAATTTCTAATGACAAATTTCTAAATCCGAATAATATTGCCGGTTTATTGGTAGGAGTTGGGGTGATCGGGGGGGTGTGGGCAATTTCAAAGGGGAAAGCAATGGGATTCGGGGATGTGGAAATTGCGGCGGTTTTGGGCTGGTGGCTGGCGTGGCCAAATATTCTAGTGGGATTGTGGACGGCGTTTGTGACAGGGGCAATTGTCGGGAGTTATGAGTTATTAACCGGGAGAAAAAAACTTAAGAGTGAGATCGCCTTTGGTCCTTTTTTAATTTTTGGCGGTTGGACTGCATATTTTTGGGGAAATTATTTATGGCAGCTGGTAGTAAGATAAAAGAAGTGGAAAAATTCTCAGTTTTTGAATGGAAAAAGGGAGAAATGATATTTGTCTTTACAGTATTGTTGATAATATTCGGAATATCTTTTTATCAGCTTAAAATCGGGGAAATGAAAACACGGGACGAGCAACGGAAATCGGATGTAGATCTGGTAAGCCGGGCGATCAGAAGATATTATAACGATCATAAGATATACCCGCCGGAAGCCACCGGATCCGGTAAAATATTAAGCTGCGGTGATAAAGGAGAGGAGGTATGCGAATGGTTTACCGGCCCGTTGGTGGATGAAGACAATGTGGTATATATTAATAAACTTCCGCGGGATCCATTAGGAGATGCCGGATATACATATGTGTACCAGCCTGATCAGGAGAGACAGCATTTTAAAATATATTCCGCTCTGGAATATAAAGGGGATCAGGGATATAAGCATGATTTGACAACCGGGTGCGGTAACAATGTACAATGTAGTTGGTATGTACAGGAATAGCCGTTGGGGATTTACAATGTTGGAGTTACTTATCGCAATAGCCATGATGGCGCTGATTTCGGCGGCAGTGGCGTCAACAATCGGACCGGGTTCAAAACAAACTGCCAGGGATACCCAGCGGAGGACAGATATTAACGCGATTGCCGGATACCTGGAAATGTACAGGAATGATATCGGATCTTATCCGGCAACTTTAGGACTTTTGGTCCCGAATTACTATCTTACTGCTGCCAGTATACCCACAGATCCCACAACCCACGCCAGTTATAGTTATTCTCCGGTATGTGCCCCATGCAGAAGTTTTAATCTCTGTGCAAATAGTATGGAAAGACCTCCCGCAACCCCCTATTGTGTAAGAAATCCATGACCAGGCGGGCATTTTCTTTGATTGAGATCCTGGTAACTTTATCTTTGTCGGGAATAATGGTCGGAGTTTTGTTAACAGGTTACAGGAATTCTAACCGGAGACAAACCGTAACTGCTGCGGCCAGAAGAATCAGACAGATATTGAATGAAGCAAAAGCCAACGCCACGGCTTACAGAATTGACTGCAGTTTGTGCGGAGGAGACGGGGCGTGTGACGGGGTAAATGATTTGCCGCTTCGGGGGTGGGAAGCGGGACTGGTTGCAGCAGGTCAATTCAGGATAACAGGGCAATGCGGAACTGATAATGCTTTGCGTTGGTGCGCTCCGTTAATCCCGGCAACGACAAACGTCTGTTTTATGGAACGGACAGATACATTTACAGGAGTAAACATTGTCTCCGGGGGATCGTCGTCGGTGCTGTTCAGACCCCGCGGGGCAGGAGTTACCAGTGCTACTTCTTATGTTATTTCAAATGCCTGGGGATATTCGGAAACAGTAACCGTGAATGCACGTGGTCTGGTGCAGTAAGAATGTGATAGACTGGAATTTGATGAAACTGCGGAAAGGCCAGATGATGATTGAGGTGGTGGTGGCGTTTACAATAACGGTAATGGCGCTGGTGGGGCTTTTACAATTAACCAGGAGGTCTGTCGGATCGGCCGGCGGATCCGGCAGGGTTTCTACTGCAACAGCATACGCCGATGCAGGCATTGATTGGATATCAAATGAAAAGACGGTTAACGGATGGGCGGGGTTAAGAGACAGATGCCTGCCGGTTACCGGTGCAACCTGCGGTCCGACAGTGTATTGTCTGGGTGACCTGGATTGGTCTTCACCGTCATGTAATGTATCCGGAACGGAATTTGACCGAAATGTCACAATAACGGTACCAGCATCCGCCGAAACGAAGAGCACACTGGTAGCAACGGTGGTGGTGAGCTGGACAGAAGGAAACAGGCCGGATTCGGTTACGCGGACATTTCGGTTTATAGATTATTAACATGCAGATTATGAAAGTAAGAGGATTTTCGCTGATTGAAATTATCCTGGGGTTGGCGTTGTTTTCGATGGTGATGAGTTCTTCAATGGTAGTGATGTATTCATCCCTGAGAAGCTCACGGAAAGCTGCGGCGATAGCTATGGCCAAAGCGGAAGGGGCATACGCTTTGGGAGCGATGGAGTACATGATCAGATTTGCCAAGGACATAGTTTGCAATACAGGCAACAGTTTGACAGTAACCAGGTTAAACAGCACAACACCGATTGTGTATACTTTCGGCGGCAGCCAGATAGCCTCAAACGGAGCGGCTTTGACTTCCAATAATGTTCGTGTGTCTTCGTGCGGCACGACTTTTACCTGTTCCCCGGTTAATGCGGGAAAGATGGTGGAAATTTGTTTTCAAATCGACAATGCCGGAGGTATGGATGTGACGGACAGAGCAGGGGCGCTGGGCGGAAACGGCATCAGATTCCACTCCTGGGTAACTTTAAGGAATCAATTTAATTAGAATCGGTTGACAAGGTATTGGATGGCAAAGCATAATAAAACTGATATGCAAAAAGGTCAGGTGCTGGCGGTAGTCCTCTTGATTTTGGGGGTAGTGGCTACAGTGGCTTTGTCCGTGGCTTCAAGAAGCGTGACCGAAATAAGAGTATCGACTACCCAGGATGAGTCGTCAAGGGCTTTGGAAGCGGCGGAAATCGGTCTGGAAAGATACATAGGAGATTTAAGCATACCGGCTCCGGGGCATAAAGTGGACGTACCGGATATAAATGCGGGCTACTATATTCCGAGTGTAGACACGGGAGGAGGCGAGAAATTTTACAAAGTCCCATACAAGTTGGTTGCAGGAGATGTGGCAACGATTGATATGCCGGGTTGTACGGGTCCGGCATGTTCACAATTAGACGTATGTTGGGGAGATGTTGCTTCAGCACAGGATCCCAAGATCGAAGTGTCCTTTTTTTACGTTATGCAGGATGGAGCTAATCTGGGAAGAATGGCGGTCAGGCGGATTGGATTTGATCACGCCGGATTATATTCAGGATTCTTATCGGGGGGAATTAACCATACCGACGACTGCAACACAGGTGAAGATTTGAAATACAGGACGAGAATAGGTCTAATGAATGATAATCCAGGAAATGTCGACTTGGGTTTGGGGGTTAATAAACTGCTATTTGTAAGAATCAGAATGCTGGGTAACGGATCAACCCCAGAACCAATTTCTGTACTGATAACAGGAGGTTCGAATATTCCCACTCAGGGAGGGGAGATAGTGGCGGTGGGTGAATCCGGTGAATCGGTACAGAAGGTCAGAGCTAATGTACAGTTGTGGGATTTGCCGCCGATGTTTGACAGTGCAATGTTTTCCGGAACGTCGCTGACAAAATAAACTTATGAGTAACCTGCCCAGAATCGGAATTGATATCGGTACCACTTCGGTAAAAATGGTGGAACTGGTTCCGGCCGGCAAAGATAAGTGGAAACTGGAATCGGCAGTGTCCATGCCTTCAATAGTAGGGGGGGTACTGGCTAACCAGAATAATTTACCGGCTTTTTCACAAATTCTGGTGAAAATGAAAAAAGAGGCCGGGATAAAAAGTCAGAGAGCAGTGGTTGCCCTGCCTGAAGAACAAGTTTCCTCGCATATTGTGGAGCTGCCTTTGATGAGTGAGACGGAAGCAAAACAAGCTTTGCAGTGGCAGGTGGAACAATATATCCCCATACCGGCAGACAGGGCGGTGTGGAGCTATCAGGTAATCCGCAGAGACCAGAATGCCGGAGGAATGGAAGTGCTTCTGGTAGCCGCAGCAAAGAATCTGGTCAACGCCTACATTAATATAGTGGAACAGGCAGGGCTGGAGGTGGTGGCGATGGAAACGGAATTGATGGCTACCTCCAGGTCCGAAGTCCCGGCAGACTACCCGTTGTCCCTGATTGTGGATGTGGGATCGAAAAGTACTGATATGGGAGTGATCCAGAAAGGTCAGCTGGTATTTGCCCGGACGGTAGCTACCGCCGGTGAGGCATTTACCCGGGCTATCCAATCGTCGCTCGGTTTGGATGCGGCCCAGGCGGAACAATACAAAAATACTTATGGTTTTGCCGCTGATAAACTGGGAGGAAAGCTAGCGGAAGCTATGAAACCGGTTCTGAATGTAATTGCCACTGAAATTAAAAAAACCGCGGATTTTTATACTTCCAAGCATTCGGGGGAAAATATTCCCCTGTTAACACTATCAGGAGGAATATCGGTATTACCGGAAATGGTGGGTGTACTGTCCGGAATGGTGGGAATGGAAGTCTCCGTAGGAAACCCTTTCGGAAAACTTATTATGGATAAGAATCAAATACAGACATTAAGCGGCAGCGGGCCGATTTACGGAGTGGCTGTCGGTTTGGCGATGCGGGAATTATGATAAATTTTGTTGTCAAAGATGAAAAAGGACAGCTGATTATCGCCCAAATCAGACGGTGGGTGATGACGGTGACGTCCGGAATTTTAATTATCTACATTATTGTTGCAGCCGGCGGGTTGGGATGGATGCTTTTTTGGAAAACCAGGGAAAACAAAACCATATCTGAAATAGATACATTAACCCGGGAAGTTACCGGTTATAAAGATGCCGAGGTGGCGGTCAGGCAGTTGGCGGACAGAGCGGCGTTGGTAGATAACTTTTTGAAGACCAGGGGGGACGCTTCGGCGGCTGCTGCAGTTGTTTATAATCAGGATTTTCCGATAATTGAATGGATTTATGAACCGGAAGGGATCAAGTCGGTACAAATCCAGGCAACCTCACCGGCAATGTTAAAAGTTTACGAGAATTACCTAAGTGATTCTTATTCCAAAATACAACCGGCCAAAGTTGAATGGACGACAGACATGGGATGGACCGGCACATTTCTTTTAACGGGCAAAAAAGATTTATGAATCCGCAGGCAAAACAAATAAACAGCTGGTGGTGGGTAGGATACCCGCTGGCAGTTGCGGTTTTTATTTTTTTCAGCCTGAACTTTATTTTGAATAACAGCCAGATGATTTCGGATTTGACGGTTAAAAAGGATGAAGTGGAAGCCCAGCAGAAACAGGCGGAACAATTGAGAAGCAAACTGGCGGATCTGAAAAAAATAGACAGTACTCAGGAGACGGAGAGGCTGAAGAGACTATTGGAGGCCATGCCGGCTTCAAGAAAAGTTTGGAGTCTGGTACTGGGTCTGAACCAGGCGGCATCCGAAGGTGGGGTGATAGTTAAGGAATACCGGGGGGTGATAGGTGATGTCAAAGAAGCAACTGAATCAGCTTCTCCCAGTGCTTCCGCAAAAAAGAAGGATGAAAAGATGTCTCTGAAGGTTTTGTATGAGGTGTTTCCGTTTGATGCCTGGCAACGGAATTTGGCAGTGCTGCAGAGAATATTACCGCTGGTAAAGGTAGTCAAGGTTTCATATTCAGATGCGGAGACGGAAATGACTGTGGAAGGTGCATGGGGACCATGGACAGCACTTTCCAGGAATGTTTTGTCTCCCCTGCCGGACTATCAGGGATTATCAGACAGGGTTATAAGAGACCTTGACAAACTTGGCGAGATGAACAGTTTTTAAGTTTCTTTGGGAAGGGGCGGGGTTTCAAGCAAAAGGTTTACCGGCGGGAGTTGATGGACTGCACAGAAGGTTTTGAGAAGAGTGCGGATGGCGTTGATAACATTACCCTGCTTGCCGATAATCCTGCCGACGTCGGCGTCGGCGACTTTGAGATTGACCACGCCGGTTTGAACGTCAATCTTTAACTTTTTCGGTTCCGTCAGAAGCGGTGTGATGAGATATTTAAGAAAGTCTTCCACGGAAACTAGATTTTAAGTAATTTACGGATTTTTTCAGTCGGTTGGGCACCTTTTTCCATCCATTTGTGCAGTAATTCCCTGTCAAAAACCAGATTTTTGGATAACGGATGGTATTGACCTATGGTATCGACACTCCTACCAGTAAGCTTGGATTTGGCTTCGGTAACCACAATCCGGTAATGAGGTTCGTGCTTTTTACCCAAACGGGAAAGTTTGATTTTCAGCATGCAGGTATTTTATCACGAAGCAAGGGACGGGGAAAGTTTGGCCAGAGCGGCTGCCGCAGCAGAGGTTTCGGCCTTTTGCTTACTGAGACCCGAACCGCTGGCTTCTATCCGGTTATTTACAGTCACCGAAATGATAAATTGTTTGGCATGGTCGGGGCCGGAAGCGGATATAATCTGGTATAAAGGAGTACCCCAACCTTTAGCCTGGGATAATTCCTGAAGCAGGCTTTTGGGATCTTTGGCGCTGATTTTATCCGACAGAATTTCCTGATCCGGGAATACTTTCTCCAGGAATTGATAACAGACACTTATCCCGGAATCGATAAATATGGCGCCGAGGACGGCTTCGAAAGTATTGGCCAGAAGTCCGGTATTAGTCCGGCCACCGGATTCTTCTTCACCATGGCTTAAAAGAAAAACCTTGTCCAGTTCCAGTAATTTGGCTTTTTCGGACAGGGTGGCTGTCTGAACCAGGTTGGACCGGCGGCTGGTGAGTTCACCTTCGGGGGAATCCGGCAGAAGACGGTACAGGCGGTCGGAAATAATCAGAGACAGTACAGAATCACCTAAAAATTCCAGACGTTCATTTGAGATATAACCCGGGTGTTCATTGCAATATGACCTGTGAGTCAGGGCCTGGGTATAAAGCTGCCCGGGTTTTATGTAATCACTCAGTTTCATGCGATTCAGGCTCCAGGCTGGTGATAAGATCGGCCACTGTCTTAATGTCACCGATTTTGTCGTCGGGTAATATGATATTCAGAGAATCCTGCATTCTTTCGATCAGATCAGTCACCTGCTCTTTTGACAGATTCATGTCGGTATAGAAGTCGGTGTCGGGTAAAATATCCTCAGGCCGGAGGTGAAATTCGTTGGCTAAATATTCGAAAACCGCCTGTTTAAGATTGGGATTCATATATTTGAACTAGTTTGCCCAAAGCTCCGTTAATAAAGCCTGGACTGTTTTCAGCGCCGTATTTTTTAGCCAGTTCAATGGCTTCGTCAATGATAACCTTGAAAGGCGCTTTTTTGTCAATAGTGAGTTCGAATATTGCCAGTCTGAGAATGGCCAAATCAACGGGATTGAGCTTTTCGATCGGCCATTCCGGCGCAGCGGAAACAATCAGCGGATCGATTTGAGGCAGGTGCACCCAGATATGAGAGATTACCCGGTCGGGTTTTTTAGTATACTGGCAGGAATACAGATGCTGCATGAGTCTGATACGGTTGCGGTGGCGAGGGTCGGAAGCGGTTTTCATATATGTTTAGTTTATAAGTAAATTAGTCAAGCCGCAATTGTATCATGCTTCAACGTAGTTGAAAGTTGAAATAACACGGCTTATACTCACGCGTAAGTATGGCGGATAAAACCGAACGACCCGAAGTCTGCCATCCGGTTTTGACGATTAATATCTCCGGTGAAGTCAGAAACAGGGCTGATGACAAAGAGGAGATACTGGTTAAAGATGCTGTAGGCTTTTATATCTGCGGATTATACTGGCGGGGATTTTGCAGCTTAACCTGGCACAAGTGTCGTCCGGAAAAACCAGAATTATTAATCCAGGGGAAATAGTTATCCGACTTTTTGGCCTTTGTAGAAGCCACAGTAGAAGCAGGCATTGTGGGAACGGGTGGGTTTGTGACAATTGGGACATGAAACCAGTGTAGGCAGAATCAGCTTGTGGCTGGCCCGGCGCTTACCCTGGCGCATTGAGCTGTGGCGGCGTTTTGTAAGAGGAGTCATATTAGTTTGGCTGGACGAGTTGTATTTTATCTTCTTTAACCAGTGCGCGCAATACAGGATAAGTTTTAAGACGGGGGAAAACTTTTTCGGCTTCGGCCCTGGCAGCTTCGATAAGGGGAAGGTCCGTATATGAAGCGACTTTGAATTCGGGGAAGCCGTGCTGGGCGGTACCGTAAATTTGTCCCGGACCGCGAAGCTTTAAATCGGTTTCTGCAAGTTCCAGGCCGGAATTGAATTTTTCCATGGCTTTCAGGCGGGGGGAAATGGTACCGTCGGAAGTAAATAACAGGCAGTAGGATTGGGTAAAGCTTCTGCCGACGCGGCCCCGGAGCTGATGCAATTGGGCCAACCCGAATCTTTCAGCGCCTTCGACAACCATCACAGCGGCATTTGGGATATCCAGACCGACCTCGACTACCGGTGTGGCGACTAAAACGGAAATCTGCCCCTGCCGGAACTGATTGATTACCACATCTTTTTCTTTTGACTTTAACCTGCCGTGAATTAAACCCAACTGCAGAGAAGGAAAGACTGATTTTAAACGGTCAAATTCAGCAGCGGCGGCTTTTACGGAAGTCAGAGTTTCACTGTCGTTGATAAACGGACAAACAATGAATACCTGCCCCTGATTTTGAGATATTTGCTCTGTTATCCACTGATATGCGGACTGGCGCTTGGATTCGGGAACAACCCAGGTTTTTACCGGCAGGCGGCCGACGGGTTTTTCGGAAAGAATTGAAATGTCCAGGTCACCGTACATGGTCAAAGCCACGGTTCTGGGAATAGGCGTAGCGGTCATGGTTAAAATATGGGGGGATTTTCCCAGGCTGCCCGCTAAGGCCCGCTGGGACACACCGAAACGGTGCTGTTCATCAATGATTACCAGGCCCGACCGGTCAAAGGTACGGGTATTTGAAATTAAAGCGTGAGTACCGACAACGATGCTGCTTTCTGCCAAAAGCTTACTGCTGATTTTCCGGGAACCGGTTACCAGAGAGATTTTTATACCCAGACGGTCAAATAAAGCGGAAAGAGTCTGAAAGTGCTGGGCTGCCAGAATCTGAGTGGGAGCCATGATAAGAGTCTGGAAACCATTCAGATGTGTAACATAAGAGGCAACGGCGGCAACCACGGTTTTGCCGCTTCCCACATCCCCTTCCAAAAGGCGGTTCATCGGCCGGGAATTTTTCAGGTCGGATAAAATGTCTTTAATTGCCTGATTTTGGGAAACGGTAAGACTGAAAGGTAAAGAATGAATAAACCGGAGTACTGATTCTTGGTCGACTGTGAAAGGATGGGAAAGCCGGGTGGCCGTCCAGGCAGCTTTGCGCATGATGGAAGTGAGTTGAAGTAAAAAAATTTCGTCAAATGCCAAGCGGTTTTTGGCAGGATATATCTCGGCCATATCCGAAGGGAAATGGATGGAATTTACGGCCTGTTTCCAGGGCAGCAGATTTCCGGGATGAGGCAGGATTTCCGCAACCGGCAAGGAAGATAAGAGAAAGCGGATTTTGTGCCGGAGCCATTTTGAAGAAATCCCGGCTGTTTCAGGATATACGGGAACAATGCGTGACATATGCAGAAGTTCCCCTTCAACCCGTTCATATTCCGGTGAAACCAGGGCTACGGCGGATCTGTAAAAGTCCCCATGACCATAGACAGCGACTTTAAGGCCCTTTTTGAGTGTCCGGGGAAGAAACGGCTGGTTGAACCAAAGAACCGGGACGGAACCGGTGGAATCGGTCAGTTGTCCTACCTGAATGATCTTTCCGGATTTGGAATATTGATTTTTCAAAAAATCGAGCGTACCGATGACGGTGGCGGACGAACCCACTTTTATCCGGGAGACCGGTGTGACTTCGGATCTGTCCTCATAACGAAAAGGTAAATGATACAAAAGGTCAAAAACCGAGGAGATCTGCAGCCGGGAGAGTTTTTGGGCGGTAGACTCCCCCACTCCGGGGATGACCGTAACCGGCGAAGATAAGTCCATACCTATTGAGGCAAGACGTAAGCCAGATACGGCAGAAATGTGCCGATTAAAAGGGCGATGGAACTGGCTGCAATCAGCCAGGTGAACAACCGCCTTTTTTTACGTGATAACATCATATTTGTTATTATTATACAAAATGTCCAGCTGGCATGAAGTTTGGCAGGAGAAACAAATGAGATTGTATCAGAGAAAACCTAAAATCGGCGGAAGGTGGCTCGTGACCTTTACCTCCGTAATTTTCGGGGCCACAGTTGTGGGAATAGGATTGTTACTGGCGATTTTTGTCTATTTTGCCAAAGACTTGCCAAGTCCGGATAAAGTGGTGAGAAATGAGGGTTTTTCCACAAAAATCTTTGACCGCAACGGCAAACTGCTGTACGACGTATTTTCGGGTGAGCGGATGACCCCGGTGGATCTCTCGGAAGTTCCGAAAATTCTGCAGCAGGCAACGGTGGCGATTGAAGATAAAAGCTTTTATACACATACGGGAGTTGATCCGCTGACACCTTTACGGATTGCATACAATCTCGTGGTGAAAAGAAGAATTGTGGGAGGGTCGACTTTGACCCAGCAGCTGGTGAAGATTGTATTGTTATCCAATGAAAGGACCATCACCCGGAAATTGAAGGAGTTTATACTGACGCTTCAGGTGGAAAGTAAGTACGACAAGGATCAGATTCTGCAGATGTACCTAAACGAAGCTCCGTATGGAGGAACAGCCAAAGGGGTGGGTGAAGCATCAGAGTTGTATTTCGGAAAGAAAGTCGGTGATGTGAATCTGGCGGAAGCGGCAATCCTGGCCGGTTTGCCACAATCGCCTTCCCAGTACTCTCCGTATGTCGGTAATAAATATATAACCAGGGCACAGGAAGTACTGCGACGAATGAAAGAGGACGGATATATAACTGCGAAAGTAGAGAAAGAGACTGCGGCATCCCTTTCAGGGGTAATGATATCCACCCAATCAGGTCTTTTGAAAGCTCCGCATTTTGTATTTTATATAAAACAGGAATTGATTGATAAATACGGAGAGCAAGTGGTGGAAGAACGGGGGCTGCGGGTGGTGACAACACTGGATCTGGATTTACAGGAGAAAGCCCAGAAAATTGTGACGGATGAAATTTCGACTCTGAAAAATCTGAAAATCGGTAACGGGGCCGCTGTAGTTCTGGAAACCAAGACCGGGCAAATATTGGCAATGGTGGGGAGCCGCGGCTGGTCCGATCCGGATTATGACGGAAAATATAATGTAGTAACGGCTTCCAGACAACCGGGATCGGCAATTAAACCGGTTTTATATCTGACAGCTCTGCGTAAAGGATATACCGCTTCGAGTTTACTGATGGATACAAAAACTGTTTTTCCGGGTGGGGATAAACCGGAATATGTCCCGGAAAATTATGACGGCAAATTCAGGGGACCGGTTCTGGTCCGGGATGCTTTGGGGAATTCTTTAAACATTCCGGCAGTGAAGATGGTGTCGCTGGTAGGGATAAAAGAGATGCTGACGACGGCTTACAGCATGGGTTTTACTACTTTAAATCCCACCCCCGAACTATTAAAACGGGTGGGTTTGTCGATTGCCCTGGGGGGAGGAGAAGTCAGACTTCTGGATATGGCAACCGCGTACAGTGCTTTTGCCAACGGCGGACAACGGATAAAACCGGTGGGAATATTGAAAGTTACCGATATTAAGGGTCAGGTATTGGAGGAATATAAAGAGACACCCAAGGAGCAGGCTGCCAGTCCCGGTGAAGCGTATATCATATCTTCGATATTATCCGACAAAGAAGCCAGAAAAATTACTTTCGGAGTAAACAGCCTTTTGGAAATACCGGGAAAGACCGTGGCTGTAAAGACGGGAACCACCAATGATAAAAAGGATAACTGGACGGTGGGCTGGACACCCGGCGTAATTACCGGTGTCTGGGTGGGGAATAACGATAACACTTCCATGAAACAGGTGGCTTCGGGAGTAACCGGGGCATCACCCATATGGCGCAAAATCATGCTGGAAATTTTAAAGACCAGGTCAGATGAGAAATTTATCCAACCGGAAGAGATAGTGGAAATTGAGGTGGATAAAGTTTCCGGTTTCAGGGCACATGACGGATTCGAGTCCAAAAAGGAGATTTTTCTCAAAGGAACAGAGCCTTGGGCCGATGATCCGGTGCATATGAAAATCAAAGTCTGCAAAGGCGAAGGAAAACTGGCAACGCCGGCAGATATTGCATCAGGAAATTATGAGGAAAAAGAGGCTTTGTATTTTAAGGAAGAAGACCCGTTTATCAGTCAGGATAAAACCAACAAGTGGCAGGAAGGAATATTAAACTGGCTGAAAGATCAGGCAGAACCCAAATATCATCCGCCAAGCGATTTTTGCGGAAGCACCAATCCTTTGTGGGTCAGAATCATCGAACCTAATGACAGAACCCGGATAAACAGCAGAGACATAAAAGTCAGGGTAGAGGTTGACGACATTAATTTGGTAAGAAAAATCGAGATATTTCTGGACGGACAGTATAAATACCGGTCGGAAAGTACCCCGTATGAAGTAACGATTCCGAATGTATCTGACGGATTTCATAAAATAGATGTCCGAGCGGAAGATGACAAAGGCTACGTAGGGACCAGATATACGGCTTTTTCAGTGAACCAGGATTTTGCGGAACTCTCCCCTACCCCCAGCCCATAGTTGACGGGGTTGGTACAATAGGGGGATGAAAGAGGGAGATAAAACATACGGACTGACAGAGGAACAGTGGGAGGAATATGAAAATGAATTGGGGGAAATTGTATTGAGAGGGTTGATTAAATCTTTTTCATATTATTTCAGACGGAACTTTGCGAGAAAACAGATACTACGTGGTCGTACCGAGACTGTGGTAGTTCCGGTGGAAACAGGACTTGGTCAGCCCACCGTAGGAGTAGAACTAAATTCTCAGGAACTTGAGATTTTTGTAAATGCGGGAAAGAAGATGCAGGATGAAGTGGAATACACAGGCAGGGGAATTGTCAGACATTTGAAGAAAAGCGGTTAATTTTTTCCCGGATGGGGGTAATATCACCACCACTTAATTGTTTTTGGTCTGAATGGTAGGTCAGGCGGAGAGTAAGTTTGTCATTATATTTGTCTATAAATTCGATTTGTTTAATTAAAGGACTGAGAGAATAAATCTTTTTTTCCAATTGAGCGTATGAAGCGGGGGTGGTGAAGTTAACGTCTTCAAAAATCGGGGAAAACCCGGAGATAGGAGTATACGATTTGGAGTTGGTGGCTTGGGAGACCAGACTAGAAAGCGGGATTTCCCAGTAGTAAAGCCCGGAATCGGTTTTAATGTCGATGGGTAGATTTTTAATACCCAGATCATCTAAAAGCGCTTCGATAATACCTTTGAAACGCGAATAATCGGAGACGGTGGTGGTTAAAATCAGCCGGGATTGTTCTTCGGGTAAATCACCGGTACGGGGAAGATAAACATTGGCAATTTCAAACAGATCCATATTAGCGACCCGGCCGTGGTTTTCGGAGATAACAAGGCGATGGGAAGGAAAGAGTGATGTCCGGAGATATTCCCAGTCCTCAGTCAGCGGATTTTTCAGCTTCAGACCATGATCTTTGGCGACCAACGAATAGGAATATATTTCCGTAAAACCCAGATACTTGAGTGAATTTTTAATACGATCTTCCCAGTAGAAAGTTTGGTTATGATCAGGAGCGGGTAATTGGCCGGACATCAGGGCGGGGGGAAGGTTATGATAGCCATAAATACGGGCGATTTCTTCGATCACATCTTCCGGAATCTGAATATCGGGGATGCGGTGGGCAGGGGGGGTAACCGTCAGGGTTGAAGAGGAAGCGGATACCTGAAAATCCAGGCGGGAGAGGATATTAATGATTTTGGCGGTAGGGATATCGACTCCGATCAGGGAGGAAATCTGCGACAGGGGAAGGGAAATTGACGGGGATGATACGGGATGGGGATAAATATTAACCAACTGTCCGATTACAGCTTTCGGGTAAAGAGTTTTAACAAGATCTGCCATGCGGGCCATGGCAATGGCTGAAGTCTCGGGATTAATATCTTTCTCAAGGAGTGTAGCTGCCTGAGTGCGGATGGAGTGAGTCATGGAAGCATAGCGGACACGGGAACTTATTACGTCGTCTACGAAAAGAAGCAAAGAATTGGTATTTTCAACCACCACGCTGTTTTTGGTTCCCATGACCGAAGGCAGATCAATAATCCTGCCGGTTCCGTCATCAATTATGACTTCACTTCCCTGCATGGTATAGGTTTTGTCGTCGAGAGTGGTAATCTTTTCACCCTTTCGAGCCTCCCGGATTATCATTTGACCGGTAGATAAACGGTCAAAATCAAACACATGTGTCGGGTGACCCACTTCCCACATCACATAATTGGTAATATCCACAAGGTTGTTCAACGGACGCTGACCGACAGCCGTTAGTTTATCCGCCAACCACTTGGGTGAAGGTTCAACCCGAACATTATCAACTTTTAAAGCCATTATCCGCTTGCATAATTTAGGATCGTTTTTGATGGTAAAACCGGCAATTTTTCCCGGGGTGAGCGGGTAAAGACTGAGGGGTTTTAAAGAAGCGGTAAAACCGAATTGGGGAAGAATGGCATAGGCTTCCCGGGCGATACCGTATACCGACATACAGTCAACACGGTTGGTGGTAACTTCGATGTCATAAATACTGTCTTTGTCTGCACGGTTAATCCTTTCAACAGACGGTCCGCAAAGAGAGAGGCATTTTTGAATGTCTTTGGGGGTGGCGTTGGTTTCCAGATACTCTCTGAGCCAGGAATCGGGAATGAGAATGTTCATAGGGTTTTAAAACTGATTAAGAAAGCGAATATCATTGCCGTACAAAAGCCTTAAGTCATCGATATTAGTACCGGATTTCATCATGTAACAGCGTTCAACTCCCCAACCGAAAGCAAAACCGGAAAATTTAACCGGGTCAATCTTTCCGGCTTTTAATACTTCAGGGTGGACCATACCGGCACCCCCCAGTTCCAGCCAGCCTTCCTTGCACAATTTACACCCCCGTCCTGAGCAAATTGCGCAACTGATATCAACTTCAAAAGAGGGTTCGGTGAACTGAAAATGATACGGGCGGAGTCGGGAAGTGCGCTTCGGACCAAAAAAACTTTTTACGAAATACTCGATGGTTCCCCGCAGATGGACAATACTGATGCCTTTGTCGATGACCAGACCCTCAAACTGGTGAAACATTACGGTATGTGAAATATCGGATTGGCGGCGGTAACATTTGGCGATGTTTATCATCCTGACAGGCGGTTTTCCCACTCTTTCCATTTCTCTGACCTGACCGCTGCTGGTATGCGGGGTTAAAAGCATCCGGCCGAATTTTTTGTCCTCTTTGGTATCAATCCAAAAAGTTTCCCATTCGTCGCGGGCCGGATGATTTTCGGGAAAATTTAATACTCCGAAAGTGTACCAGTCCCATTCAACTTCCGGATAACGGACACGAGTAAAACCGATCCGGGAAAAAATATCACTGATTTCCGAAATGGCCCGGGTTACCGGGTGAAGATGGCCGATAACAGGTTTTTTGCCGGGGAAGGTAGGATCGAAATCGATTATTTTTGATGAGTTATAAGTTATAAGCTTGGAGGAGGATATGGCGTTGGATATGGAGGATTTGACATCATTAAAAAGAACTCCGATTTCGGTTTTTTCTTCAGGTTTAAGATCTTTGAAGGATTTGGCGATTTCATTTAATTGGCCGCTTTTACCCAAATACTGGATCCGGATTCTTTCCAGATCTTCGGCGCTTGAACAGCCAATAATCTGAGCCAATGCTTCATTTTTGAGATATTGAAGTTTGTCGCGCATATTTTAATCGATTATATATGAAAAAAGCTCCCTTTTCGGGGAGCCGGTAAATACTGGATTACTCCCCCGCCTGCCGGCGGGCAGGCTTACTTCGGGAGTTTAAAGCCTGCGGTTTTGACAATAGTTTTGAAAACTTCAGGCTGGTTAGTGGCTAATTCGGAAAGAATTTTCCGGTCGAGTTGGATTTTGGTTTTTTTGAGAGCTGAGATAAATAGCGAATAACTAATGTCGAATGAATCCAGAGCGGCGTTGATGCGGACAATCCATAAAGCCCTGAAATCCCGACGGCGAAGCCGGCGACCGGCAAAGGCATACTGGCCGGCATGAACTACGGCTTCATGGGCGACTTTATACAACCGGTGCTTGGTCATACGATAGCCACGGGCGAGCCTGAGAATTTTGTTGTGCCTCTGACGGCGGGGGGATTTGACGTGCATATTAGGATAATGCGGTACGACGCTTAATCCGGCGGGCAATTTTGCCGGTGACCAGAACATTTTTTCTGTAGCGGCGTAATTGTGATGCGGATTTTTTCCGGCGGAGATGACGGCCGAAAGCTACCCGGCGCATTACCTTACCGGTAGAGGTGATTTTGAAACGACGTACAGCTGACTTGTGAGATTTGGCTTTGGCCATAGAAGTGAATTATACAAGAAATTACTTTTTCTTGGTAGGAGTAAGAGTTGCGGTGTACTGACGACCGATCCACTTGGCTGATTGCTCAATGGTGCCGAAATCTGCCAGGGCAGTGGTAGTTTTTTCCATCATGACGGCACCAAATTCCTTGCGGGAAAGCTGGCGGCCGACAAATTTGACGGTTACCCGGAGTTTATTACCTTCCGATAAAAATTCACGGCCCCGGTTAAGACGGACCTGAAAATCATTCTCGGCCATAAAAGGAGTCAGGCGGATTTCCTTGATATCAACTTTTTTAGCTGCGGCTTTTTCTTTCCGTTCCTTTTTGGCAATCTGATATAAAAGCTTTTTGTAATCAATAAGTTTTACCACCGGCGGATTTGCCTGGGGAGCGATTTCGACGGCATCAACACCCTGACTGCTGGCCTGAGTCAGAGCATCCTGGAGAGGGACAATTCCGATTTGGGTTCCATCTTCGCGAAGCAGGCGAACTTCATTAGCCTTGATTTGATGATTGATGCGGTAGAGTTGAACGCTCACTGAGTGGGCTTAATTATATCAAACAATTAATTTACCGTCTATTTCCTTTTTGATTTTAGAAATAAAAGTTTCGATCGGAAATGGTCCGTCGGATTTACCGTTTCTGGCACGCTCAGTTACAGTATTAGATGCTATTTCCTTATCCCCCACCACCAACATATAGGAAACTTTTTCCAACTGGGCATCGCGAATCCGGCCGGTTAGGGGTTCATTCCGCTCATCCAATTCGGATCGGATGCCGGCTTCAAGCAGTTTTTGGTGGATAGATCGGGCATAATCCAAATGTTTGTCGGTAATAGGCAATACTTTGACCTGAACGGGTGATAACCAGGTGGGAAAGGCACCGGCAAATTGTTCGATTAAGACCATTAAAAATCTTTCAGGCGAACCGATTATTGCCCGATGAATCATGATCGGAGTCTTCTTTTGACCGTCACGATCGATAAACGCAAGCTGAAAACGCTCCGGCATAACGTAGTCGATTTGGATTGTAGACAGTTGCCATTCACGACCTAAAGCATCGGTAGCCATAAGATCCATTTTAGGAGCATAAAAAGCTGCCTCACCGGGTGCAGGATAGTAATCAATGTGATTTCGCTCCATTATCTCTACAGCCCATTTTTCTACTTTATCCCAGGTTTCCGGATGGCCTAAATATTTCTCGGGATGAGCCGGATCACGGGTGGAAAGACGGTAACGGTATTTAAAGCCGAAAGTAGACATAATTTCTTTGATCATGGACAAAGCCATATCTATTTCGGCATCCACCTGGTCTTCACGGCAGAAAATATGACAATCATCCTGGGAGAAAGATCTGACCCGGGCCAGACCATTCAGTTCTCCCGGTTTTTCGTCACGGTAAAGCATGGCAAAATCGGTATAGCGCAATGGCAGATCACGATAACTTCGGGGTTGACCGGCATAAATTTGGGTATGCTGGGGGCAATTCATGGGTTTTAAGTAAAATTCCTCGTCGGAGTAATGGGAAAAAACGCGGAACATATCGTCTTTGTATTTGTCGTAATGTCCGGAAACCTTAAATAAAGCGGCCTTGGCTATTTGGGGTGTCCAAACTTGCAGGTAACCATTTTTAGATTGGACGTCTTCTACGTATTGGTTTACAAGACGGCGAAGAAGCGCTCCTTTGGGAGTATAAAGAGGAAGACCGGAACCGATAAGATCGGAAAAGGTGAACAAATCGAGGGCTTTACCAAGTTTACGGTGGTCGCGATTTTTGGCTTCTTCGAGAAGATGTAAATAATCGTCAAGCTCTTTTTGAGTAGGCCAGCAGGTGCCGTAAATACGTGTCAGCATTTTGTTTTTTTCATTTCCACGCCAATATGCCCCGGCAACAGAAAGCAATTTGAAATGATTGAGAGGTTGGGTTGTTAAATCCGCGTGACCACCGCGGCAAAGATCAACAAATTCACCGGATTGGTAAAAAGTCAAAGATTCCTTTCTTTTAATAATTTCATCTATCAACTCTAATTTATAGGGATCTTTGGTAAACTTTTTCCTGGCATCTGACGGTGTGATTTCAATTTTTTCAAACTTTTTCCAGGAAGACGAAATTTCGTGCATTTTGGATTCAATTTGGGGAAAGTCCTCTTCCGAAATTTTAGTTTGGCCAAAATCAAAGTCGTAATAAAAGCCGTTTTCGATAGCCGGTCCGAGGGTGGGTAACGCGTGAGGCCAAAGATTAATGACTGCAGCTGCCAGCAAATGCGAGCAGGAATGGTTGAGATGTTCTGAATCTTGGTAATTCATATAAACAAAAATCCACCTCTTCGTCAGACCCGGGGTTCCATCTGACTACTATGGTGGCTTAATTATATATTTTCCGGTTTTGGGGCAGATTGGTGAGGTCTGCGACCGGATTAATTTTATTTATTGTACTACCAGGGACTTGAGTAAAGCAATGTCCTGTTTACGGGGACCGGAATTGTTTTCTCCAGGCGTTTCCAAAATAACCGGAACATTTTTGAGACGGGGATCATTTAAAAATTTTTTAATGGCATCCAAACCGATCTTTCCCTTACCCAAATTTGCATGACGATCGATGTGAGAATTGAAATCCGTTAAAGAATCGTTGAGGTGAATAACAGATAAGTGTTTTAAATTTATAGCCCTGTCAAATTTATCAAGCACGGTGTCCAAAGGATATCCGGAGGCGAATGCATGCTGGGTATCCAGACAGACGCCGATTTTAGGTTTATCCCCGATACGGCTGATTATTTGAGACAGTTCTTCAAAAGTCTGGCCGATGGTTCCGGCCTGACCGGCGGCATTTTCCAGAATCAACCTGGTACCTTTGGGTGAACTGTCGAGGATAAAATTAATTGAGGCCACAATTTGGTTGAGCGTTTCAGCAAGTCCCTGGCCTTTGTGACTTCCGATATGAAATATTGTTCCTACAACTCCAATTTCTCCGGCCAGTTGCTGATAGTAAATGAGCGAATCCATGCCGGCTTTGAGAAGACTTTTGGAATCGGAAGCCAGATTAATTAAGTAAACTCCATGAAAAAAGTGCGGTCCAAGGTTTAGTTCTGCTTTCTTTTGCAGGTATTTCTGAATTTCATTTGTCATATGTTTGTTTGTACGAAGTGAACGCGGAGAGGAAGCGAAAGTCATCAGGGTATTACCCCCGAGATCGGTTATCCGATCCAGGCTTTTATAAAGACCTCCGGCAATGGAAACATGAGCTCCAAGGTGCATTATTTACCTTTCATTTTGAAATATTTTTTTTCGACTTGTGATCTGACCCACGGATAATGGATTTTAACACCGTCTTCAAGGGAATATTTTGACCTCCAACCCGTAGTGTAGATTTTTTGATTACTGAAATTCCTGGCATGAACACCAACCGGTCCGGAGACATGTTTGATTTTCAGATTTTTTCCTGAAACCCTGATGATGGTTTTTGCCAGTTCGTCAACAGTGACATATTGGGGACTGCCGATATTTGTCGGACCTTTTAGATCCGACTGCATAAGTTTTCTGATACCGGAAATAAGGTCATCGATATATGTAAATACCCTGACAGCTTTTCCGTCTCCCCAGACTTCTACTGATTGACCGTTTTCGGCTAAAGCTACTTTTCTGCAAATTGCATCAGCGGCTTTTTCCCGCCCGCCTTCCCAATTGGTCTCCGGACCATAAGTGGTATGAAACCTAGCAATTCTTACAGGTATACGGAAACGGCGGCTGAAAGCTGAGAGCATTCTTTCAGTGTAAAGTTTTTCCCAGCCGTATTCATTTTCAGGATTAGCGGGGTAGGCACTGCTCTCTTTAATGGCAGGTGCTCCGACAGACATATCTTTGTAAACACAGACAGACGAGGAAAAGAAATATTCGGGAAGTTCAGGCAGTTTTACGGCTTCGGAAATCATATAAATATTAATCAGGGCGTTATTTTCCATCATGTCGCATTCGCCGGGAATCATGTAACCGGCTCCCCCGCGGTCGGCTGCCAACTGATAAACTTCGTCAAATCCGCCGGGAATGGTCAAAGCTTTTTTACAATTGACTCTGATTCTTAAATCGAGAAGTAAAAAATCGTCAGCTGCAGTCGGGCTGTACTGCGGTTTTTTCAGATCCGCTCCCCGGATATAATATCCTTCTTTTTTTAACCTTTTGACCAGGTGACTGCCGATAAATCCTCCGGCACCGCAAACCAAGCTTTTTTCATGGTGGACCCGACAGGATTCGAACCTGTGGCCTTCGCAATGTCAATGCGACGCTCTAGCCAACTGAGCTACGAGTCCGCGCCCGGTAAGGCGGTTAAATTATATCATCAGAGCGGTTATTCGGGTGAGTTGTTAGTCTCCTGATTTTTTAATGCTACAGGTTTTAAATCGGCGAGACGGGAGTAAAACAAAGTCATAGCTTCAATACCCCTGGAAAAGTTGAACAATGAAAAGTGTTCATTGGGGGCATGAAGATTTTCATCGGGTAAACCAAAACCAATCAGGACACAGGGAACGTTTAAAGATTTAGCCAAAACCGGGACGAAACCTATGGATCCGCCCTGACCGACAAAGGCTGCCGGGTGGCCGAAAATGCTTTCCAGACACTGACCCGCCAAGTGGTAAACCGGATGTTCTATAGGAGCCCGGTACGGCAGGGCAATTTCCGAACGGGAAACTGATAAAACAACATTTTTGGAGACGTGTTTTTGCAGGAAATTAACCAAATTGGAGTAGATTTTTTGCGGATTCTGGTACGGGACCAAGTCGGATTGAAAGTTTGGCATCGGCCCGGCCGGGAATAATTGTTTTGGTACCATGTCCGGTATAACCGGAATCGAGACCGGTAATGTCCAGAGTCGGCTCATACCAACGGCGACGATTGATGGGTAAATGAGGTTCTCCGCCTCCAAGATAGAAAAAATGACCTTCTTTAAGAACATCTTTGACATCGGGAGCGTGACGGCGCAGATCGTCGAGTTCTTTGGGTGTAGGTGGAATAATATCCGAATAAAATTCCGAAATTAATACCCGGTCACGGCCATTTTTCAGAAGCGACAATAAGTGAGACATAATAAAAGCCGGATTTGGTGCCAAACCTCCGAATTGGCCGGAATGGATATCATGAGATCCGGTCTGAACAGAAATTTCTATGTCCATAACACCTCTTAACGAGACGTCAAGAGTCGGCCGGTTGGCTCCCAGCATTTCGGTGTCTGAAATAATTACATAGTCGGTATCGAAACAGTTCGGGATATGCGGTCAGTTGATCCATAACGCTCGGGCTGCCGATTTCTTCTTCACCTTCAATCAGAAATTTAATATTCAGAGGTAAATTATTTTGACCGTACTTATTAATAAGTTGGCTGACCGCATGAATCTGAACCATCAGCTGACCTTTGTTATCGGTGGCTCCCCGGGCATAAATACGTCCTTTTCTGATATCCGGTTCAAAAGCAGGGGTAGTCCATTGGCTGGGAGCTCCTGCCGGCTGGACATCGTAGTGGCCGTAAATTAAGACTGTCGGATGTCTTCCGCTGCGGATGTTAGTTGGGCAAAGACTGAGGGATGGACTTTACCGGGAAGAAGCCGGGAAGAGAAACCCAAGAGAAGAAAGATGATCTGAAATATAATTTGCAGCCCGAAGACATTCACCCGCCTGTTCAGGCTGGGTGGAAACGGAAGGAATCCGTAAAAAATCGGTAAGAACGTTTAAGGGGAGGTTCATCGGAAATTATATTTATCATATGAATAAATAAGGCTTGATATTGATAATTTATTCTATCCCGGAATCGGGTTTGAGTGCAAGCGGATACTATCCGGTGCTGGTAACCATATATCTTTCCGAGGAAAGCATGAATTTTGTTCCGGATTTACCTACCTGGGACCAGTAAAAACCTTTCTTTTGGGCTCTGGTATTAGTGGCAGCCAGCCAATTCTTGGATGATTCTACCTTCTGGCGCAGAAGGGAAATTACCGACCGTAAATGAGCGTAGAAGTTTTTGTGATAGATACCGGGGTTAACCGGGGTCTGGATGGTGGCGACTTCAACTTCCTGCGCAAAATCACCCAGGCTTTTGGCCAGAGACCGAATTTCCTGCTGGATCCCGATAATTTGCTGTTTGGCAGCAGTTTCCTGTTGCATGAGATGTGAATGTTCACGCTCCCGCATTTGAAACAGCTGGCGGGAGTAGTCTGATTCAGCTTCACGGTATCCCCTTTCCTGGGCGTTTTGCAGATCGTTGACAGTAAGCGATTCGTTGGGTTTTAAGGTCCCGCTCGGGCCAAAACCGAATGATTCCGGGATATCGCTGACAACCGCTTTTCTGGCTTGTGATTTAGCTTCGGAAACGGTACTTTTTCCCAAACCCCGCAACGCTTCCAGAAAATTTTCCGGGGACTGAACTTTTTGACGTCCGGCTCTGCTTGAATTACTATAGGTCGTAGCCATATTTGGTTATTATATTATATATTAGCCGTTTGGCAAGAGGTGCAGCAGATAGTCGACGGTTTTGGTTTTATCAGGCAACTTTTCCTGTAATTTGATCTCGGTCAGAATTAATTCCATCTCAAGATCGGCTCTGGCTTCTTTGGCGGTAAGATCCTTAAGATCCTGGGGGGATAATTTCTTGGTTTGCAGATATTTGGGGATGTCGAGGCCTAATTTGGTAAGATTTTCCACCAATAATGACAGACGATGGTTAACCTCCTCATTTATCAGAATGTCGGGAACGTTTATACGGCAATTCTGCCGGAGATAGTGGGCGATGGAATCAAATTTCGGACCGGTTTCCGGGGGTTTCAGCTTTGAAATTTCGTCCCGGAAGTTGGCGGGCAAATTAACAACAGGAGCCTCGCAGGTGGTAGCCGTAAATTCAAAATCCTGACCCGACACGCCTTTGTCGATCTGGATTTGGGGGTAGAGTATTGGTTTAAGATTGTTGGCTTTGACCAATTGGGAATAAGCCGGAGGCAGAAGTTCGCTGAGAGCCAGGGACATCAGATGTGATTTATCCAATTTTTCCTGGGCAACCTTTTCCGGTGCCTTGCCCTTACGAAAACCCGGAACTTCGGTTTTATTCAGGGCCTGTGAAACCTGTTTTTTATAGGCTTCATCGATCTGTGCCCAGGGAATAACAATTTTGAGCGATATTGTGCCGTTATCGTGGCGGATGATGGAGTCCGGCATAATGGTTATTTTGTGAGGATTTCGGTGGAGATAATCCTATCTCCGGATGTAATAGAATTTACTACATTCATACCGGAAATTACCTGACCAAAGTAAGTGTATTCCCCGTTAAGAAAGGATGAGTCTTTTTTAACGATAAAAAACTGGGAAGAATTTGATTTGTCTTCGGAAGAAGGTTTACGGGCAACACCCACGCTTCCGGCTGATAAAATTTTGACTTGAGATTTCCGTCGGAAGATCATCCTCTCCCACCGGTACCGTTACCGCTGGGATCACACCCCTGGATAACCCAATCTTCCACCCGGTGAAAGGTAAGAGAGTTGCAGTAACCCGCAACCCACTTTTGCATGTAATTGATAACAGTGTTTTGAGCCAGATCAGGCCGGAGTTCAACGACAAATTTTCCCCTGGATGTGGTGATTTCCACCTGGGGACGACCGGAAATAACCGCCTGGGAAATGTCGGAAGCACCCAGGTTTACAGGTTCGGTTTGAGATATTTTGCCGGTGGGAAGAAGACGGTTGTGACGGGAATTTAAATAAAACGCAACTGCCAGAACAACAAAAACAGCGGCAAGTATACGGGGAGGAGTCAATCTCATAGGCCGATAATACTACATGGAATGAAGAATTTACAGTACAGGACGGAATTTATAACCGTAAACAATAATTCCCTGTTCGTCACTGTTATCTTGTAACCTGCGGGTTACCATTTCCACCGGCATACCGATTTCCGGCTTTTTATCCCCCAGATCGGTAAGTTGGGCAGTAATAATAGGACCTTCTTCCAGTTTGATGAGGGCGATAGAAAGCGGAACAAGACCCTGATAACCGTCAGGGAGACCTTCATGCATGGTTGTGTGTGAGTAAATTTCTCCTTTTCCGGAAAATTGGAAAGGTGTTTTTGCCTCCTTTTTGCATTGCGGACAAATGTCCCGGGGAGGGAAAAGTTTGGCATCACAATGGGGACAGATTTCTCCGATCAGAGCGTATCTTTGTTTTTTTAAGCGCCAGTGACGGGGAATTTCCATGTGACTATTAGACGGATGTCATGAAGAAATCCCATGATATGTTTTGTATCTCTTGACATTCGGGTAATATTCGGGTATGAATAAAGACGAGGGCCAGCAGAGTAGCTATGATACAAAAGTTGAAAGTTCCGGTGACAGTAGAGACGCTTTATGATCACCGGAAACGGCAGGTAGGCCCCGTGAGGGTGGTATTTGACGGACGGGACTATCTGATACGCCGGGTGGGGTATCACCACGTATTCCGCCAGGGGAGGACCTTGCTGCATGTGTTTTCGGTAGTGTCCGAAAGCCTTTTTTTCCGCCTGGTTCTGGATACGGATAATCTTTTTTGGACTTTGGAGGAGATAAGCGATGGAGAAGCTGACTGATTTGTCTTTTAATTCAAAAGAGCCGACGATTATCCATTTGGACCTGAATTCCTGCTTTGCCAGTGTGGAACAGCAGGCCAATCCCCTCCTCCGGGGTAAACCGGTGGCGGTGGCGGCATATACGACCCCCGGGGGATGCATTATTGCTCCTTCGGTGGAAGCCAAGAAGCTGGGGGTACGGGTGGGAATGCGGGTGAAAGACGGCAGAATGCTGGTACCCGAACTGATAGTGATACCGCCGGATCCGAATAAATACCGGTCGGTACATCTTAAACTGAAGCAGCTTGTTGGGGACTTATACCGATAAAGTGACACCCAAGTCGATAGATGAATTTGTGATGGATTTGGAGGGAGCCCCCTGTCGGCGCAGGGGGATGGTGGAGGTGGCGACGGAGATTAAAAAAAGGGTCAGAGAGGAAGTGGGGGATTTTTTGCGGGTGTCGGTGGGGATTGCTCCCAACCGGTGGCTGGCCAAAACCGGAGCTTCTCTGCACAAACCGGACGGGCTGGATGTGATTGACAAAGGTAATTTTCTGACAATTTATATGGGTTTGAAACTGGCGGATTTGTGCGGAATCAAGGGTAATAACGCAGCCCGTCTGAATTATTTCGGAATATTTTCCGTGGTTGATTTTTGGGCAGCGCGGGCAACTGTTCTGAAAGCTGCGTTTGGTTCGGTACTGGGATACTATTGGTATTTACGTCTGAGGGGGTTTGAGGTTGACGATGTGGTGTTTGCCCGGAGAAGCTACGGGAACAGTTATGCTTTGCCCAAACCGGTTTCCTGCCCTGAAGAATTGTCGCCGATTTTGCACAAACTGGTTTTTAAGATGGGGATGAGAATGCGGCGGGCCGGGTATCGGGCCCGGGGAGTGCATGTGGGGATGCTGTACCGTGATTTTTCCTGGTGGCATCATGGGCAGGTGCAGCCCGATCCGATCTTTGACAGCAGGGATATTTATAAGGCAGCCAGGCGGATAATGGTCTCTTCCCCGTATCGGAAACCCGTGCATACACTGGCGGTATCAGGATTTGATTTAGTAAAACAAGGCGTTTTGCAAACAACATTTTTGGAGGAGGTAGCAAAAAAGGAAAGTCTGGTGGCGGCGGTGGATAAGGTAAACGAAAGATGGGGAAATTTTGTGCTGACTCCGGCTCTGATGTTGGGAGCGGCGGATCTGGTACCTGACCGGATAGCGTTCGGAGGGATAAAAGAGCTGGAGGAGATAGTTATGAGTTAAAATCGGAATATGTGCGGAAGATACGGATTTATACCGGAAAAAGATTTTTATGACCGGTTTGAAATTGAAAACCGCGAGGTGGAAATGTCACCGGAATATAACGTGGCACCGGGAATGATAATGCCGGTGGTAACCATGAAAAGCCCCAAAAAGGTGGAAAAAATGAAATGGGGTTTGATTCCGTTCTGGGCCAGGGATCCGCGTATCAGCTACAGCACAATTAATGCCAGAAGCGAGGAGATAGAAGTTAAACCGGCTTTCAGAAAAGCTTTCAGACAGCAGCGATGTCTGGTACCGGCCAGCGGATTTTTTGAGTGGAGAAAAGTTTCCGATCGGGGAAAAGTACTTAAAATTCCATATTGGATCAGGCTTGTTGAAAGAAGAATATTCGGTTTTGCCGGAATTTTTGATATCTGGAAAGATGCCCAGGGGTTTGAGATTAAGACATTCTCAATTGTGACTACAAAGGCAAATAAGACAATGATGGAAATTCACGACCGGATGCCGGTAATACTAAATACAGAAGATGAAGAGGATTGGCTGAATAATAAATTTTTTGATATCGAAAGACTCAAGAAAATAATGGAACCTAATGAAACGGATAAAATGGAAGCTTACCGGGTGGCTGATTTGGTAAATAATCCAGGGAATAATAATTTCAGAGTAATGGAAAGAAGCCAGGAAAGTAAGTTTGTAATGTGCCCTCGAGAGGACTCGAACCTCCTACCACCATCGCTGGGACAGGCTCCTAAAGCCTGCGTGTATACCATTTCACCACGAGGCGCACAGTTTGATTATAGTATGAAATTTAGGCACAAAAAAAGCCCCGGCTCCTGCCCAGTGCCGAGGCTTTTAAAATCTCACAGCAAAGCGGTTAAGCTAAGCTACGAAACCTGGTCGTATATTACTATGGGTCTTCCAAAAAGTCAAATATTCTCAGTTTAGGATTTTTACTGGCCAGAATAAAGATACTAGGACCGAAATTAATTTTTCCGAGAACAGGCTGAATAATCCGTTCCAGGTTTGTAAGAATCGGATAAGGAATAAATTTTTTAAGAAAAGGAGATCTGAGATTAGATACGGAGAGAGTGGTGATAACGGTAAATCCGGATTGTAAAAAGCAGTTTTTGAATGGAGACAGGACTGTGATTTACAAAAGAAATTGTATGTTTTTTGATATTTATCAGACTGCGTTTTTCAATCGGGGTAAGAAGCAGAGGCTGCCCGTTTATAAGGCTTTTCAGACGGGCTTTGAAATGATGGGAATTTGCATATTCCAGAATTAGTTTTCCGCCTGGTTTTAAAATCCGATGGAGTTCCTGAAGGACCGGCTGGGGCTGGGGTAAATGATGCATCACCCGGATCATAACGACCAGATCCTGGGAATTATCTTTAAGTCCTGTTTTTTGGGCAGATCCGGAAATAATGGATATTTTGGCTCGGGGGTCGAGATAATTTTTAGCCTGACGTCGCTGTTTGAGAGAAGGTTCCACCAAAGAAATTTTTCCGGCGTATTTCTGTAATAGAGGGATTAACCGTCCATACCCTCCTCCGATATCTGCAGCAGACTCAAAATGATCACTTATTTAACAGATGTTTAAGAGCGAGAATTTCACTTGTATGTTCATAATCGCGTCCGATCCAATAGTCGGGGTAGGAAAAGAGAGAGTCGTCGTAGTGAGCCGCCATGAGAATATTTATTCCAGATCGCTCATAAATTGGTTTACACCTTTGGCCCATGGCCCGCCCTTTTCGAGAGACGGCGGGGTATATTTAGCCATTATCTTTTCCGGTGTATCCAGCCCAATATCTATATATTTGTGACTTAAGAGTACCTGCGACAATATCCATTGCCTGCGGATAGTTGTCAAAGCGGGTGATTTTATCACCGTAAATACCATATCCCCAGCAGTTATGGGATAACTCCGGGATTTTTTTACATAGATTGGACTCCTGTTGGGCAATGGCTACCAGCAGTCGATAATCGAGTGAATATTTATCAGAAATATTTATTAAGTTTTGAGAGTATGGTTCTAACGGAGATGAATATTTCTTAAGATAGTTTTTTACTATATATACTCTGGCATCACTCGTTGAAAAGTAACCTAAAATATTGGTGGCAGGAAAGGGTTTTTCGTCCACGGCAGAAAATACATTATTGGGTGAAGGTGATACCGGATAATTGCCGGATTGAGAGTAAGAAAGGAGAAGCGAAGCGGAAAGAAAAATAATAACAGGCGTGACTGCAAAAAATACTAAAACCGGTAAAAGCGATTTCATAAGAGCGGGAGACGGGATTCGCACCCGCGACCTTCTCCTTGGCAAGGAGACATTCTACTGCTGAACTACTCCCGCAGTTTACCGGAGGAGTAGTTAAGATGCGAAGCATCTCCCCTACTCCCGCAGTAGAAATATTTTAACAGAACAGATTTATAATAAAAGTCATGGGGTGGTCAAGAATTGATTATGCAGTAATTTTGATAATTGTGATTTTGGCAGGATGTCTGAGATTTCCGAGAATTGATTACCCGAATTCAATAATTTTTGACGAGAGAGCGAGTGTCACATTTATACTTGAATATCTTTATAAAAGACCCTATTTTGATGTTCATCCCCCCTTTGCGCAAATGTTTTTTTCTACCGTAGCAGGTATCGGTAATACACCTTCATATCAGAATAAAATAATCAACCGTGATGAAATTTTCGGTGACTTTCCGTATATACCGCTGAGAATTGTCAATGCACTGATCGGTTGTCTGATTCCGGCAGTTGTTTTTATTCTGGCAAAATTACTGTATAAAAATACCTATTTAGCTTTAATACCAGCCTGGTTGATTACTTGGGATAATGCGTTTGTCTTATATTCAAGGTTAATATTACCCGAGAATCTGATGCTATTTACCGGGATGACAGGAGTTATGCTGGTTTTATTGTATATTTTAAAAAAAACATTCCGGCGCAGGAATTGGATTTTGTTCGGAGCGGGAATATTTTTGGGAATTGCGATTTCCGTTAAGTGGATAGCCTTAGGATTTGTGGTCATGGCATTGGCAGTACTGGGGAATAAAAAAAAATTCAGACAGGCTTTGGTCATGCTGGCAGTAATTACGGTAGTTCATTTAGGAATCTGGATGATATTTTTCGGAAGGTTACCTGTCAGGCAAAATATTCCGTTTTCGATCTATGAAAAACTTTACGTTCAGATAGAGTATCCGGCTATGAATAATAAATTTGATGTAATTAAATATTTACCCGCTCACTTCGTACACATGTTTGCTGCAAATACAGTTTACCAGCAGCATGAATCAGCAAGTCATCCCTGGGAATGGTTATTGGGTCTGGGAAAAATTCCGATATTTATTAACTCGGCAAAAAATGCAGTGATTGTACTGTCGGGAAATCAAATCGGATGGTTAACTGTTCCGGGGGCATTGTTGTTCGGGTGGGTGATCTTGTCCGGTACACGACGGGAAAAATGGCTGAGTATTAGTAAAGAGCATCTGTCAGTGGCAATATTGGGATTTATATTATTTTTTGTTCCATTTTTATTCGTGGGCAGAGTTGTTTTTATGTATCATTATTTTTCCGCATTATTGTGCGGGTATTTATTAGTTCCGATAGTAATCGAATTCGGTATGCATAAATGGGGTAAATGGGTAAGACAGGGATATATGGCATTGATAGTACTAGGGTTTTTATTGACTACTCCGGTTACCTATGCCCTCTCCGTTTGGTCACCCTGGATAGAAATTTTGACAAAGTAATTCAATTACGGCTTCGCAATTCCTTCAAATATTTCAAACGCCGCATGGCCATCGGGGTAATAAATTGTTTTGACTGATAATAAATCCCCGCGATTATTTGCAGGTAAGTTTGCTGTTGGAGAAATGTATAAAGCTTTAACGGTGGGTTTCTCTGCTCCCCAATTGATTTCCCTGATCTCGAAAGGTGAAAAGTAAAGTCCGGTAGGTAAATCTTTTCTTTCAAGGAGAAATCTTTCCGGATCATAATGGGTAAAATATGCGAGATATAAGTGAGGTACGCCTACAAATTCGTAATTTGTACCGAATTTCGGATCAACCACAATTTTTTGGTATTGGCCGGGATGAGAATTAATGTAATCAGCTATCTGTTTGTAACCATATGCAAAATTCTCACCGGCATGTATTGGATAGTGAAAATAATATAGCAGGCTGAAATATCCGAAAGTGATGGCAATAGGCAGAACTATCAGACAGATTTTGAATTTTATATCATTTGTTTTTTTCCAGACATAATTAATCCCAGAGCCGATAACCATGGAAAGCGGTAACACCATCACCAATGCCCGGACGAAGTTAGATCCGCCCTTAGTCATTGCTGGTATCACCGGTGCGAGTAAAAGAAATAATATTAAAAAGTATTTTTCTTTTCCCGGATATTCTGGATAGAGAATATAAACCAATCAAAAATACGGTAAAAAAATGCCTAAAAATAGACCCGACTGTGTGGTTAACGGTTTTGGCGGAATATCCAATCCATACGAAAACAGATATCCAAAATTAAAATAATTTGCATAATTGCTGATAACGGCATTTACCAAAGTACGGGTTTTTGATGTAAGCGAAAGTCGCGGATTATTCAGTGTCTCCTGCAGGGTAGGTTCGTAAATGATGGCTTCGGTATTACCCCGGGTGCTCTGTCCGATTTGCCGGTATGTATCAATTACCAGAGGTAAAATGCAAATTCCGAAAACCAAACCTCCCGTAATAATATCTTTTAACTTTAAGTTAATCCGGAATATTAATCCCATCCCCGCCAGTAACAACGGGGTAAAAAGCCACTCCGTATGATAGCTGTAAACCGAAAGAGAAAAGAAAATCATGGAAAATATTAAAACATTCAATTTCCGGTTTTCCTGATATTTAAAAAATAATGATATTCCGGTGATTACGAAGAATAAGGCAATATTTGATTCTAAAATCATATGTGAAGTGTAAATATGCCATGGTGTTATGGCTAAAACGGTTCCTGAAAATAATGCCAAAGATTTTAAACGAAATATTTGCCATGTCATGATTATCAGCATCAAAACGGTTAACGACCCCAGTGTTGCTGAAGGTAATTTAGATGCCAATTCCGAAGGTCCCCAAATAGCCGTGGTTGGAATCAGCAGATAAGCCGTGAGAGGCGCTTTATATGTATTGTGTGACTGAAATGACAACGGAAATAAGTGGTTATGTTCGTCACGGCCGGTATGAAGCAGGGAGTAAGCATCGTAAGCAATGGAAATCTCATCATTAGATAAGTGGGGAGGTACTTTGCCCATTCCGACAATTCGAATAAATAATGCCACGATAAATATAATGAAAGTCAAAGTAACGAATTTAGATTTCATAAACTATCCCCATCCCAAAAACAGTAACTGAAATATTAAGAGTCCCATATAAACCGGCAGTTTGCTTTTAGCACTCCCCTGTCCTGCAAGAAATATTAGTACGGGAATCAGCGGGTAAATCGCTGCATTTTTCCCTATGTGCAATGATGCTCCCACGACGATTAAAAATATGGACGAAAACTGCATACAGTAATATTTTTATGTCTTTAGCCTGAATACTATTTGTCCGGATTATTCCCAGTAAGATAAGATAAAGATTTGCCAGTAATATTGTCTGATAAAAATTCGGCAGATATAAAAATTCGGTCAGGTTTCTGAAAAACCGGTTCAAAATACTCACAGGCATATTATGAACGTATTTAGACCTGGTAAAAGGTATTCCTTTACCCCATAAATCTGTTTGAAAAGTACCAGTAGTTTTTTCCAACGCAGTTACCGAATCGGTCTGATAAAAAAACAATTGTTCTCTGTTAACAGTTCCGGATTTTGAACCCTCATAGCGCAGGATGCCGCTGGTCAGCAACATAGATATAAAAAATATCATGGCAGAGAAGGTAAGAAGACTTGTCCGGATAACGCCTTTACTTTTTGACCCCCATATCATAATCACTTCAAAAGCAAGAACCCCCAAACCGGGAATAAGCGAACTGCTGTACCATGTCAAAATCGGCATTATTGCCAATCCCAGTAAATAAATAATATTTGATGACTTAAAAAGTTGCCAAATTCCCAGCAGAAAAATAATTGAGTTTAATAGAGAATAACTAAGAGAATGATGAATGAAGTAATTTAATCAAAAACAAATACCCAATATGCAGAAGAAGAACAATCCTTTCTTCATACCCCGTTAATTTTACATTAAATGAATCTAATTTAGGGTGTGCCGAGAATTGGAGTAAGGTCGAACCTATTTTGAGGCTAAAACAATAAGAAATTCAAATAAGAGTTTAATATCAGAGCGGTTCTGGATTAAAGTCTCCGCCTAAACCTCCACAATTTATATTTGAGAATTGCCTGGTGTTTATATTTAAGTTCATCCTACACCCAGATTCTTGATGGAAAGCACTAGTGATGTTACAGATTTTTTCATCACAAGATATCGAATAGATAACACCAATTTTGTATTTAGGTAAATTTATTGAATTTAAATAGATTAAGGAACTTAGTTGTAAGGAGTTTCCACTTCTCTTTTCAACCTGATAGGAATAAACGTCAATATTATTTGTTTGGCCGTTAACCACCCACAATTCCTTGCCGATTATTTGAAATAAATTATCTTGTGAGAAATCTGGACTTGAGACGGAAAATATAACGGGTTTATGCAATGAGCCGGCATCTAACATAATTGCGAACACACCTGGATCATCTGAAAAGTTATCACCAAGGCGATACGCAGCAATTCGTCCCCCCTCAACTTCTTTTTCTGTTATCAAATACCCATTATTCTTAATATGACTTACATAAGGACAAGGAGCAGGGGTGGGTGAAATAGCAGGGTTACTAGCTGTTAACTTCTTAGTGCTAGTGAATCCTAATGAGAAGCCTCCTAGTCCTCCTATCGTTAGGAATAAAGCTATGAGAAAAATTAATTTGACATATGTTAACCAACCATCATTCTTGATCTTTTCTGGAGATTCTCTACCGCTGGAAGTATTCTCTTCCATATACATCTAATATAACACATAAACAAAGCTAAATTAGGGTGTGCCGAGATGAGGAGTCGAACCTCAATCTGACGCTCTTCAGGCGCCCGCCGTGACCACCTTGGCTATCTCGGCTTGAGATTGTTTGCTTTTTATTTGTGGACGATGAGGGGCTCGAACCCCCGACCTCCTCTGTGTAAGAGAGGCGCTCTAACCAGCTGAGCTAATCGTCCATATTATAGCAATTGTACTGTGGGCGGAAGAGGATTTGAACCTCCACGACCGTTTTAAGGTCACTAGCTCCTGAAGCTAGCGCGTCTACCGTTCCGCCATCCGCCCGGATGGGCCTGCCCGCCGGCAGGCGGTGGGCGAGACAGGACTTGAACCTGCACGGCCGATTAAGGCCACATGCTCCTCAAGCATGCCTGTATACCAATTTCAGCACTCGCCCATTACCGACATAATTATAATATAATTTGTATATGCCGAGGTGGCGAAATGGTAGACGCAGGGGCCTTAAGAGCCCCCGAAGATAACACTTCATGCGGGTTCGAGTCCCGCCTTCGGCACATACGGAGACTAGTTCATCGGTAGAACGCTCGGTTTGGGACCGAGAGGTAGAGGGTTCAATTCCCTCGTCTCCGACAAAATACGGGAATTGGGAAAGTTTTCATGATAAACTTGAGGAAGTGAACCAGGAGTTAGTAGACTATATCAGGGAGCAACTTAAAGCCGGAATAACTGATCCGGAAATTAGGAAAATATTGGCTGAAAGCGGTTGGGCAGATGAAGATATTGAAAAGGCATTCCAGGCGCTGAAAGTACCGGGTTTGGAATCTGACGGTTCGGTCGCTGTGACAACCGGTGATGCCAGCGGAACCAGCAAATTTGACTTGGGGATAGCCGATAAAGCCGAGATTACAGAAACAAAATCGGATTTTGATAAAGAATGCTTATGATTTGAAAACCGATAAGTCTGAAGTCAAAGAAAAATCAGCAATGATAATCTGGATAATTCTGGGGATTGTAGGATTGGCCGGCGTAATAGCAGGGATATGGATGATCAGCAAGTTAATCGCGGGTAATATTAAGAAATCGAAAGTTGAAACCCCCCTTCCTTCCGGAGAGAATCAACTGTTATCGCCGGTTAGTGAAGCTACGGACAGCGGTTTGACGGTAACCGGAGATGTTGAGTTAAAACAATTTACCAGCAGCAAGGGAGGATTTAAGATATCTCATCCTAAAGATTGGAGGGTTGATGAAAGCGGGTCCTTCGGAACATTGGTGAGTGTGGCTAATACAGTCAGCGACGATGACTCGGGAAATAAATTTTCCGTAAATATCAATGTCGTATCCGAAGCGGCTGTCGATGTAACTTTGGATGATTATCTTGCAGCCAGCAAAGAAGTTTTGACAAAGTCATTTTCAAACTATCAGTTGATAAATGAACAAAGAAAAACAATCGGGGGAAAAGACGGAGTCATATTGGAGGCAAGGTATGACATGGGGGTATATCCGTTACATAATCTGCAGCTGATACTTATTGATAAGGGTAAGGCTTATGTAATTACCGCCACGGCCTTGAATTCAGCCTGGGAAAAATATCAAGGGCAGTTGGACGCCAGCCTGATGAGTTTTATTCTTCTTTAAATATATTTTTAGGTATAATCAGAAGACCTGCGGGTATCGCTCAATGGCAGGGCGTCAGTTTTCCAAACTGAATACAGGGGTCCGATTCCCCTTACCCGCTCAAGGATAATTTTCTAAACGTCCTATCTTGGTCTCAACTTTCCGGCACTGATGGTTCTGTTGTGTTTTCGGTGTTTGCTGTTTTTCAGTAAAAGCATCTGGCGTTTGGTTTCAAGACGTTTCGCGGTCTTGTGAGGATGGGACATTTTTTGTCTGCCGACACCGGTTGATCTCTTTGCCATATGTGTCAGTATACTCTTTTTCGGTTATGGGGATACGGCAGCAGAAGGGGAAGCGACAGGTTTTTCGGAGATATCTATCGTAAGAATTTTTACGGGATTTACGGGTGATGAATTTTCACCGGATTTTCCGGCAGTAACCGGTGCGGAAGCAATTTTATCTACAGTTTCCAAACCCGAAATTACTTGTCCGAAAATAACATAGTTTTTAGGCAGAGGACGGGTCTGATGCATAATAAAAAACTGACTGCCGTTGGTATCGGGACCGGCATTGGCCATCGCTACAGTTCCCCGAGTGTATTCACCGGTAAACGGTTCATCAGCAAAGGTATACCCCGGACCTCCTGTGCCGTCTCCTTTAGGATCGCCGCCCTGGATCATAAAACCCGAGATCACTCTGTGAAAAACGGTATTGTTATAGAAACCGGATTTGGCCAATTTGATAAAGTTTCCTACTGTTTGAGGAGTTTGTCCCAGATTAAATTTTATTTCAATTTTTCCTTCCGAAGTATTAAGAGTTGCGAAATATTGGATATTCGGATTTATTGCGGGAGTCGGCATAGTTATGGTTGGAGTAATTGTATCATTTAATCCGGTCTTTTGGACCTGATCATTAACGATATTTGCGGAATCAGGTTTAAGAGAAAAAATGATAATTCCCAGAAGCAGTGCGGCGGCAAATAATGAGAGTAAAACAACTATCCAAGGCTTTTGCATAACAGTGAGTATAACAAATCTTTAAAATTTGTTTATAATAATTTTATTATGAAAAAGCGGGTTTGGATACTGATCCCAATATTTTTGGCGGTTGCTGCGGGATGGGGAGTCTGGGTAAATTTCAAAAAAGAGAAGCCAAACGTGGTTAAAACAATCGAATACAAGGATTATAAGAATCTGAAAGCCGGTTATAGTGTGAGGGTTCCCGTGGGGTGGTTTGTGGTCGAAGCCAGTGATGAGGCGGGTTTTGTAGCCAGAACTGTAATAAAAAGAACTGTAGATCATCTGGTAGGAAATATCGGAGAAATATCAGTAACGGCAGTAGCCTCCCCCAGCCGCAAACCAACCTTTTTCAAAGTACAGTGAATTTATGGATTGGAGGTATAAACCCGATGAAATAGCTTCAGGCACGGGTACCATAAAATTGAAAAATGAAGAAGTTGCGGGTTTACCGGCCGTGAGAATTGCGGAAGTGGATATGGTAACGGAAGATATCAAACAAAGCTGGTGGAGTGTGACCACCTGGTTTATCAAAGATAAAATTAATTATTATGTGAATATGATGGGAAACGGAAGTTTATCAGATGAAGAGTTGGTGCCTTTTGGGAAAATACTGGACAGCTTTCAATTTACTCAATAGGATGGGGTGGGTGACGATTTTTGATGATTCTGATCGTCTAAAAAGATGAAGGGAGGGGGAATGATAATTAATAATCCCAGAATAATAATTTGGGGTAATGATAAGGCTGAATTTTTTAATTGACCGGGTGATATTTTCAACCGGGGTTTTGGTAGAACGGCTGAATTCCTCCGTAATCAGAGTACTGGTTTCGCTAAGGGCATTTACTTCAGGCTGATACATCAATTGCGCCATAGCGGGAGGGGCTACTGATTCTCCCTGGGAAATTACCCGGGCTTTGTATGAATATGATGTCGTGTTACCGATTACCGGGGAAAACATGATTGCACCGTTTGCCGTATACTCTTTGGAAACGGAATAATCATTATCAGCCTTTTCGTTTAAGAGATTGGTGTTTACAGGTATCAAACCGGACGGAAGATAGTCCTCGATGACCAAATAACGGGCATCAGGAGGTAAACCCGATAACGGTCAGAATAACCGAAACACTGTCACCGACTCCCAGTGTGTAGTCTTCTCCTTTGTCGTTTACATATTTTCGGGATAAAGAAATTGTATGTGATTGGGGAGAGGCATTCTTATCAGTACGCCAGATATTTTGGAGTAACGTACTGTATATTTGTCCCGTACCGGTGAATGACAGATCGAACTTATTTGATCCGATTTTTATTGAAGCGGCGGGAATAACGATATCTTTAATAAGCTGGACAGAGGAAGTGATCTGGGCAGAGGTTATCAAACTGTCGTTAAATTTAAACGTATAAGAAAAATTGGGATCAGCTTCACCACCGGTGCGGTGAAGATCAGTAATACTTCTGATAATCTGAGCAGTGGCGAAGGTGTTAGCCCAATAATTATTTTTGCGGTTGCCCAGACAGATAACGGGCGGCTTTGACTGCCAGTTCCCTGTTCCCTCCTCCTTGGATAATTGCCCGGATCGAAACGGCGGTAGAGGCTTCCAAAGAAGGAAAAGTACTTTGAGAATCGGCTTCCCAATAAATATTGTCCCCGCTGGTTTTATAGCGGGACAAAAGATTTTTTAAACCGTTGGTATCGGGATTCTGGTCTCCGTTTTTGGCATTGCTTATAACGGCATATGCCAAAGATACCGGTGAATAAGCATCGAAATTTGTTAATTTTTCTTTTCCTTCCGATTCACCCGCAATATTTAAGTCCGTAAATCTTGTAAACACGGGAATTTTCGTCCTTGGGATTGTAAGACTTGAGAAAATTTACAGCCGGTTTTATAAGTTCATCGGGTATTTCGATGCCGGAAGATTTGGCCAGGAACAAATATTCCAGAACATACGAAGTAATAAAAGGATCAGAATTTTGAACAGAGTGCCACCAACCCCAACCGCCGTCAACGGATTTTAATGCGGATAACCGGTTAAGACCGGCAGAAATAATTTTTGTAATATCTTTCTGATCAAGAGCGTCATAAAAAATATCCAGGTTGGCTTTGGTAATTATGGCCGGGACCAGACGGCTGGTGGTTTGTTCGATACATCCATAGGGATAACCGATGAGGTATTTCATAGCCGCAGGCAAGGTTCCCAAAATGTTTGAAGCCAAGTGAAAGAGTAATTGAAGATTGGGATAAATCCGCGTCAGGGGGAAATTCGACGGAATATGATTGATTTCCGTTTCCGATCCGGGCACTGGTTTCCATAAAACCGAAGGGGATGACCGGCAAGAACAGACTGCACAGAATCGGATTTACCGGATGCGGTTTGGGCCGAAAATGTAAGTTTGGCGGACGGGATTTACGGAATCCGGTGAAATAATCCAGCTAAAACTGCGGAAATTATTGGGTAAGATGGATACTGGCTGATGAGTGGCTGGAGGAGTAATCTGGCCGGAGTCAAAATTGAGGCCGACGGTAAAATCCTGAGTAACATCAGTAAAATTGTGCACCAGAGCCGAAATCCGAAGTTTGTCTCCTATACGAATCAGGTTGGGAAGAACCGGTCTGACAATGACTTCCTTTGATGAGATAATTTCCGTCGTAGTCTGACCCACCTGGGTGTCTGCAGTGGATCCGACTGCAGCAATTGTCCAGGTAGTGAGATTGTCCGGAAGAGTAAATACTACCTGGGCCTGACCCAGTCTGTCGGTGGTAACTGTGGGATTCCAGTATGCCGTGTCTTTAAATATCGAGCGGGCGCTTCCTTCTCCCTTGTCATTGTGGACCCAGATTCCTTCGGCAAAATATGTATGGAAATCTGCAATTTTTAAGTTGTAGACGGGGATTTTACCGGCTTGCCATTCAACGGAAGTAACAATGTTTGACGAGCCCGAAAAGTTGGAAAGAATATCTCCCTTTTTGATTTGAGACGCTGTCTTCCAGGAATTATTTACCCAAAGCAGATGATTGGGGGTAACTTTCAGACGGGAATTTAAAATAATTATTCCGTCAACGGTAGCAGAATGGGTGGACAGAACCCTGGCTTTTGTCAGGCGGGAATCGTTTGCCGATACCCGGGTCAGGATGGTATCACCAGGTTTGACGTCTTCAATGGATCTGGTAAAACCACCGGACATTAAAACTTTAGTATCAGCTGTAAAACAGCCGCCTCCCTCAGCTGTGTTTACCAAAATATTTTCAAGTGAATGGCCGGTGCTGGTCTGATTGCCCCTGGTTGACCAAAAACGATTAAAAATATCGCTGACGTTTGAGTCAGAAAGCTCGAATATGGCTTTATCAACAGCCCAAACGGCAAGGTCAGCGGATACAGGTTTGCCAAGCTGATTAGTGGTCTTAACGTCAAGGACTACCGACTGACCGGGGCCGTATCTGCTCAGGTTGGGAGAAAGACTGATATTTAAGCGCTGGCTTTCCGGAGAAACATCTACATTAACGGTATCCGAAAGGAAAGAACTTTCAGAAAAACCGGAGACAGTGATATAGATATTGGGAATATCGGTATATTCCAGAGGCAGCGTAAAGCTTGAGGATTGCCCTGAAAGCTTAACGATCTGCCAGCGATTGACACGGCCGCGTTCCCAGGTGAGCAGGAAATCCCGGTCCGGGATATCAGACCAAATTTTTAAATTTACTTTATCCGCAGGCTGATAGGAGGGATAATCGGTTTCTATCTTTAACTCCTCATAATACTGACCGGTTGGGGTGGGGCGGGTAGTATCGGATATCCAAATGTACATGTTTTTGGATACAACATTTCCTTTCTGATCAGTACCGCTGATGGTAAAGGTATAAGAACCGGTCTTTACCGGAGTAAAAGAAAACTGGGCTTCACCAAGGGAGTTGGTGATGGCGGACAGATGAGGAAAGATTTTCGGTTTCTTTTACATAAGTGGGATATTTTTGACCTGGTGTCAAAGGAAGAGCAATCCAGCTTTCACGGAGAATGCCGGCGGTCAGTCGGAGATCGTTGATCCGACTGCCGCGAATACTTTTTACAATTATCGGAAGGACAAACGGCCGGTTTGTTTGACCGGTATAAAAGCCACTCCGGCGGTAAATATTAAACTCTGCGGGATAGACCAGAATATTTTTTCTGGCCAGTACGGGATTTCCGGATTCGTCAGTAAATTGGACTTCAAAGGAAAATATTTGTGAACGTGAGGATTTATATCTGCCGTCGGAAGAAGGAACTAAAAAGCTGGCCTGTCCCGTACCGTTTAAAGTCAGTTCACCATCCTGGATTTTATTTCCGTTCCAGTAGCCGTAATATTTGCTGCCGGACGGCAGATTTTGGTTATTGAAAAGGTATTCATATTCGTAATAATTTGATGAGTAAAGTGAATATTTTACGTTTTGCTGGTTAAGCGGGGCACCGGAAAAATAAGCACCCGAGACCGTAAACTCGATTTGATCACCGGCGACGATATTCAGTATAGGGGGTTGAGACGTCAAGGGTGTACTCCGGTTTTCGGAAATATTCGACCTGAAAACCGATACTGTCCTGTCCGAAAGATTCATATTCCCAATCACCGGATGTGACACCGGGGTTTTGGGTTTGGATTGAGATTTGGAAGTGTCCCGTTCCCTGGGCGACCGGAAGAGTGAATTGTCCGGTAATGGTGCCTTTATCGGAGACGGGGAGAGTCTGGGAAAAAAATGCGCTTTGAACATTCCAGTCTTTAAAAGCCCGGACTGTAGCCAAGCCTTTTGGTATGGAATATCGGACGTCGTTATCATCCCGGATGACGGCTTTGTAATATACCGTATCACCGGGTTTATATAGCGGACGGTCGGTAAAAATAAAATACCGTGACATGCGGCTTCTGGGAAGAAACTGATTGTAACGGTCTCCGAAATTTAAATAACGCATATTTATGGGTATAAGGGTGGTGTGATTATCGGAAGTTAGTATTGCGACATCGTAAGTTTGAGGAGAGTAAGAAATGCTTGTTACACCTTTACCGTCCAGACCGGATTTGATCAGGGACCGGGGAGAATCAAGAAGGTTGAATAATTCTAAGACACCGGAGGTAACAGTTTTTTTTGTAGTCAGATTTTGAACCCAGAAAAGAAGCTTGTTGTCGCCTTCTTTTACAACGGCTTCGATTTCCGAACGGATTAAAAAAGCGGAATTTTCGTTTTGGCCGAATTTAATCTTTCAGAAACCAAATACCCTCTCCCTGTATCGGTAAAAGCAGGCGGTTGTCTCCGGAGGAAGAAATATTGGTGGTTAAAGTAGTAACTTTGGAAAGTTGAGAAGAATCAAACATAAGTTTTTGTTTGCTTTCGGAATCGTAGGTTAAAAAAGATAAAACATCATTTATTGAAGCCTGATAAATATCAAGCGAAGCCGGACCGGTGGAATTGTATGTGGAGAGATTTATGGCAGGTTCATCAAGGCTGGATTGACTTAAAACACCCCCCGCATTGTAACCGTCGGAAGTATTACTGATATAGACGGTAGGGGCGTAATTTGAAATACCCAGAACAGCCGGAGGCAATATCGGTAGAGCAGGAACAGCCGGATGGCGGGGAAAATATGAATATGTTTAACAGCGCAAAAAATGATACAAACAGAGGCAGGATGGAAATCACTACCTAATTGTATACATATTAGAGGGTTGCAAACAAGCTTAAGTGTTAAAATTTATGGTATATTCAGCCCCTGTAGCTCAACGGATAGAGTGACTGTCTTCGGAACAGTTGATAGAGGTTCGATTCCTCTCAGGGGCGCAATATAAGATAAAATATAGCTTATGGTGGATGTAGTTCAGCCTGGTTAGAACGCCTCGCTGTGGACGAGGAGGCCGGCGGTTCAAATCCGCTCATCCACCCCAGATGTTAGACATCTAACATGGAAAGATCCGTAACTTGACTTTTAAGTGTTTAAACCTATAATACGACAATATGTTTCCGACAATTGATTTAGGCAGATTTTCCCAGGAGGAACGTAAAGTCTGTGAAAACTGTTCTGCTGTAGGATTTAAAACTGAAAAAGACGGTCTTCATGCAATTTGTACACCGGCAGAGCTAGAAGCAAAATTGGGAAGGTTACCTTCGGATGAAGATTATAAGGAAGATCGTATCATCATGAGGCAAATTCCAGAACTATGCCCCAATGGTTTTGTGAGTCATGGATCTCGGGAAATTCGCTAACTTTGGAATAAGCAGGTAAGAGAAATATTTTAAGTCTGGTTTATTTCCGGTTGATTCTCTTTGGCCATGAAGTAATTCCTAACATCGTCCGCTAAGGGACCCATATTGAAAAGATTATTTTTTTCAGAGGTAATTGTACGTTTAGGTGATAAAGAATATTCTTACTTTTCACAATATTTGATTAATTATTAATGTCAGGACATGCAATATATTAAGATTATGACTAGGCAGTGCATTTGGACTAATTTAGGATTGAAGTTTAGTGTGGGGTGTGTGTGGCTATTTAATTATCTGGACAGGAGGTTTATAGGTTCTTTTAGCGAAAGTTATTTTGAATGCACGCGAATATATAAAGATTTACCCAGTCCTTTAAAAAATTGTCTAACGGTTTATTCGTTTATCGACTTGACGTTTTAACAGCCTTCTTACCACCGGTGATAATAATGTGGCTAATGGCAGTTGTGGGATTTAAGAAACAGTGGAGTCTATCAAGAGTGATTATCTATAGTTGGATAGGCATATTAATATTATTTCGAATTTTGTTTGTTTTATGGGGGTCGTGGTGGTTAATGTTTTATTGGTTTACAAAGTAATATTTTCTCAAGATATTTAATGCAATTCCCTATTCTATCTCCATCAACCTTTTTACGTATCTATACGGTATTTATGTATGTAGCGGAAATAGAAGCCGGGGCAATACGTCGTTCGCCCGTGATCCTTGATATCAGATTCTATTTCGTCTGACAATTAGATGGTGTCCAGCTAGATAAACTTGTTCGACATTGATTTAACGGGTATTAAGAAGTAACTTAAGCTTATGCAGGAAAGAAAGTATTTTATGCTCATAAGTATAGTCTCAGATAAAAATAATTTATTGAATAATGAATCAACTGATTGGACAATAGGTAGGTTTAAGCAAATTTACTGGGGATCGTTTCTTTCCGATGACATATTAAAGAAAATAGAGGAGATTAATAAATCCGCCAACGAAATCGGTTATAAAATTCTTAATACGAGAAAAGTCTATTCAGGAAAAATTCAATAATTCCTTATTTTTTACGAGGACTGTTTTCGATTTCATTCCTGATTTTGGTGATCTTTAGGGTGTCGTCTATAACAGAATTTACTAATACTTTTACTTGACTATTATTTTGATCCTCAAGTTTTACTCTTCCCCCAAGCATATTACCTAAATCCAGCAAAACAGAAGAGTATAAAGGCATGAGTTTAGATATTTGTTTCTGATGATCCTTTGTTCCTTTTAATAAAGATGCGATTTGATTTCTTCGAAGAAATCTTTCGTAATAGTAATACCTCTCTTTTTCCTGAATACCTTTTTCAGTTAATTTGATTAGTCCGGGTCCAATTAATTCTATGTATTTAAAATGTGTGGATAGAATGTCCACCGCTTCGCAAGCCGTGCAGTCGAAATATATTAGTGCATACGGACTTGAACACTGTTTTTTATCATCAAGACCGGAACATCTGATGACCTCTCCGTCACTGACGAAATTTGAACTTTGCCTGAACAACTCCACCCTGTTGTCATGGTCAATATTCATATTATGGTCCTATAATATACGAGATTTTTGTAATGTCAATGTAAATGGGATAACAAATTGCCATAAATGCTACTATAGGATATAATGAAGCTATTGCATATGAGAAAAGTAGGGATTTTTGTATTACTAATTACGGCCTTGATTACAGGGATTATTTTTGTCGGAGTCAAACCCGGATCGTTGAAAAAAGTCGATGTGGCGGATCAGGTGTCGGTAATAGTCTCTCCTTTCGGATCAAAAAATATTTTGGGTATATGGCAGGGAGAAACAGCACCGTTTATGAATACAATTGAGAAAGAGTCTGATGTAAGTGCAATGATCCCACTGTGCGATAAGGGGTATATGGGATATATATACACAGGCAACCAGTGTTGGTTGTAGTCAGCGGTATCGGTAAAGTGAAAACTACCGCCTGTATGACAAATATTATGCAGGTTTATCAAAACCGGATTAAAGAAGTGATATTAAGCGGAATCGGGGGAATATCTTCAAATAAAGGTGCGGCAATCGGAGATGTATGTATTAATTCAATTTCGGCTGATTACGATTTACAGTACTATGGCGCAGATCAGGCTTTGACCCGGGAAGTGAAACCGGAATTCTGGAGCAGTGATGATCCCAACCCGGCCAGCCGTTTATATATGGATACCGCACTGGCTGAGGAATTGTATGCTGCGTCAGGAAGAATAAATCCGGATTTTAAAGTATGGGGGCCGAGGGAATGTCATGGAAATATCCGGGGATTTGTTTTGGCATGATTTTCAATCTGACCTCCGGGCCAGAACAATGGCTTCCGACTTATTGAAGAAAAAACCCGAAGATACGGTAATTATCACCTCAATGGAATCGATTGCAGCCGGTAATGTAGTTTCCTGGTGGAATAAAGCTTATAAAACTTCAGTAGGTTTTGCTTATACCCGGGGGGCAAGTAATTTTGACCATGTATTGCTTGACGAAAACGGATTGCCTGTAAGCAATGCAAAAGACAGCCTGAAATCAGGTATGAGAAGTGAATCTGTTGAAAACGCATTCCGAAATGCAGCTATACCCGTTCTGAAAATGTTTGAATTAAGGGAACTACAGAAGAATTAACAACTTGTAGAATTTTAAAAATATTGTTGTACAATAGTGCGAACATGAAGGGTAAAACAGAAAAAAGTAAAAAATCATTAGAAGAGAAGCTGCGGGATGTGAAGCTTGATGAAGCCGTGATTCAGACGTCACGATCAAAAAACTGGAGGGAATTCAGACGCCAGTATGAAGACTTTATATTCAGGGAAAAAAGAAACGGTTTTATTTTGGGTTTTGTCATGGGGGGAATACTTACCTTTATCTTCCTGTTAAGCCTGGCATCAACCTTTTAACTTCGGTTTGACACGATAAAAGTTTGTCTGTATGCTCTTTTTAAGAGTATGTATAAAGTTTTGAAAAAAGATGGAAGTGTCCAGGATTTTGAATGGAAAAAAGTAATTTCGGGAGTGATCAGCTCGGGAGCTACACAGGAAGAGGCTGATAAAGTGGCCGAAGGGGTGGAACTGTGGCTGTCAACCGTAGCCGAGGATGGAATGATTAAATCATATGATTTACATATGAAGGTAATTGAGACTTTAAAATCGGTAAATGCTGACGCTGCGGTTAAGTTTGAAGGATATAAAAAGCCGGAACCGCAGTAGTTCAGTGCAGTTCGGCACGGCGTTCTTTTATAAACTCGCTCCAGTGTTCAATAAAATTCAGGATCAGAGTGAAAGGCATCTCGATTAAAAAGTTAAACAATATCGCGACAACGTTATATTCTTTCCATTTCGCAGCCAGAACGGATCCCACTTTGGCAATGGGTACGGAAAACATATCAAGGAAAAAGTCGTATACAGTGGTTTGTTCATTAACTGACAGTTCCTTGGATTTGTTGCGGATGGTAACTGCCGCAAAAACCGTTAGAGCTATGGTAAACGTATCAAAGATAACCGAAGTCATCGGTAGCCGGGCCCAGATAAAGACCGAAGCTGTAACGTAAAATACCGTTAAAGCCGTGAGAATATAAATGATTAGAGACAGAACGCGGAAAAACATATGGCGGTTATTGTCCATCCGGATCTGATAGTTTTCCTGTTTTTCATCTTCATATACAAAACCGAGAGTGGTAGACAATACACGAGCAAGATTTTTCTTGTTAGGAGGCCGAATAATTACCACCAATAGAAACATGACCATTGTGGGAATCAGAAAATCAGCGATGGCCGCGTAAGTATTGAAGCCTTCATAAAATAAATGAGCTAAAGGAACCTCAACGATGAAAAACGTAACCCAGTTAGATAGGAATACCGAAAGGGTGGAAAAGACGGCCAAGCGAAACAAGCGGGTTTTAAGTGTTTTGAAGCGTTTTTCATATTTGGAAGTAATTATCCTGGTGAAATTTTCCTTGTCCTCCGAAACCGGAATAATATCAGTGGAATGATCTTTGAATTCTTCCAGAAAATCATCGATCAGGACAAATGCAGTATCTATCCGTTCCGCCACGGCGACAAATTTCCGAAGTACGGGTGAATCCATCTCTTCGGAAAGTTTTTTCCATAAATGGGGTAGATTTTGACCTAATTCATGGATCTGATCCGGGGAAGGATGATGCCAATGCGGATAAAGCTGCTTTAACAACTTGTAACTGATGAAATTGTCATCCAGGTCATAAAGGGTCCGGCAAACAGCTATGAAAATATATTTACGTTTGTTAACTTCGGATACGGCATTGGAAGGTTTGATTTTAATGCGGTCATCCAAAAGATCGGTCATAATCGACATCAGAGCGTACTCTTTGACGGGGTGGGTCAGAATTTCCTCGATTTCACAAACGGCGATTTCCAAGAATGAAAGTTGTATAGTTTATTTTGGTTTTGACTCCGGAAACCGTTTTACGGAGAGAACTGCCGGATATCAGGGTCAGATATTTTTCCAGTGCTTCGGCGACTGAGGCGATTCTTTCCTGAGGTATAGCGTTATTTGGGAGATGGCCCCCGCGGATCAGTTCCAGAGTGATGGTTTCAGCCATTTCCGAAGTCTCCAAATGTTCCGTGGTAAGACCGGAGAGATACGGAAAAAGAATCCGTTTCAGAATACGGGAAATGGCTCCGCGTCTAAGGGCATTATCTTCTTTCCAATCTATAACTTTACGAATCATTTCATAGAAACGGGACAGATGTGAGGCAATTTCATCAACGTTGATGGGGGTAAAACTAAGTTTTGCTTTTTGCAGCTCGTCGGTATAAAACTCAAAAAAAGTCCTGAAACGGGAAGTTAAAGGGGCCGGGATTTTGGGTTCTTCAGGTTTATGATTACTGATGAGAGTCAGCAGATCCGTTATGGGATTTGTCGTTTGGGCGGGAGGAAGAGGAGGATTGGTTGTCATAGTTGGTTCTTTGCAGGCAGAAACATATGAGGTAGAGGCTTGGTTTTGGAAAAACCCTTTAAATACACTTTAAGTACCGGCCAAATTTGAGTGAAAAAGACGTGCTTTCTTTTTTGATATTCGATTCGTGACCAGGAGTATTTACTGCCGTAACCGTTTTTACGGCTGATCCAATGCTGATAGTAGAATCTAAAAAGAGATGCGAGACGGGGACTGACTTCGGAAAGTTCGTGAATTGAATTCAAACCTTCCTTAAATCTGTCAATCGAAAAGTCTTCCAACTCATCAAGAGACTTCAGAATTTTGGATTCAATGGTTCTTTTGGGAAGTAATTGGAAATATGGATGTTTGCGTATGGCGTAACGGACTTTTTTGGTGATCATCGGGTCAAAATGATACTTTTTGGTTTCTTTGGAGAATAAACGCATGGATCCGATACCCTCAGCAAACCAGTGGTAAACCAGTTTCTTACGACTTTTGGGTAAACGCTGTGATTTCCAGATATCGTGCCAGGTAATAGACAGAAGAAGAACATTGAAATTTACTTTTTTCCAATTAATTTCATGATCATTAGAAAGCATCAGATCCAAGTCTTTGAGCATGTTTAAGATGTGGTGGTGATTGTGAAGAGGATCAGGGCTTTTTGACATCAGCCTAATCCCCTCTTTACAGGCGTTATAAACGTCCTGTATGAGAGTGATATTATTTTTATGTAATAGTCTGTTCAATGTCATGGAATGATATAAGGCCGGGGAAGTTCGGCAGGAGGAGCGGCAATAATAAACTTACGGTCAAACGGAGTCAAGGTGATCATGTCTCCCGGAGAGAGATGCTTGCCGAATGACTTGCTCTCGTCAATGACCGGGTTTACCAGTTCAAGAATGGTAAATACAGGCTGAATATCGTCACTAAAGTGCAATTTCTTTGCTAAGCCTAAAAATTTAAGTATGGTTTCTTTTTTGAGATATACGTAATCCATTATTTTCCAGACAGGGGTAATATCCGGTAATTTATGAAGGATACCCACATTAATCGTGGAAAGCGGCTGGCAGAGCTGTCCCGGATAAAGATACGAAGGATAAATCTTTAAATAAAATTTATCTATGAAATTGGGATGTACTGAGAGGCTCATTTATCTACTGGACGATAGGTTTTACTCATGATAACATGATTGTTATGGCCGTTAAAAGGATAAGAAAAACCGTAACTCCCGATTTCGGAGAAGTTGTGAAAAGTGAGGTCTTCGGGAATTCCGCAAATCCCGGTAAAAATAAGAAAACATCTTTAATTATTGGTGTACTGGCAGTTTTGGTGGTTTTTGTGTTGTTCTGGTACAAAACATCTACCTGGCCAATTGTGGCCATTGTCGGCATGAAACCGATTACCAGATATGAGGTTTCCAAGGAATTGTTTAAACAGGGAGGGAAAGCAGTGGTTGACGATTTAATTACCAGGAAATTAATTGACGGTGAATTGAAAAAGAACAACATCAAAGTTACGCAGTCTGAAATTGATGCCAAAGTGGAAGAGATTAAGTCTACTTTGGGAGAAAACAGCAATCTGGAAGAGGTTTTGGCGGCTAACGGTACGAATCTGACGGATTTTCGCAAGCAGCTGGAACTTAGGATCGGGATCGAGAAAATATTGAGTGATAAGATTGCGGTTTCAGAAACTGAATTGGACGCTTATCTGTCACAGAATAAAAGTCTGATGACTTCCGCGACGGATGAGGCTAAAAGAAAAGAAGCAACGGACATGCTGAAAGTATCTAAATTACAGACGGAAGCCAACAAGTGGGTTGAAGAATTGAAATCGAAAGCCAGGATCTGGACAGCCCCGGGAATATAAAGTATCAGTTACTTGATTTTTAATGAATATCTTTGGCGTGAGGATTGAAGAACTTTTTCGCGGTTTTGATTTTGGGATTTGTGAGGGGGAAGAGTAACTGCTAAAAAGGGAAGGGAAACAGCTCCTTCAATAGTCATTCTTAAAGCGATCTGATATTTCTGCAGACTGACAAGATTGGCTGCCGAAAAGGCACCACCGAATTCAGCCTCCATCACCCGGGCGTCTTCCGAACCCAAAACAAAACAGATGGTGGTGCCGGCATTACCGAAAATGGCTTTCTGAATCGGTTCGGGGATCTGGGCGATATACTGATTTGCAAGTATCAGGCCCAGATGGAATTTTCTGGCTTCAGACAGGATTTTGATAAAACTTTCGGTGGCAAAATTCTGAAACTCGTCAACGTAGAGGAAAAATTCCCGGCGGCTTTCTTTGGGCAGATCCACCCGGTTCATGGCAGCCAGCTGCAGCTTGGTGATAAACATGGCTCCCAAAAGTGCGGCATTGTCTTCGCCGAGTTTTCCCTGGGAAAGGTTGGCGATGAGGATTTTACCGGAATTTAAAAGATCCTCAAGATTTATGGATGATTTGGGATGACAGATAAGATTATGAATAAGCGGGGAATTTACAAACTGACCGACTTTGTTGAGAATACTGCTGATTTGTTCAGTCCGGGTTTTTTCGTCCAGTTTGTCGTATTCATTCTGCCAAAAAGACAGAAGCTGGCTATTGGCAATTTTTTTGTAATTTCCCTTACGAAAGTCGGTGTCGGTAAGCATTCTGACCACGTCGGGAAGGGTTGAGCCGGGAATCTGGGTAAGTGTCAAAAGTGTATTTCGGAGGATATATTCAAGGCGGGGACCCCACGAGTGTCCGTAAAGCTTGTGAAATATGGCCACAATACCTGAAGTAACCAGCTCTGCCTGATCAGGGTTATAAACCTCAAGAATATTTAAGGAAATCGGATTTTCCCTATCTGCCGGATTAAAGTAAATAACATCGTTTATCCGGTGAGAGGGAATATAGTTTAAAAGGACTTCGGCACTGTCGCCGTGAGGATCGATGAAAGCTACTCCCCTGCCCTTTTTAAAATCATCCACTGCCATATTTTCCAGAAGCGTGGATTTACCGGTACCGGACTTTCCCAGAATATACATATGACGGAGCCGGTCTTCCAGCCGGATTCCAAAAGTGGCAGGCTGATTTTTAAAGGTGGTAGCTGCAAAGAAGTTTATTTCGTCGTTAGTTGTTAGTTCCTGGTCTTTGGCTCCCCTGTCATAGACAGGCAGGTTTTCAGGAGCTTCGGAAAAAGACGCAGAGACTGACCAGGCGACATTGGGCAGCTTGGTATAGACTCCGGGAAGGTGCCAGAGAGAGGATAATTCCATCACGTTTAAGACCGTGTAAGGCACCGAGAAGGTGGTAAAAGGCTCACGGCTTATAATACAGTGTTGGAGACGGTATTTACGCCAGGGGTTGATTCTGGCGGGTACCAGAGAATTGCCGTCAGGACGATCCAAAACAGAAATTGCACCTTTCAGATCGTGAAGAAGTTCACGGCGGGTAGCAGCAAAATGGATGGAAACCCCTACCAGGGGATGGGATAGTTTGTCTTCAATAATTTTCTTGCCTTCAGGTGTAACTTCCCTGATTGTCCTGCCCTGGGAATCAACCCGGCTTTTGGGGTGCAGGTAGTTGTATGCCTGACGGGTAATATTTCCGGGTGCAGGTCTGACCACAAACTGGATGAGTATTTTATCGTCAGGTCCGGCTTTGGAGAGCACACCCAGAAGAGGAAGCATGGGGTCGACTTCTTTGTAGTCGGCATAATCACGGAGTGGATAATAAGGGGCATACGACTGGCGGATGGCGGAGCAATAGACTTGTTTATCATCAGAAAACCAATCAGGCAGATAATCTTTGATTTCGGACATTACCACGTCGGAATATGTAGCGAGAGCCTGGGACTGCACAAATGAGGCTAATTGTTCAGGGTAAACAATGGCAAAAGTTATTTGACCGTGAACCAGGGTGACTTCAAATGAGAGGTAGATGGGTTTAATACCGGAGATTCGCCCCAGAAAATCAGCGCCTTTAGTGGCACGGGCAAGGGAAGCCAGAAGCTGGGCGGTTTGCTCGGGAGTGTTTTCCGACTCCCGGGGTACACGCAAAGACAGGACTTTTAAAGCCATAAATTCATTATATAGGCAATAAGCACCGGGTACCAGAGACTGGTTGACAGGAGGCCTGTAATACGATATTATTGCTCACGAGACTGGCTAGCCATAGTCTTATAACGCAAGACAATTGTCTGGCCGAAGTCTTTTTGTTTTCTAGCACATTAAAAACAGAGAGTAAGAGAGTTTGAATAATAATCTTTCTTGTGGGTTGTGAGACGCGTCGAGGGTCCGGGTTTATTATCACCATCTTGTGCTAGGGTTGGTGTGCCGGGCCTTCTGCGCGTCTTATAAACGCAGGAGAGTTTTAAAGTTAACCCAGTTCGCAACAATCAAGGGAATTTTGGTTGAGGGATAAGCGAATACAGTTTTTGTATTTTTGGCCGGATATGGAATCGGATATGTTGTTTCCAATCTGATCTCTCATGAACTTTTTCATTTGTGAATTTATCCATTTGTGTTCTCCAGGAGAGATGTAGCAATTGAATCCATTTTTTTAAGGAGTCTACCCATGTGTAAAAAAAATAAACAACATTGTATTAATCATGTGGTAAGAGAATTGTTTAAAAAAGAAAAAGAGAAAAAACAAAAGAGAGGAAAAAATGGACGCTAAAAAAATTGTATTTGTTTTGGTATTCACAATAATGTTTTTGTTTGTTGTAAATGTTGCAGTAGCTGCACCACCAGAAGATCAACATTGCCCTGAAGGCGGAACCAAGTTCGATTCTGGTGAAGGCAACGAAGTAATTGACGGTGTCGTCATAGACTGGTCAGGACATCATGTGGAGGTATCCAACGGAGAAGCCGAAATCTGTGTTAAAGCAGGTACAGAAAACAGCGAAAAGTTTTGGCTATCCGGTGGATGGGATGTGGATTGGACCAATGATGGAGGGCAAATACCCGATATAAGCTACTTAGTCGTATACCAAGTACAATGTCCAACCCCAGAACCAACCCCAACTAATACACCGGAACCATCTCCAACTCCGACCGAACCACCAACATTTTTATTCGATTTTGAATGGCAAGCAAATTGTCAACATGTTGGAGCAAAAGCTCACAACCTTTCGGATGTTGAAATTGGTATTTCAGGAAATGTGTGGGCTCAGCCGGTTGACGGAGATAAAGTAGTAATTGGAGAAATGCCTCCAGGATCAGTATGCCCTATAGACGGATGGTGCGGACCAGAGGAAACTCTTGGTGATTGGTTTACTGATTTTCAGGGAACCGTTGGTGGAGAGTTAGAATTATCTTTCAATGGAGAGGTAATAGAAACACAATCTTTTGGACCTGAAACATTGAATTGCGCTCCCCAACCCACACCTACCGTTACCCAACCTCCCGGATGGAACTTTGAATGGTCACAAGATATCAATTGCGTCCAGCCATGGTTAAGGGTAAAAAACATTAATCAGGTTGATATACACGTGGAAGGTGAAATTTGGGCCGCAAATTATTTGGTATCAAGGGTGCCTCCTCAATATCAAGAAGTTCCTCCTGGTGAGTGGGGTGGACCTGAAGGGGATATGCCGGAGTTGTTTGTTGGTACTGTGACCGAGTGGATAGAAATCTCATATCAGGGGCAATTAATTGTTCGAAAAGATTTTAGTGAAGAACTAAATTGCACTATTCCTGATACACCAACACCTACGGCTACAAATCCCCCTCCAACTCAAACTGGCACACCTCCTCCAAATCCAACGATTACAGCTATACCTACACAACAAGAAACACCTAAACCAGAAGTACAACCCGCTCCAAATACAGGTGTAGAAGATAATCTTCTGCCAATAATTATTGTTTGCGGAGTGATTATATTTCTGGTGATTGGTTTACCAATATATTTTGTTAAAGCGATAATTCGAAAAAAGGTGGGTTAAATTTTAACTAAATAGGAACCTCGGGGGGGCTAAAGATATCCTAATAGGATGTACGCCCTCTCGAGGAACCCAAAAACTCTCTTCTCTTCCCCATTTTTAAACTTAGGCACTCGCCTATTGATCAATGCGATCATATTTGGCTATTGCCGAAAGTTTTTAATGAGGATTAATAGGAGATGAGTGTGTGTGAGTAAGTAAGAAAGTGATGTTGGATCAGGGAAATTGCATTTGCAATTATAAATTTATTCTAAAAAAATAAATTTCCCCCAACCAATCCTTTCCCAATTACCACCGCACCATCTCCTTAGTTTCTCCGGAAAATCCGGACTGATGAGCTCTCCAGAGTTTATGGCAGAGCGAAAAACTAAAAAAATGATATGGAATCAGATTTCAGATATGCAGAGTGGAAAAAACTCCCCTGGGAGGAAGGTTTCGCGTGCCTATCATGTTCGCTTTAAAGAAACTTATAATGATATGAAACAGGAAAATAATGTCTGGCACACGGTGTGGGAAACAGCAGTCGATTTGAGGACAGAAGGACCTGGATAAAAGAATATCGATGGAAACAAACGAAAATTTACTCCGGAGTTTGAAAAAAACAAGAAATCTGGCTAAAATATATGCCGCCCATCAGGTAATCAGGTGGCAGGAAGAACTGCAGTCTGACATGGCTTTGAAAGTAATAAATCCCGGAGATTTATGTAAATCAGCAGAAAAACAGGAGATCGCCCGGCAGGATTACCGTAATTTTATACAAACGCAATTGACTGTTGGAAAATGGCCGGATTCAGAAGATAAAGAAAAGCAAAGAAAAAGAGTTATAGAGTTTTCCGAGACGGTGATGGATAATTATCAACCAAAAGCAGAATTATTGTTCAAAGAAGAGATTGAAAAAATTACGGCTGTGGCATGTCTGGGACTTGCCAAAATAAGAGATTTCTCGAAAAAACTTAAAAGCAGGGAGGTAAAGCTTGCTTTTTCGGCTTCGCTAATATCAGTGATACCTGTTGCCTGTCTGGGTTTGAATCTATTGGGAGATTTTGATAATAATTCAGGCCGGGAAATACTAAAACAGGAAAATACCCGGGTTGTTGAAACATCCGGGGTAACTTTAATTCACACTTTCGAAAATACAGGGGTAAGGGAATCCGCAGCTACAGTAAGGCCAACAATTTTACCCACGGCAGGGTTAAAAGAAACCTCCGTACCCACACCCACAGAAACAAAAATTAATTATTATGAATGGCTGAACCCGACTACTTCTTTGGGAGGTAATCTGGATTTAAGCCAACCGTTTATTATGAAGGCTTCAGAAAAGATCGCAAGTGTCATGGGTTACGGGAACCAACTGCAACTGGAAGCTAAAAATATTGATGTCAACAGATACAATAATGCCCAGCAAGCAGCGGAAGCCGGTTGGGGTAACGGATTTGAAAATCCGTTATTAAATATTGATATGAATACCACCGCAGTAGAACAGGGAAACAACGGCAGGGCGATTATTTACTGTCACAGCGGATCAGTTGCCGGTATAGAATGGCCCTGCAACTGGGTCAAAAACGCTGCCTGGTACCATGATTTGATGATTGGAGAGGAGAAATCATTTATCCAGGGAAATGAGGTTTACCATTTTAGAATAGTTGCGCTAAATACCGTAACGGTAGAAGATTATAACTCAGCTGCCAGAGTGTTTTCAGATCCCAAAAGGCCGATGATGAGGGATATCGCCAGCCTGATACAGGATAACAACCTGGAGAATCCGGGAATAGATACTGTGGTATGCGGAGGTATGGTAAATGGAGAAGGGGTATCAATGCACACCCACAGGACAATCATGTCAGTCGATCTGGTCAGCATTGAAAGACTGGGGCAATCGGAATTTTTAGCAGCCACATTCGAAAGTACTGAGATAAAAAACGGCACCTTGCAGAATGTCGATACGGCTGTAAGAAATGTCAATAATTATTTTGAAAGTAATTATTTAATTCCGGGAAGTGAATACTCGTTTTTAAAATCCAATAATTACTTTTCCGGTGAAGAATGGATTAACGGCAGCGATTTTCCCGTAGGAGGAGGAGCCTGTGATGTAGCTACACTTTTAAACAGATCCGTTCTGGCTTATTCAAATCAATTGGGATTGCCTTATGAAAAGCTTCGTCAGATTCATGGAAGCGAGATTTGGGGAAATGCCGTTTTTGAAGTCAGTCTGATTCCCCATAGCTATTATCCGGGGATGCCTAATGACGAAATTTCCATAAATTCATCAAGCCTGAGTGAAAATCCCGATAATTCCGATTTTGAAATCAAAATAAATGAGAATTTACCTAATGGTATTCCTCTGCCGGCTAATTTAAGTATATCTTTCAGAATAGAATCCGATGGTAACGGAGGCTTAAGATCTATTATTGAAAGCAATTATTCTACCGAACAGTTAAGACAAATTATTCTGATGAGTTTGAGTACGACTCAGGGGAAATAATTTAGATTAAACCGCAGGATGAGGTAAAATCGCAGCTAAGCCCCTGTAGCTCAATGGACAGAGCAAATCCCCTCTAAGGATAAGATGGAGGTCCGATTCCTCCCAGGGGCGCCAGGGTTCGTAGCTTAACGGCAAAGCAGCTTCCTCTTAAGAAGACGACTGAGGGTTCGATTCCCTCCGAGCCCACAAAAAGTATATAATCCTGCCTATTAAAATATGCCATCAAAAGAAACAATTAAAGGCAGGGAGGCTGTCGGTAAGATATTTGGTAAATGGGATGTAATTGAAAATTTTTCAGAAACTGACGAAAATCTTGATAAACTGGAAGGCAAACCATTGATATTTGCCCATAATCATTTTGGTTTACCGGACGGGCCACATGGCGTTGGAGATTCTTTAAGATTTAAAAGCATAAGAAACAGAGATATTGAACTGGCAGTTACACACTACCTGTATGTATACGTACAATTTCTAAATAAAAGATTTAAATTAAATTTAGGAATAACAGCCGTGGTTACTCCATACATTGAAACAAAAAATGAAAAGTTCAGAGAAGAAATATCAAGGTAGAAGAGGCGAAGGATTATTGGAATTTTTAAAAAAATCTAAAAAAATAATAAATAATGGAGGAGTTGTAGAAATATGGCCTCAGGTTACAAGAGTAAAGGGGCCTATGGGTGAACCGGGTAAGGAAAATATTGCGATGCAAGCTTTATTGAAATTAACCCAGGATGAAAATCCATACGTGGTGCCTGTGGGGATGTGGGTAAAAGATAAAAATCCCGAGGACGTGTACGATTTAAATTTTTACGGATATACTTTAAAATACGGAGAACCAATTTCGGCTGCTGAGATACAAAAACTACTGATAGAACAGAAGATTAAGAACGCAGAAGATTTTGAGGGGGCTGATAAAATAGTTTATGGTCTAATCAGGGCACAATTGCCACGAAACTATAGAAAAGAATAAATATATTTTTGGTAAATTAGGGTAAAATTGAGTGTATTACCGGGTCGTCTAATGGTAGGACCACAGACTTTGGATCTGTGTATCTAGGTTCGAATCCTAGCCCGGTAGCTGGTCAGAACCTGAAAATTGTTTTCAGGAGCGAGAATAAATATATTAATAAAGAAGCTGATGGTGTGGTTGCAGAAGCGGGAATGGGAACTGATATTGCAGATTTATCATTAAGAAATTTTACCGGATCAACCCAACGCTGCTGTAAAAGATTTAAATTTGTTTCATAACCATGGAAATACCGTTCTGAGCCTTTATATATTCCAAAGTGAAGATGTTTACGTTCACCGCCCGTCTGATCAGAAAATCCTTCTCCGAGATATGCCAGGAAAGTTCCGGCATTAATTGTATCACCGACCCTAAAATTAAATGAACCAATTTTGATATGCCCATATAAAGCAGTAAGACTGTTGTTATAAAGAGTCTGCAGGATGACACCACCGTAACCCGAAACCGGGCCTGAAAATATTATTTTTCCTGTCGTAATAGCGTAGACAGGAACTAATATATTTTCTTCTCCCGGAAGTATTTCCAAGTCAGTGCCTGCATGGTACCCGGTAAACTGATTGGGAAATTGGTTTTCTTTTCCGATGTAGTAATTCCGGTCAATATATTGACTGAAATATTTTAAACTCGGTCTCGCGTAATAATCATCCAGAGGAAAATACCATGGTGCCAGAGTTAATGCGGAAACAATAAATAAAGCAGAAAAAATCATTTGTTTACAGGCAAAGAACAGCCTGTAAATTCAGAGATTTTTTCCAGTGGTTGCTCCCCTTCCAGCCTTGAACCGTCCGAAAATTTCCAGGTCGGATATCCGGTTATTCCCTCACTAACGCATTTTTGTGCATTTACGGGACATTCAACATAGTCGATATATTTAAAAGAGGATCCAAAAGCAGCTTTTACTTTCTGACAATGGGCACACCAGGCAGCACCGTACATTACAGCTCCCTTAGCAGTTAAACACTTGGCAAACTCGTCCAACCCCGTGTCAACCGGTTGCTGACTCCGGGCTACCAGAAAAATTCCTGCGACAGTGAAGAGTAGTGTAGCAACAATAATAGATATACCCACCTTTTTGTTCATATTATTCTTTGCAGCAGTCAACCAGTTTGGTAACAATATCCGACATTGTCCAGGATTTACCGTCTGAGGGGAATAATTCAGGAGACTTAAGTCCTTTTAAATCAAGCAATTTAAGACGCAGAGCCCAAAATAATGAGTAAACCTGATAGCTTAAAGAAAACATCTCTTTGGCCTCTTTATTTTTACCCTCTCCGAGAAGCTTTGTGGCCACTTCCATCATGCGCATGGTAGTAGCCAGTAAATGCTTGGTTATACACCAGGTTTCACCTTCGTGACTGTTAATCAGACGAGCCAGTAGTTTTTTCCTGATTTCCCGGATTTGTTTGAGTAAATCAAGATATGTATCTTTACCGGTTTTCTGGGATGTGAAGAAGAAATGTTCTTCGAGGCTAATCAGATTCATCACTGCAATACTCAGATCTTCTTCAAGGGACAAATCCAATGCTCCAGAATTTTTCATCTGGTTAATCTTGGTAATCAATGATTGGAAATCCGGAATAGATGACATAAATTTAGAGCAAGAATATCACAAAACCGAGAAAAATCGTAGCCAGAGATGAAAATATTGAAACCTGGCGCGAATGATCATGGCGCCATACGGCTAGTTTTGAGGTTAACCGTGGATTGGTAGTAATCAGGATAACTGCAATAAGAGGAGAAACAAATATCAAATTGTAATAAATCAGATATAAAAAACCGGTCGACCAGGACGATTTATCGTGAAGAAGACTGAGAATTAATAAGTAGGGACCTCCGGTACAGGGAAATTCAAATAGACCTACCAAAATACCCATCAGAAAGGCAGAGACAGAGGTAGCTTGGTACATATGCCGGGCGATCTGGGGTTTAATATATTTGGGAATTCCCAGTTTAAGAGGAAAATCCGGGATTAAGGATTCCAGAAGGTTTAATACTCCGAATATTATTAGTATTAAAGCCCCGAATTTGGTCAAAAAATGAGGAACTCCGAAAAATGTCAGAGTTTTAAGAATACCCAAACCAATAATGATGTAAACAAGATAAATGCCCAGAATATAAAGACCGGTAATGGATAGTATTTTCTTTCGGGTAGAATTCAGACTGATCAGAAAGCCGATGGTTAAAAATAAAACAGAGACAGCACAGGGATTAATGCTGTCCAGAAGCGCAGCCGTGGTGACTACCGGAAGGGTTAAATTCATTTACGTATTATAGTATAAGAATGGGGATAAAATAGAAAAACAGCCGGAGCTTCTTCAACCAAATATTTTTGAAAATCCTGGTAGATTTTTTTGCGGGCATTAATATCATAGGTTTTGCGTCCGTCTTCAAGTAATTTATCAATCCGGGGATTATTGAGGCGGGTGAAATTAGTTGATTCCTGCGTCGAATGCCACAGACTGTACTGATCGGGGTCAACGGGAATTGATTGGGCAACTAATAGAATCTGGAAATCCGATGGAATGTCAGGGGAAACCGAAATCTCGGTATTAATATTCAGCTTTTCCCAGTCCTTTTTTATCTGTTCGGCTACATTAACATATGCAGGAACAGTAGAAATTTTTAAAATAACAGGTATATTTTCAGCTTTTTTCAGTAAATCCCCGGCTTTTTTAAGGTCGAATTCATATTTTTTGACATCGGGGAAAAAAGCCCAGGAATTTATATTTATCGGACCAAATGCCCGGTTTTCCCATACTAATTTATCTATGGCATAAGACAGTGCCGTACGTAATGTTTTTCCGGACTGGCCACTGAATTGGCTATCCTGGGTATTAAAAAATAGGCCTACATAACGGCTAAATATAGGTTGAGCGGAAATTTCGGTATTAGGCCAATTTTCCAAATCCCCTACATCAGGTAAATCTTCGATTTCGTTTAATAAACCCAATTTAAACGCAGTTCTTGAAGCCTGGGGTGAAGGATAAAAGTAATATTTAAGAATTGGAAGCTGGGAATTCAATTGAGCGGGAATTAAAGTCAGACTTTCCAAGGTTGACCCGTTAGAATAAAATTTTGACAGAACGTAACTTCCCGCACCGATAAATTTAGTCTGTGAAAGAAAACGTGAAGACTTGATCTTCAAAACCGGACGGGAAAGAAGTACCGGAAGAGGAGCAAAAGGTTCCTGAAGTTTAATGGAAATTGTCTGATCATCCGGGTATTCGATCTTTGCATCCCGGAATTGATATTGAATGTCCGGGCTTTTAATGATTTCACCATTTTGCCACCTGAGTTGATCATTCAGTCTAAAAATGAATGTTTTTCCATCTGAAGATACTTCCCAGGATGATGCCAAACCCGGGGATACGTTACCGAAAGAGTCAACCGTGGTCAGACCCAAACTGATTTTCTGCATTATCGAAGAAGGAAGATCGGTGACGGTAAAACGTCCAATCAAGCCTATATGACGAGTGGTTTTCAGCTGGGGAATTAGAGTATAGCTTTTTGAAACAAGCCATGAACTTAAACCGGCTAAAAACATACCGAAAAGTATTAACCATAAATATTTTGAGGTAAATGCGGAAAGAAAGCGCAGGTAGAATCTGAATTTTTTGTACATGAAGAACGGGTATCAGATCAATATCTGACTGATTAATGATACCAAAACAAAAATTGTTGCCAGAGCAATTGTAAGACGAAATACAATGAACTCAACTCCCCTTTTGGAGTGGTATGTGGACTGGCCAAAAGCTCTTCCCAAACCCGTACCTTTGGCCTGTAATAAAATCAGAGAGGAAACAGCTAAAGCTACAATTATCTGGACAATAATCAGGATGTTTTTCATCCAGTGTATTATACCTTAAATGCCGGATATTAGTCCTGAAGGAGCCAATAAAGAAAATGAAATACGGCGGTTAATGTCAGTGTTGCTACAATAAAAGCTCCGAAAGCTGAAAAGTGAATAGACGGAATAATCAAATATATCAAATCTAACTTCTGAGAAGTAAAACTGTGGATGGAAAGAGAAGGAATCAATAGAGTTACCAGGTATAAAGTTATCAGGTTTGCCACCCAGCGGGAAATACCCAATGTTAAAAGATGAATAGGTAACAAAAAAAGATTGATTAACGGTTTTACCAGTAAATTTGACACAGCTATCAATACAGCAGCCAGGACTAATGTCTGAACACCGCCAACATAGCTAATAATGCCTGAAAGTATTTGGAATGTGATATATACACTGGCAATATTTATGGCTAAGGAACGAAGTATGAGCCGTATCATGTCAGGATTATTTTAGCACGGCCATGATGGTGCAGACGCCGGCAAAACCGGTGGGCTTCATCACGCAAATTCATTAATAGTTTTAATGCAGGATTATCTTTAGGTAATTGAATTTCTTTAAAACCTGCTTTTGTCGGAATATTAATAGATTCAATTTTTTTAGACAATGAAATTACCGGAGGAATCTGAACGGAAGTTAATGACGTTATCGATGACAGTTGGGGTATTCCCCCGTCAAGAAGCAGCAAATCCGGTTTGTGCCAATCTATGCGGTTAAAACGGCGGATTATTACTTCGGACATCATGGCAGTATCTGAATCAGATTGAGAATACTTAATATTAAAATGCCTATACTCATCCGGTTTCAGGTAACCGTTCTCGGCAACCACCATTGCAGCTGTGGCGAACGTGCCGGATAAATGCGATACATCATACGCTTCTATGCGGGAAAGGTTTCCGAGTGCCGGAAAATACGGTTCTAATATAGTTTGAAGTTCAGTAACTGCTTCACGGTTCCGGTCGTCAATTAAATTCGGATTAATTAAATATTCTTCCGGCCTGACGGGAGATTTAAGAATATATGACAAAGCAGTCAACTGGTCACGAATTTTTGCAGCATTTTCAAAATCCTGCTTTTTTGTGGCTGATACCATATCTTTCTTAAGACCGGATGTAACTCCGAAGAAATTTCCTTTTAATAATTTTTTCAGACGGAATATATTTTCCCGGTAGGTATGAATTATTTCTTCAGACTCGCCTGATCCTGGACATGGGCGGCATAAACCGATATGAGAATAAAAACAAGGTTTTTTAACCGGTCGGGTTGAACCGCAATACGGTGTAACAGGTCTGAAACTTTTTAATATTCTTTGCGGAGTAAGACTGTTTATAAATGGGCCTGAAAAAGAATTTTGAGGATTATGATTAATCAGAGGTTTGGGAAATAATTCATCGGTAATGTGGATGTAAAAAGGTGATTTATCATCCTTTGATAAAAAATTGTAAAAAGGTTTAAATTTTTTAATTAATCTACTTTCAAGAAGCAATGCTTCGATTTCCGAATTTACACTAATATATTCAACGGTAGAAATATTTTTCACTAATTTTTCTGTTTTGGGACCAAGTTTTACCGGAGGCCTGAAATATGAGGAGATACGTTTCCTGAGGTTATTTGCTTTTCCGATGTATATTACTTTTGCCTGAAGATTTTTGAAGATATATACTCCAGGCGTAGTGGGCAAGGAAGGCAAAAGAGATGAATGAGACTGTGAAGATAATTGTAGGTGTTCCATATAAAACCAGTAAATGATTAGCAGGAATATTATAAGTCATAACCAGTTCGCCTGCGTTTATCACCAGATATTTCTTCGAAAATATGGAACTGAGAGGAAATTCAGATGACAAAGGAATACTGATGTATCCCCCAGGAGGGATAACATTAATTTCGTCGGTATCAATAAGGTAATTAAAACCATGTGAGGATACCGCCAGAGGAATTTTATAAGCGGCGGCATTACCGTTATTGTTGATTTTCAATACGATATTTTGGGGATATATTGGCAGTATTTGCCAGGGAATTTTTACAGTAAGGCTTAAATTGGTTTTCGGAAGGATAAATGGTTCCGGAAAATAATCGCGGGATGAAGGATTGACACCTGCTGAAAAATAATTAAATTCAGGACTCGATGAAGCGAATTGAAACTGACCGGTTAATATGATTTTTACCGGATATTTAAGAGTAGGCATAAATGAAGCCTGCCATTGACCTGTACCGTTTAAGAAAATGTTTTCGGGTTGGGGAGATATTGATTTGAATATTACTTTTTGACTTAAAGTGTCAGAGGGAAGGTTTATCACCTCGTAACGTAATAAATCATAGAATATGCGGAATCCCCAAATATTATCACGGGAGAATATTGAATGGATGTCCTCATTGTTTGATAAAAAATTCAAAAAGGTGAAAGTACTTGAAGATCCGTCGGTATTTGTCGAATCAGGAGAATAAGAAGAATATACCAGGTTTCCGAATGAATCAGGAACAATAAGTTTTAATATTGACTGATCAATCTGTTCAAGTGTGTCCGTTTTCGGTAAACTCATTTCCCATCGATTTCCGATTTGGGAAGCTGAAGTACCGCTGTAAAATATATTGAACGATAATTTCTCATTTTTTCCGGCGGCTACGGTATTGAAAATGATGCGTACTCTGGTTCCCTGACCGGAAGGCTCCGTCTGAAAATTTAGTTTACCGCGGCTGTCGAATCCCCGAAGATCGGGGGGAAGCGGTCCAAAAAAATATAATTCATAACTGGAAATCATCTGATCAGATGTCAGATTTGTGACGGTAAATTGTTTTTCCACCAGGCATATTCCCTCAGAGTCATAAGTGTAGGTAACCAGGACTTGAGTACTGAAATTTTTGTTTGCCGCGACTGAAAAAGGGGAAAAAAGGGAAATAGTAATCAGCGGAAGTAAAAGCAGAATATAGCGCATCAGGTTATTCTACCCTAGAGAAACGACCCTGTGGGGGAACTGGAAATTTTTGCCAGATTCTTTGGGGTAGCCGAAGCGATAATCCGCCCTCCCCTATCTCCGCCTTCGGGGCCTAACTCAATTACCCAATCTGCATTTTTTATAACATCAAGGTTATGTTCTATGACCACTACCGTATTACCGCTTTTTACCAGACGTTTTAAGACATTTAGCAATTTTTCCAGATCAGCAAAATGCAAGCCGGTTGTGGGTTCGTCCAGGATATAGAAAGACTTTCCGGTAGATCTTTTTGAAAGCTCCGTCGCCAGTTTAACTCTTTGGGCTTCCCCCCCTGACAAAGACGGAGCAGGCTGACCCAGGCGGATATAGTTCAGCCCTACATCCTTTAACGTAGATAGTTTATCCAAAGCTGCAGGAACGACTTTAAAAAATTCCAAAGCTTCTTCTACCGTGAAATTCAGAACCTCACTGATATTTTTTCCCTTATAATGAACCTCAAGTGTTTCAGAATTATATCTGGATCCTTTACAGACTTCGCATGTGACATAAACATCAGGTAAGAATTGCATCTCAATTTTTATTTGACCTTCTCCCTGACAATTCTCACATCTGCCTCCGCGGACATTGAAAGAAAATCGTCCTGGTAAATATCCGCGTACACGGGATTCGGGAGTGAGTGAAAATATGTCACGAATATATGTAAATAGGCCGGTATAAGTAGCAGGATTCGAGCGTGGAGTCCTGCCGATGGGAGACTGATCAACCAGGATTACGCGATTAATAGTGTCAGGAATATAAGGATTTTTCTCCTGATCAGGGCCGGTTATATATAAATCGGAATATTTTCCGGGTTTTTCCTTATACTCAGTGTTCAAAATACTTTCCAAAGCCTGATAAATAATATCGATTAATAAGGTTGACTTGCCTGATCCTGAAACTCCGGCAATTACTATCAGTTTTCCCAGAGGAAATTCAACCTTAATATTTTTCAGATTATGTTCACCGGCTCCGGTAAGAACAAGTTTTTTATTATGATCCGGAAAAAGGTTTTCTGAAGATGAAATTTGAATTTGTTTTTGACCGGATAGATATTTTCCGGTTAAAGATTTGGGGTCTTTTTTAATCTGACCGGGTGTGCCGCTGGAAATTATTTCTCCTCCGTGTTCACCCGCTCCGGGACCGAAATCAATGATCCAATCGGATTCTTCCATCATTTCCCGATCGTGTTCAACTACAATGACTGAATTTCCCAGATCACGCAATCTTTTAAGGGTAGTAATCAACCTCCCGTTATCTCTCTGATGAAGACCGATAGAGGGTTCGTCTAAAACATAAAGAACTCCCGATAAACCACTGCCTATCTGACTGGCCAGACGAATACGCTGGGCTTCCCCGCCGGCAAGAGTATTTGCTCCGCGATCCAGAGTAAGGTAATCCAGGCCCACGGATTTCAAAAAACCCAAACGGGACAGTATTTCCTTGAGGATAGGGGTGGAAATAGATTTTTCCCGGTTATTTAAATTAGATAAATTATTTAATAAGGAGAACAGTTCACTTATCGGAATCTGGGTAAATTCGATAATGGATTTATCTTCCAATGTTACATTTAAGGCTTCCGGTTTCAAACGCTTCCCCCGGCAGGTGGGGCAAATTTCCTTACGCATATATTTTTCGATTTCCGCCCGGACAAAATCGGATTCGGTCTGTTTGTATCTTCTGTCCAAATTCGGAATCAAACCTTCAAATCCGTCTGCAGTACCGTATAATAAAATCTGGAGCTGATCGTCGGTTAAGTCTTTAATAGGGATGCGGATAGATATAAATTGTGATACTTTTTGAGCAAACCAGGAGTCGTAGGCAAAAGTGTTTGCATAAGGCAATACCCCTCCCTCGGAAATCGTTAAATTCGGACTGAGTATCCGCTGCTCATCAATTTTTAGAAGGGTTCCCAAACCTGTACAGGTGGGGCAAGCTCCGTGCGGAGAGTTAAAAGAAAACATCCTCGGTTCAATCTCAGGCAGAGAAAGATTATCTATCGGACAGGAAAAACGTTCGGAAAACAAATGGTCCTCCAGAATTTTGGGGATCCGGGGTAAGTCGAATACTATATCTTTTATTTCGGAAAAGATACATAATCCGTCCGATAGTTTAATTCCACTTTCGACGGCTTCAAACAATCTGGTTCGTAAATCAGAAAGAGAAAAATTCAAATATTTTTTATCGACGATTATTCTGTCAATGACAACATCTATCGAATGCTTATTATTTTTAAGTAATGAAATGTCCTCGTCCAGACCGATTATTTTGCCGTCAGCCCTGACCTGGGTGTAACCTTTTTGCCTTAAAGAAGAGAAAAGATCGATAAATTCACCCTTTCTGTCTCTGATTACAGGAGACAGAATCAGAAAACGGACATTTTTGGATTTGTTGGTTTTAATAGAATTTTCAAGAGTGAGAATTATAAAATTTACAATTTGCTCAACGGATAACCGGGAAATTTCACGACCACAAATCTGACAATGCGGATGGCCGATGCGTGCAAAGAGCAAACGCAGATAATCGTAAATTTCCGTGACTGTTCCTACCGTCGAGCGCGGATTATGTGAAGCGGATTTTTGATCAATGGAGATGGCCGGAGAAAGACCGTCAATCTGATCCACGTCCGGCTTATCAAGCACCCCAAGAAATTGACGGGCATAAGAACTTAAGGATTCCACGTAACGTCGGCGTCCTTCAGCATATATAGTATCGAAAGCCAGAGAACTTTTACCCGAACCCGAGAGGCCGGTAAAAACCACCAGTTTGTTTTTGGGAATGGTTACATCAATATTTTTTAAGTTATGTTCGCGGGCTCCGTGGACTACAATTTCGTCATTCATAAACATACCATTGTACCAGAAGTTTCGGGTTTTATTCAAGACCCGATAAGGCCTTATTTTATTCTTCGCTTTCCGTCTGATGGTATGTGTTTTTTGAGGCAATTATTATTACAGTGAGGAGGAGGGGGGACTATCTTTTTGGGTATTTCAGCGCGTTGATATGGCTGAGAATTATTTTTGTGATTTTTCTTTGAAAATATGATTTCGCTTTCAATTATTACAGACATCAAAAGTTTATTCCATCAGATATTTTTGATTTCAATTATCTTATCACGGAGTTTGGCTGCCAGCTCGAAATCAAGCTGTTTGGAAGCAGCATTCATTTGCCGGGTGATCAAACCAATGAGTTTGGATAAATCTTGAGGAGTTAACTGAGAAACAAGATCGGAGTCTACCGCAGAGGCATCCAGAGCATGGCCGGAAAAAATTTGTTTGGGGTCAAGTTTTACCGGCTCGTCCACTGTCTTTTCTACAATCCTTTCGCGAATGGGTTTGGTTATAGACAACGGGATTAAATGATGGTCATGGTTATATTTGATTTGTACTTCTCTTCGTCTTTTAACCTCAGAAATTGCCTTTTCCATGGAGTTGGTTATGCGGTCTGCATACATAATGACCGACCCGTCTACATGCCTGGCCGCACGGCCCATTGTCTGAACCAGAGATGTCCGGGAACGCAGAAAACCTTCTTTATCGGCATCCAGAATTGCTACCAATGAGACTTCAGGTAAATCCAGTCCTTCACGAAGCAGATTTATACCTACAACCACATCATATGTTCCGCTTCGCAGATCAGAAAGAATATCCAGCCGTTCCAAGGTATCGATATCCGAATGTAAATAATGAACTTTTAATCCTTTATCTTTTAGAAATTCAGATAAATCTTCAGCCATTCTTTTTGTTAGGGTTGTGACCAGCACCCGTTGGCCTTTCCCAACCCGGCTTTGAATCTCGGTTATCAGATCAGGTATTTGACCGGTTGTCGGTTTGACCACGATTTGGGGATCAACCAGACCGGTAGGACGGATTAACTGCTCAACAATATAGGGGATCGATTGGGAAATCTCCCATTCATCAGGTGTTGCCGATGTATAAATAGTCTGTCCCATACGACGTTCGAATTCAAGAAATTTTAAAGGTCGGTTATCCAACGCACTGGGGAGACGGAATCCATAATCAATAAGTGTTTGTTTGCGGGACCTGTCACCGTTATACATGCCTCTGATCTGGGGAACGGTAATGTGAGATTCATCAATTATTAGAAGATAATCTTCGGGAAAATAATCCAAAAGAGAATACGGGGGATCTCCGGGAGAACGCCCGTCGAAATAACGGGAATAATTTTCGATACCATTGACATACCCCAACTCCCTGATCATTTCCATATCGTATTCCACACGCTGTTTAATCCGGTGTGCTTCAAGGGGTTTGTTTTGAGATTGTAATTCTGCGTAACGGTTTAACATGTCACTGTGTATTTGAGAAATAACCTGATTTTGATTATCCTTGGAAGCTATATAATGTTTGGTCGGATATATGGCGATATTTTGTTTGCCATATTCTGATATATTTTCACCTGTCAAGGCATTGAGTCTTTCCAAACCGGTGATTTTTAAACCATCATGATGAACCCTGACCGCGGTATCTTCATATGCCGGATAAATGTCGATAACTTCACCGCGGATCCGGTATGTCCCGCGGTGAAAATCATAATCGCTTCTGGAATACTGAAGGTCATTTAGACGCATAATAATTTGCTGACGGGAGACTTTGAAGCCGGTAACCAGTTCTAGTATGGTTTTACCGTATTCCGCTGGAGAACCCAGGTTGTAAATACAGGAGACGGATGCCACCACTATGACATCTTTCCGGGTAAGGAGATTGGTAGTAGCCGCGAGACGTAATTTATCAATTTCTGAATTAATATCGGTTTCCTTTTCAATATAGGTATCAGTTTGTGGAATATAAGCTTCAGGCTGGTAGTAATCGTAATAGGAAACAAAATATGAGACTGCATTGTCGGGAAAATATTCCTTAAACTCCTGGTAAAGCTGAGCCGCCAAAGTTTTGTTATGGGATATGATCAGAGTGGGCTTTTGTACCGAAGCTATAACATTTGCCACCGAAAACGTTTTACCGGAACCGGTGACACCCAAAAGCACCTGATGTCTCGTCCCTGATTTGATACCGGAAATTAATTTTTTGATGGCCTCCGGCTGGTCTCCGGTTGGTTTATATGAAGCGTTAAGTTTAAACATAGGCTTGACATTTGTGTTTTCTTCGGTTAGATTATATGTATGCCGGTAACTTTATACAACAGGCAAAGGCAAATTCTGGATTTTGTGGCACAGTATATTCAGGCAAATGGGTATTCCCCTACTTTACAGGAGATTGCCAAGGCTTTGGGAGTAAGTTCACTGGCTACCGTACATGAACATTTACAGGCAATGGTTAAAAAAGGAGTTATTAAGAAATACGAGGGTTCTGTCAGAGGTCTGGAAATACTGGACAAAAATGCCGCGGAAAGAACTTCCAGTGAAGCGGCTATAGAATTACCGGTTCTTGGTTTTATTGCCGCAGGATCACCAATTGAACCTTATACCGACCCGAACTCCATATTCAGCGTCCCTCCGAGTATGGTAAATCCCAAGAAACGTTGTTTCGTTCTTCAGGTAAAAGGTGATTCGATGATCGAAGCAGGAATATTTGATAAAGATTATGTGGTGATCGAACAAACGGAAACCGCCAGTAACGGTGAAGTGGTAGTGGCGTTACTCGACAACGGCTTTGCTACACTGAAAAGATTTTTTAAAGAAGCTACAAGGGTACGGCTGGAACCTGCAAATTCTACAATGTCACCGATTTTTGTGGCCGGAGACAAGGTTAGAATTCAGGGAAAAGTTGTAGGAGTAATCCGGAAGTACGGTATTAGTAATTAGAGGTTTTTTTAATTTTGTGTCTGATAAATTCATAGAAAGCGGGAGAAACTGAAAGAAGGATAATCGCGATTATAACCAGGGAAAAATTGTGTTTTACAAAAGGCACATTGCCGAAAAAATATCCGACAAATGTGAACATACCTACCCATAAAATACCACCGATAAAATTATAAAAGATAAAATTTTTATAGTTCATTTTGCCTATACCTGCTACGAAAGGGGCAAAAGTTCTGATAAAAGGCATAAATCTGGCCAAAATAATGGTTTTTCCTCCGTGCTTTTTGAAGAAGGCATTGGTTTTGTCTATATGTTCCTGATTGATAGGTAATTTGGGATGGCTGAGAATTTTTTTTCCGAAAAAATAACCTATCCAGTAATTTGCGGTGTCTCCCAAAATGGCGGAAAAAGACAGTAATAAAAATACAAGAAAGACATTAAGCGAACCTAAGGCTGAAAAAGCACCTGCGGCAAATACCAAACTGTCTCCAGGTAAAAACGGAGTAATTACCAGTCCGGTTTCAAGAAAAATAATCAGAAACAGAATTGCATATACGAAATTGCCGTAAGCGGAAATCAGACTCCCTAAATGAATATCGATATGAAGGATAAAATCAACGACATAACTTATAATCTCCATATGGGAACATTATACGTAGTAGCAACTCCGATTGGCAATCTGGAGGATATTTCCATCAGAGCCATAAAAGTGTTACTCAGTGTACCGGTCATTGCCTGTGAAGATACCAGAAGGACAGGCCAGTTGATTACAATTTTAGAAGAGAAATATTCCAGATTATTAAATATTACGGGTCAAATTAACCCAAAATATATTTCCGTACGTGACTGGAATGAAGCGGGTCAAGTTCAAAAAGTCTTGGAAATCCTGGAAAAGACCGATCTGGCGATTGTCTCGGATGCGGGTACTCCCCTTATTTCTGATCCCGGTTATAAAGTTGTGAAATCGGCTAAAGAACATGGTTTTAGTGTTGTTCCTATCCCGGGAGCGTCGGCTGTGACCGCCGCATTGAGTGCTGCAGGTTTGCCGACAAACAAATTTTTATTTCTGGGATATTTATCGAAAAAATGGGAAATTCCGGAAGAAACCACTACCATAATTTACGAATCACCAAAAAGAATTAAAATAACTTTAACAGACATAAAAGACCGATATCCCGGTGCGCAGATTGTTGTAGCCCGTGAAATGACAAAAATATTTGAATATATCGGTCCGGATGATGAAAAAACATTCAGAGGTGAGGTGACAATATTGGTCTATATACCTAGGGAATAAGATTACGTCCATTCATGGTAAAAGGTAAGGGTATCTGCAAAAGATTAAGAATCGTTGGAGCAATATCGGCCAGAATTCCCTGGCTGATTTGAGCACCGGTCTTAAAATTGTTACCGATAATTATAAGCGGAACAGGATTGGCATTGTGTTCCGTATCCACCTCTCCGGTGGCAACATTAACCATTTCCTCAGCGTTTCCGTGATCGGCGGTGATAAGCAGTACTCCTCCGCATTCCAAAATTACCGGTACAAGCTGGCCGATACAGGTATCGGTTGTTTCTACGGCTTTGACTGCTGCCTTGATATTTCCGGTATGAGCCACCATGTCAGGATTAGCATAGTTAATTACGATAAAATCGTATTTATTTGATTTAATGGCTTCAATCAGGCGTTTGGTGGTTTCATAAGCAGACATTTCGGGTTTTTTATCGTAAGTAGGTACTTTCGGGGAAGGAATGATTATCCGTTCTTCGCGGGAAAAAGGAGTTTCTTTGAGACCGTTAAAATAATAAGTAACAAATCTTTCTTTTTCAGATTCGGAAACACGCAGTTGTGACAACCCGTGTTCGGATATGATTTTTCCAATCGGATTTTCCACGGCCAGAGGTGGAAAAGAAATGTGAACCGGAAGATTTTTTTCATATTCGGTCATAGTAACGAAATACAAATTTGCGATTTTTTCAGGCCGGGAAAAAGGAGGCTGTTGTGATATTTGAATACCCGAGATATCGTGCTTTTTCAGATATTCGATTGAATAGGGATCAAATCCAATAATATTGGCCGTTTTTTCAAAATTATCCAGAACAAATGCCTTGGTCAGCTCCCGGGGACGATCGATGCGGAAGTTAACAAAAACCGCGGCATCGCCTGATTTAATTGAAGAAATTGGCTGATTTTGGGAATCAAGTATCACTGTTGGTTCAACAAATTCGTCGGTTTGTTTTAGATCGTAGGCCTGTTGCACCGCAGTTTCGATATTCGGCGCAGTCTTACCCACCGATTTTGTCAGGCAAAGATAGGCTTTCTGGGTTCTGTCCCAGCGGAAATCCCGGTCCATGGCGTAATACCTACCCATAACTGTGGCAATTGTACCTACCCCCTCACGCGACATTACAGATTGCAGCTGATGAATATAAGTTAAAGCTGATGTGGGAGGGGAATCACGGCCGTCGGTAAAAATATGAATAAAAACACGGGATAACTGCTGTTGATGGCAAAACCTTAAAAGAGCATAGAAATGCGAAAGATCGGAATGTACCCCGCCTCCTCCCACCAATCCCATTAAATGCATTTGAGAAGAATTTTCAAGAACATGCTTGGCGGCAGCTAAAAGGCTGGGATTTTGGAAAAAACTACCGTCAGCTATAGACATATTTATTCTGGGAAGATCCTGATAAACCACACTGCCGGCACCGAGATTTAAATGTCCGGTTTCGGTGTTACCCGGTTCCCTTTTGGGTAAACCGACAGATTCTCCGTGGGCAATAATCTGAGTATGGGTATAGTTGTTCCAGTAAGAGGTGATATTGGGGGTTGACGCAAGAGAGATGGAGTTTCCGGGTCCGGAGGGGGCAATACCCCAACCATCAAGTATGGCCAAAACTACTGGTTTGGCTCGGGAGGATAAAGGCATAAATTCTTATGAAGAAGCAGACAATTCCGATTCTATGGCTAAGAAACGGTTGTATTTGACTACCCTTTCACCGCGGGCAGGGGCTCCGAATTTGGCATAATCAGCCCCCACACCGACAGCAAAATCCGCAATAAAAGTATCGACGGTTTCACCGGAACGGTGGGAGGCATTGGTTTTCCATCCGGCGGCGTGTGCCTGTTTGACGACGGCGATGGATTCGGTAACCGTTCCGATCTGATTGGGTTTGACAATAATTCCGTTACAGGCTTTTTCAGCGATAGCCTTGGTAACTTTGTCCTTGTTTGTTGCCAGCAGATCATCACCTATTACAATGGTACTGCCCCCCAATTCAGCGGTCAGACTGGACCAGCCTTTCCAATCATTTTCATGTAAAGGATCCTCCAAAAGCTGTAAATGATATTGCTTGTTCAGATCACGTAAATAATCCACAAATTCCGACGTATCCATGGCACTGCTTCTGTCTTTAATGGTATATTTTCCATCTTTAAAAAATGTGTTAGCAGCGACATCCAGACCCAGCTCAACGTCGATTGTCAACTTTCGGTGGCATTCGTTTACGGATTCCACCAGTATTTCCAAAGCGTCCAGATTAGTAAAAAGATTCGGAGCAAATCCGCCTTCATCTCCCACGCTATGAATGGCACCGCGACGGGAGAGCAGATTCTTTATGGTTTGATAAATTTCCACCCCCGTCTGAAGCATGGAAGAAAAAGAAGTATTTCTGGTAGGGATGACATGAAATTCCTGAAAATCCAGATTGCCGGCACCGTGTTTGCCGCCATTAATCATATTAAATACGGGAGTGGGGATAAAAAGGGTCTGTTTATTGTCTGATAAGGCAGCGATATATTTATAAAGGGGCATCTTATGAGAAAGTGCCAGGGCTTTGGTGATGGCCATGGAAACACCCAGAAGAGTATTGGCTCCGAAGTGACTTTTATTGGCAGTACCGTCCAAATCCAGAAGTAGTTTATCTACCTGCTGGGTAGAATCAGCTGATTGTCCGGAAAGAGCTTTATTAATGTCGTTGTTAATAAAATTTACGGATTTAAGCACGCCTTTGCCAAAATAGCGGTTGGGGTCGCCGTCATGCAACTCGATGCATTCATAAGCCCCGGTAGAACTGCCCGAAGGGACCGAGGCCATACCAAAACTGCCGTCGTCCAGAACCGCAATGGCTTCAATAGTGGGATTACTTCTGGAATCAATAATCTCCCGGCCGTAAACGCGATTAATTTTTGGCATTTTCTATTAACCTCTCTTCACAATGGTATACAATTTCACGGGTTCTGGCAATAACATCAGGGTTAACGGAAATGCTGGTAATTCCCCAGTTGACCAATTTTTCCACCAGTTCCGGATATTCGGACGGTGCCTGACCGCAGATACCGCAGGCTATGCCTTTCTTGACACAGGTTTTGATAATTCTTTCCAGCGCCCAGAGGACTGCCGGATTGCGCTCATTAAATACCGGTGCCACTTCACTGTTATCGCGGTCGATGCCGAGAATCAGCATGGTAAGGTCATTACTGCCTATCGATACTCCGTCAATTCCGATATCAATAAAATCTTCTAAAAGAATTACGTTGGCGGGTATTTCCACCATCATAAATAGTTTAAATTGTGAAGAACGGTAAAGTCCGGATGCTGCCACTAATTTTTTTACTTCAATCATTTCATCAACCGTAGATACGAAAGGAATCATCAGGTGAAGATTTTTATACCCCATTTTGTTTCTGACTTTTTTAATAGCTTCCAACTCAAGATTAAACACTTCAGGGGTTTTTATATAACGGTAGGCACCCCGAAATCCCAGCATCGGGTTACTCTCTTCCGGTTCGTATTTTTCTCCTCCCTTAAGGGCGCGGTATTCATTGGTTTTAAAATCAGTGGCTCTGTAGATGACAGGCCGGGGATTGAAACCTTTGCAGAAAATAGAGATATCGTGAGCAAGTTTATTGATAAATTCGTGTTCCTTGTGGTCATGAATCAATTTTTTGGGATGGACACCGATTCCGGCAATCATAAATTCTGCACGAAGAAGTCCGACACCATCGACATGACGCTCAGAGATTTCTTTAACTAATTCCGTTTCCGCCAGGTTTACATATATTTTGGTGGCAGTATCGACATTTTTATCTTCCTTATATACAGGATGAGGTATGACGGAAATGGATGATTTAGGTGCTCCCCCCTTATATATTTCCCCACTTCCTCCGTCGACAGTTACTACCATTCCGTCCTTTAATATTTTTGTGGCATTTGAAGTACCGACCACACAAGTTACTCCCAGTTCCCGGGATACGATGGCTGCATGCGAAGTCAGACCTCCCCGGTTGGTAATGATTCCGGTAGCCCTTTTCATGGCCGGCACAAAATCCGGCGTGGTCATGTCCGTAACCATAATGTCACCATTTTTAACCTTATCCAGATGTTTGACATCAGGAACAATTTTTACGGGGCCGACAACAACACCGGGTGAAGCAGGGGCTCCTGAAAGAATTTTTTCGAGATTTATTATTGGTTTAACAACCGCACCTGCCAAAGCAGTTTGAGAATTAGTATCCAGAGTGGTAATTGGTCTGGACTGCGTAATATACAATTTACCTTTTTCCAAAGCCCACTCAATATCCTGGGGGAAAAAATAATGATGATGAATTTTTTTTCCAATCTGTGACAATTCGACAATCAGACTGTCTGACAATTTTTGCCTGGACTGAATTTTTGCAGGAACTTTTTGTTGTTTCACGCCATGCAGGCTTCTGATTTCCATTATTTCCTGACTATGAAGCTGTTTATTAACAATTTTGAGATCTGATTTTGATACCTCGTAATGGTCAGGGGTGATGACACCCTGAACAATATAATCTCCAAGGCCGTATCCTGCCTCAATCACCAGCCGGTCTTTATCCTGGGATATGGGATCAACCGTAAACATTACCCCGGACACGTCTGACTGAACCATTTTTTGCACAGGAACGGCGATACCTACTTTGAAATGATCATATTTCTGCTGCTCACGGTAAAAAATACTTCTTGCACCAAAAAGAGATGTCCAGCAGTCTTTAACTTTAAGTAAAACATTAGCGTCTCCCGATATGTTTAAATATGACTCCTGCTGTCCCGCAAAAGAAGCATCCGGCAAATCTTCTGCCGTAGCTGATGACCTGACAGCTACTGGCAGGGTAGAATGAAATAATGGATTTTGCTCGCACAATTTTTGATAGGAAGCAAATACTTCAGAAGAAATGTCATCCGGAATTTCCGACTTATCCAAAAGATCCTGAATTTTATGGGAGGCGGTTTCCAGCTGATTAGGGTCCAGAACATCACAATTGGATAAAATATGGTGGATATGAGGACGAAGTTTATTAAACTCCAGAAAATGAAAATAAGCTGAAGAAAGAACTACAAAACCGGGAGGAACGGGAATTTTAGCCTTGGTTAATTCCCCGAGATTTGCTCCTTTGCCTCCGGCAATATTGACATCTTCTTTAGATAAATCTTCAAACCATTTGACAAATTTCATAGGGCAGTAGGAAAAGTATACAATATTGTTTACCCGCTTGGAGAGGAAAAAGCTTTCTTAAAATAATCTACCCACGGAATAACCCCCGGATCGACCTGGTTTAGCTGGGAAAGATAATAAGCGCAGAAAGCACCCATTTGAATCAACTCCATTACTTCAAAAAGCGGGGAAGGACCATCGAGTTTGATCTCTTGGGTAATAAAGTGTTGTTTTTGAATAATTTCTAAAGAAACAGGATATCTTTTGGCTACTTCGGGATGATAATATTTTGAATTTACCAAAACAAAAATTAGGTTTTCGGGATTGGAAGGTGGGTATGCCAAACCCTCAAGAAGGTGGTGATTAAGTTCCGGAAGATCAAAATACAAGGAAAAATTCTTGGCGGTTTCGTTAAATTGATTTTTGATACAGTGCAAGGCTCCCGTCAGGTGCTCGCTGGCAATAAACAGCGGAATTTTTCCTGATAATTCCTCAGCCAGTTGTTGATATTTTTCATTGTCCGATTGCTTTTGAGTCAGATAACCGGTTAAAGATTCCAGATTCTCCAATGGTTTTGTCAAACGGCACCTGTCCAAAGTACAGATGATCGACATAATGTTGTAACCAAGACCCATTCTGGGTTCGGAGCAGGAATTAAAACGGGGATCAAATATGTAACCCGGAATGTTCGCCTCCTTAGCCATTTTTGCAATTTCACCACCGGTAGCTATCACAAATATTTTTGCCCGGCGTTTGATGGCATCTTTAAATGAAGAAACTGTTTCCTGAGTATTACCCGAATAACTGGAAATTATTACCAGGCTGTCCTTGTTCACAAATTCCGGTAAAAAGTACTCTGTTGATATGACAATGGGGGTTTTTAAACTGTTTCGTTCCAGATATTGGATAACTCTTCCGCCTAATGCCGATCCGCCCATACCTGAAACGACTATATTATTAACAGAATCACAATCAGAAGGTAATGTCGTTTCGGATATTTCAGAGATAACCTGAGAGCACTGTTTGGGAAAATCCAAAAGCGATTGATAAACGTTTAAAGAATCCACTGAATATTAATCCTAAAGCCTGGATACCCAAAGTTCAAGCCCAGAAACCAGGTTGTATGGAAAAGAAGAGGTTTTATTTTTGTAATCAAGGTCTAAAAGATCCAAATATAACTCCGTTAATTTTAATAGTGAATATTTTGATGACTGCTTGTTTAGTTTTTCTGATTTCCAGCCGGAAGGTTCACCCAGATGCTCTTTTTCAAGTATCAGGGAATGCAGGTGATTAATAAGTAAATTCAAAATCTGTTCCGGGGGGGATGTTTGTAATGAATTTGTTAAATCCAAAAGAGAAAACGTATTTAAAAAATTAAATGTACTTCTTGGTAAATCAAATTTTTGATAAATATTTTGTGGAAATTCTTTTAACTGATCTGATACATCCTTACCTTCCCAGAAAACTATTCCGATTTCAGGATCAGCGAGCAAAAATTTAATAATTGATTTTTTTTCCGCTGATGGCCTGGAGGAAAAAAAGTCCTGAATGAAAATGCCTGTGGAATCACCAAACAATGTCCCCGATTGCACTGATAACTTCAACTGAGAAAAAGTAATTGAGGACCCCGACAGTTCCAGAATTTGTTTATTTTTTAATATTTCCTGTTTTTTAAGAGAAATATATTGAGCTCTTGAAGCAACCTGATTTTTTCCGTGAATTACCAACATATTTTATTCGTAAGATTTTTTAACTAAAGAGTGAAAAAGTCTTTCTACTTGGTCATGATAATGAAGAAAAGTCCTGCGGCGAATATTGCGGTGAGGACTGAGACTGCCGGAAAATGTTCCGGGAATGTGTAACAACTCATGAATAACAACCTTTTCCTTCTGGGCTTCGGTAAGTCTGTCATATTTCTCACTGATAACCTCAAGGCAATATCCGGGAGATACATTTAGCGCCTGCTGCCATATTTTCGGCAGACTCCAGATACGGGCTGTCGCCCTGCCGGAAGAACCCCGACTTCTGAAGCAAAATACCTGACTGGGAATAATGTGGTCCAAGTTTAAGTGAGATGAAAGGAATTTTACCCGACGTAATACATCCGGCGCCTGATGCCAAATCATATTTTGACTTCAAGAATCTATGAAGCTTTGCTAACTTCGTCTCCGGGACGAACTGGCTGATCAACTTTTAATCCGATTGTTTGGCCCTTTTTGGCCCCGCTGATGGATTCATGTTCAATTTGCATAGACTCTATGGTTTGAACGTAATTTGTTGAACCCGAAAAAGATATCTTGTCTCCCGTGTGAACGGAAGAAACCAAATCAATTACAGCTACGCCAATTTTTGGGTAATAGTGCGAGACTGATCCGATTTTGAGATTGGTCACAAATTTCACCCCCTTTCTTTATGGTGAGTTTAGCACAACCCTGTCACCAACTTTAACAGAATTGACTGCGGCAAATCCGGCATTGACCTCCAGCACCCAATCAACAGGCTGTCGGGAGTTGATTACAGAAGGCGGAGCAAATTTATTTTCGGGAGGCTGAACATTTTCGTCGATCTGAACAACCTGTAAGTCATTTATCCAGATAAAATCTAAGGGAAACAGCATATCTTTCATCCAAAAAGACCGAATTTGCGGTTTATCAAATATAAAAAGCATACCTGAACCGGAGGGTAGGAAGGATCTATTGGATAAACCCCGACTTTGATCTTCCGCAGACCGGACAATTTCCACTTTTACAGTATTTTGACCGATTAAGAGTGAAGGCTGAGGAGGAAAGAGGATATTTTTTAAGCGGGTAATAATATCGGGTTTTGAAGCGGCTGACACCGAAGCGGAAACGAAATCAGATGAATTTACGGGTAAAGGGGCAATTATGTCATTTAACAACGGGCTTCCCTGAATTTTTGGGAGTTTCTGAATGGAAAGATATGTTTTTTTGGGTTGGTGTGAAAGATCCAGTAGTGAAAATTGAATAAAATCTCCATCACCTGCAAATAAAACAAATGGAGTAATGGCAACAATATTTTTATCCAACCAGATTTTATTTAATGAGACAGTATAAAAATCCTCTTGTCCCAGGTATCCTGTTTCAGTGATAAAAACAGGTTTTGAAGAAAAGCCCAGTGATTTTAGATATTTAACTTCATATTGGTAACTTGTAATACCAAATCTGCTTTTTGACCACGGAGATGAGACAAATCCGGGATTGGGGTATGCATGAACACCCAGGCCGTCTATAGCCCGGTACCAGGAAGGATTGGCGTTTGTCATTGTTTTGTAAAATCTTAAGGCATCAAGCGAAGTCTGATTTGTGGGGGCCGACATGTCCAAACCCGCAGAGATAAGAAAGAAATCCGGCGACCTTGATAAAAATATGTCTCTGGCATCGTTTAATATTGAGGTGTAATCCCCCGGGGAAACTTCATTTCCCCATTCTTTAGCGTGATTGGGTTCATTGAATATAATTACGTATCGGTTTTTTACAGGCCAGGGCATATCATTAAGAAAATTTGCAAAATCGACTAGGTCTGTGGCTTTGGGAGCTACCCAATGATCGCCGTCTACGTATGTCGCTAATCGTATCAAAGGGATAATCTGCAAACGTGAGCATTCTTTAAAGAACGCCGTCCATTTTTCTCTGTTCCGGTCATCGCTTCTGATGGGAACGGTAACATATCCCCACTTGCCTCCGCTGCTGTTAACCAGTTTTGCCGCGTCAGAAATCTCACCCGGATCAAGTATATGTACCCCGATACGGTTATTGGGCACTGATAAAGGATCCGTAATGGCAAATGCTCCGGAAAATCCGGAAAAGATAAATATGAGGAAAAAAAATAAAATTTTAATTTTGGTCATCAGGCAGGAGGCGATTTTTTGGCGTGACACACCGCCAGAGCCAAAGCATCCGCGATATCATCAAAATGCGATTTATTGCCTTTTTTTACACGAATTTTTAGAAGTTTTTTGATTGTTTTTTTCATCAAGTTCTTATCTGCCTTGCCGCTGCCTCCGACATACAGTTTGACCTGCATCGGAGTGTAGTCAAAAACCTGGAGTTTTTGATGGTGAATGGCCAGTTTTATCACTCCGATTGCCTGCCCCACAGCGATGGCGGTCAGGGCGTTAGTGGCAAAAAATAATCTTTCAATTGATACTACCTCAGGATGGTGCTTGGAAATTATTCCGGAAATACCTTCATAGATTAAATTTAATCTCTGACCGTGAGGCTGGTCTTTTGAAGTCGAAACCAAACCGTAATCTATGAGTATATAAGTTCCGTCGGGATTGACATCTATTACCCCGAAACCTGTAGTGGCCGTACCCGGATCGATACCTAAAATGCGCATATTATAATCATTATATGATTTCCTGGATCATTTCGTTTGTCTTTATACTATTATCACTGGATACAAAAGATCAGCCGCCGGATGTTGTACCATATACCATTTCTTACGGGAATATCAACTACGCTTATCGTTTTTTAAAAGACATCGACCCGCATAAACTTTCTTTAGTGGCAAATTATGCCGAAAAGAGGACATCTTTTGAATTAATGATTGCGGGAAAATGCAGCGCCGGTATAAATGGGGGTTTTTACGGAACGGACGGGAAAGCACAGGGGTTGGTGAAAATTGATAAAAAGATTTTGAATAAATCCAAGCAGAGCATTACTTTAAACGGATTTATATACATCGATAATATTTTGCACATAAGCAAAGAATTTTCGGATTCGGCAAAAATTGCATTACAGACAGGACCGTTACTGATAAGCAATGGCAAGGTGACAAAATTTAATATGGAAAGAGACAAACCCGCCAGAAGGATGATATTTGCCAAGGATTTATCAGGGCGGGTGATATTTATAGCCGTTTTTGATCCGGAAACGGAAAAAATAGGGCCTTATCTTAAGGATCTTCCGGAAATATTACAGTTAATTAACCTTAAAGAAGATCTTAATCTGACTGACGCTGTAAATCTGGACGGCGGAGGCGCGTCAGCATTTCATTCACCAGAAAAAGTATTATCAGAGACGTTCCCCGTGGGCAGCTGGTGGTGTGTTTTATCATTCTGATATCGTAATATACTATAAGAAATGGCCAGACTCACCTACCAGCAATTAATCGACAGGCATCTGGACATATTAAAAAGTCTGCAATATCCCACCGGGTTGTTTGCCGCCTCGGAAAAAGGTACGGGTTCCTGGTACGACCGGTCATGGCTTCGGGATAATTTCTATGAAACTCTGGCTTTTGAAATAATCGGTGACTGGAAAACTGTTGAAAAAACATACAGGGCAATTTTGGATATTTTTATCAGATACGAACCGAAAATCGACTGGGCAATAAATCACCGGCCAGAAGCTCCTTTTCAATATATTCACGCCAGGTTTCACCCGGAAACATTTGATGAGTTTTGGGAAGATTGGGGTAATAAACAAAATGATGCCATCGGCTGTATTTTGTACCGGATAGGTGAACTGGAAATTAATCAGAAACGGTCTATATTAAAAACTCCCGAACATTTCAGAATTATTAACAAACTCGTCAAATATTTACAGTCAATTGAGTATTGGCATGACCGGGATTCGGGGATGTGGGAAGAAGGAGAGGAACAACATTCTTCATCAATCGGAGCCTGTGTTGCGGGATTAAAGTCAATCTCGAGAATCTCAGAAATTGAAGTTCCGCGGATTTTAATCAGAAAAGGCGAAAAAGCTTTGAATGAACTTTTACCCAGAGAATCTTTAAGCCGTTTTGTCGATTTGGCTTTATTATCTCTGATTTGGCCATATGACGTGGTTTCCGAAAAGCAGAGGGATCAAATTCTGGATAATGTTGAATACCACCTCAAAAGAGAAAGGGGAGTTATCAGATATAAGGGAGATAAATATTTTAATAAGAATCCGGATGGTTACAGTGAGGAAGCAGAGTGGACTTTCGGACTGTCTTGGCTTTCGATAATTTATCAGAAAACAGGCAGGAAAGATAAAGCTGCCGAACTAATTAAGGACCTGGTGGCCGAAGATACCCCGGAAGGCATACCCGAACTCTATTTTTCAAATTCACCGGAATACAACGAGAATACTCCTCTGGGGTGGAGCGAGTCGCTTTTTATCGTGGCATTATATGAAATGAACCGTAAAGAAGAAAAAAATGGGTCAATGTGAAAAAATACCTGTTTATCTATCTGTTTCTCTCTCTAATATTTTTAGGGCATTACGCTGTTGCCGGACAGGCTGTATACGGTGACGGAATTGACTATTGGGCCTATCTGCATACCTGGTATTTTGATAAAGATCCTGATTTTACAAATGAGTACAAACATCTGTATCGTCCGGAATTTAATAACGCCCATCCGGAAGCTTTCTCCCCGGTAATTCAAAAAACCAAAGTTACCGACAGAGAGCTTACGGATAACATTCATCCCGCGGGAACAGCTGTATTTATTTTCCCTTTTTATGTTCTGGCCAACGGTATTAATTTCATCTCAAATTTAGCCGGAATAGGGTGGTTAAATAATGGTTACTCCGATATTTACCAGGTTACCGTGGGTTTAGGCATTATTTTCTATATGACACTGGCAACTTATCTGACCGAGCGGCTGGTGAGAAAACTAACAGGCAATAATAAGACGGCCTGGTTTTCCGCTTTGGCAATTCTTTCTGCCAGTCCCCTTCTGTATTACGGCGGGTACGATGTAATCAACTCGCATTTCGCATCTTATCTTATTACAGTAACCTTCTGGCTGGTGTTTTTTACAGCGGATCTAAAAAGCCGAAAGTGGCAGATTGTTTCAGGGTTGATTGTGGGACTGGCGACTTTGGTCAGGGTGCAGGAAATTTTATTGGCTATTCCACTTTTATGGCGACTGAAAGATAAGCCATTTTCGGTGTTAATCAGCGGTTTTTCAGGATTCTTGGTAATCCTACCCCAAATATGGGATTGGTACCGTTTATACGGTACTCCATGGCCCCAGACTTATGTTACCGCTGGAGTTTACCCTGATTTTTTGGGCAGTTTGTTTAATCCGCTCACAGGACTTATCAGGACTCCAATTATTTTCCTGGCACTGACCGTATTGTTTTGGATTAGAAAACCCTGGATGAAATACTTCCTGGCTTTCTTGATCCCTACGTATATAGCTGGTTTCTCTCCAAGGGGGATGGTCTGCCCCTGCCTACGGAGGCAGGATGTACATATCTAACATTCCGTTTATTGCTGTACTTCTGGGTCTGCTATTTTCCAAAATTAAACCTAACTTAATAAAAGCCTTTATTATGCTATTTATTATGATTAATGTACTAAGTATCGGGAGTTTTGTACTTTTAGAAAAAGAAGTGAATTCCGGGAAAAGAAGAGGGCTGGAAGAACACACCTTAATAAAACTCAAGCAACGTTTTCCGGAATTAATAGAGTGGAAACTGTTGAAATAATACAACTACTATACATTATAGGCTTATTAGTATATAATGCATTTTGATGTTTAGATCAGAGGTTATACCCGATAAATTGCCTAGTTTGAAACAACGGACTTCCGCTGCGTGGAATAAATTACAGGGCATGGCAATAGCCATTGAAGATTTTGGGTGGGAAGCGAAGGATTGGATGTATGATCATCCTGAAGAGGTCAGAAAGGTTAAATACACTCTGGCAGCCGGAACCTTGGGTTTGCTCACCGGAACAGCTGTAGTTGTTGGTATGGAATTGTTAAACAAATAAAAAACCTTAATTATTACGTATTATTACTAGTTAATTGCTTGGTTAAACCTTCGTCTTAGCATGTTTTTCTATGGGTTATATAGGTTAAGAGCCTTGTTTTAATTGCCTTAGAAGTGTAGGAGCAATTCGTACAGGCTGTTTAGTCGATTGTATTTTGGATATTTTCATCAGAAATTAATAATTCTCTTTGTTTTTGCTTTTTTTGTTGATATTCAAATGTTCCGGAAGAATTTTTTGAATCATTAGGGCATTTAGCACACTTGGCGTCGTGCGAAAATATTAATTGATGAAAATGTTTAAAATCTATCCTAAAGATTCTGCAATGTCACGAAATTTATCTTGGTAATTTAAATTCTCTAAATAATGTTGCTTGGTTTTTTCAAGATTTTGAATTTTTTCAGTCAGATCCTCGTTGTGTAATCTTAAATTAACATTATGTTTCCTTAATTCTTCTCTGATTAGGAAATTATCCAATTCGGAATTATATAAATATCTGGTGTTTATCCAAAATAATACGGCTATCATGGAAATCAACACCACCAGGCTGAGTACAAAATTCGTATACAAACCCAAATACCCTATAAATGGGATAATGAGAATGTTTACCAATAATGTTCTTCTGGCGAGTGACCCGCTTACAGAATCGCTAGTAAAGTAACTCACGAATCCTCTTCCGGGCCATCGGAAAATAATTGAACCGCTAATAAGAATAAAAATCCATGAGGTGAAAAATGAAGACAAGGATACCTGATTTGGAATTGTTGGTAGAAACATCTTATAAATATAATTTAATACCGGTTCCAAATTTAATAAAAATATCAAGAAAGAAATAAGTTGGGTCGGATGGAAACGATGGTATAAAAATGTAGCGTAAGGGATGGTAAGAGTTAATCCCATAAGGATAAAACTAATATTTGTATTTAAACTTATATTGTAAAAGCGAAAAAAAATATTAATTAGACTCCAGGCAAAAATCATAATCCCTCCCAATAATGGTAAATTGACAAATATATATTTTGGTATATTAGTCATCTTATCCGTAGGCCTTACCATAAGGGAAAGTGCCGTAATTAGAAATAGTGAAGAAACAAGAGGGGTTATGTTTAAATATCTAAAGAACGAAATGGCGGTAAAAACCAAAGACAAAATAATTCCTACAAAGGAAATATTCTTTAAAAATTTTGTTAATTCGACATCTTCAGGTAAACGTATTACATCCACCATTTATAGTTTATCACTTTGGTGAGGCGCCTGGGACTCGAACCCAGAACCCACAGCTTAAAAGGCTGGTGCTCTGCCTTTGAGCTAGCGCCCCGAAACCTGAAAGGCAGTTAATTATATCGCAATTCTGGTAAAATTAGGTAAAGCCGGCCCCGTCGTCTAGTGGCCTAGGACGCCTGGCTTTCATCCAGGAAATCGAGGGTCCGAATCCCTCCGGGGTCACTAATCGGCAATTTAGTTAATTCTTTTGAGAACATTTATAAACGGGCCTTACCGTATTGTAATGAGTGAAGTTTAACCCCGGGCAAGATTATAAAATTTTAATACAACCTCATTTAATTTCGATGGGATTATCTGTTTATTAAATGTTATATGTTAACATACCAAAAATGGTTAAAGAAATTGAATCGGCAGAAAGAATTGGAAATCAAAATATAAAGCATCTGATAGGCGTTGTACACGGAGTGGAAGCTGTTGATTTCTTCGGGGAAATTCACCCAATTTTTATTGAACCGAGCGCCGACTTACAAAACGTTATAAAGAGCTTTCCTAAAGGATCGCGTGTGGGAATAGAATACCATTCCGATATATCACAAAAATACGAATATGGCACCTTTTCAAAAAGAACTGTTGAGTTTTCTCCTTCAACAGTAAATTACTGGCAACAAATTGATAGTCTATGCAAAGATTCCGATTTAGAAGTTGTATATCTGGAGGATGTAAAGTCGGTTTTAGAATCTGCGAACCACCGACTTGAAGTAAATTTCTGCTACGAAACGAAATATATGTTAGAAGAACTATTATATCTTCACGAAGATGAAGATGAAGATTTTTGGCAAGAAGAATTGGGAAGCAGTCCGGAAGAATTAAAATTAAGAATGAACGAATTAATTCGAGAAGCATATGGACACACAGTTATTGCCGATTATATTTTAAAGGTAAAAAGGGAAGAAAATATCTTTGACAAAATTATGAAAGTGCCGCTGGACTTATTGATTCTGGGAAAAGCTCATGCAGATCTTTTAGCAACTAACCCCATAATTGAAAAATATCAAAGCGAAGTTATGCAAAATGGAAGATATCCTGTTTTGTCTCCGGTCGTAAACATTAATAATGAAGAAATGTTAATCCGTAAATTATTAACCAGAAATTACTATGCTGTAACTGTTGGAAGAATCGATCCTTTATCTACACCTGGTTTTATTGGTTACTGGTTAACTGATTCGGAAATACCAGAAGAAGGATTATTTGAGGTTTACCTGGATAGTAATTTGCCAAAAACCGGAAAGATCAGAGGAATAATTCTTGACACTTTAGGCGATGCGATAATTGAAGGAAATATTGATGAAAACACAATTAATTTTGATAAAACATACATCAAAGAAAAATCATCTATCAGAACGCCAGATGAAAGTTTAAATTATTCAGCTTTGAAAACGGGTAACAAATACATGGGTAAATATTCTTTACAATCCGGCTTTTTGGAAAATACTTTTATTTTGCAACAATTTGACATCGGTGAAGAATTACTTGAGAAATTGTATTTGAGAAAAATTTTTCATCTTAAAAAGCCAATAGATACAAGATAAGTGAAGTTGTACCCTAGACAAGTTTATAAAAGTCTGAATTAAAACCTCATGAGAAATCGTATAGATGTTTTTGATATCTTTAAAATAAAAATAAATTGATCAGTTTTTTATCAAAGTTGAAGTTACTTTGAAAGCGATAAAGTTGTATACCATTCCCTCAGTGTTAGAATTAGCTCATCCCAGCGTCCGAAATCATGCTCGTTAGGGTCACAATTATTTCTTTAAATGACATACAAAACGCCATTGATAGTGTCCGCCGGACTGGCGGCATTGTTGGTTTTTCAACCCATAAAAAACAATCATTCAATTGATAAAGTTTCTAATAAAGTCGAGGGGGTAGCTGTATCCGCGGATCTGACCCCTACACTTGCCCCTACCTTAATCCCCTCTCCGACACCTACCATTACCCCCCGGCCTACAAAAAAACCTACACCGACACCAAAACCGCAGCCTGAATTTACTTCAGAGCAAATTTATAACTTAATTAATAGGTATTCTTCTGAAAAAGGGGTGGATCCGAATGTGATCAGACATATTGCTGTTTGTGAATCCGGTTTCAATCCCAAAGCCAAAAACTATATTTACGGTGGGTTGTTTCAATACGCTCCCGCGACCTGGAGAAATTTTAGAAAAATAATGGGTGAAAACCCCGATACCGATTTAAGATTTAATGCTGAAGAAGCCATTAAAACCACCGTATACATTGTCTCTCTGGGGAGACTCTACCATTGGCCTAATTGTTCCCCTTAAAGGCCACGAAAGCGGCTGAAGAATCAGGATTTGGTATTGAATACATCGGATTTAATTTACTGATAAACGGCTGGGTGGAACGGGATATCACCAGATTATTACCGGGTAATTTGATACTGTTCCAGTCCCGGGTACCGGGATATAAAATAAAGATGTTACCGAATTTATAACCCGATATGCCTGTAGTGATATCTTCCGCCGGTAGTGGAAAAGATTTTTGAAATTTTAAAGGATCGGTCTGGGAAACAAAAAGGTACGGCAATAGTACGGATTCGTTATGAGCGTCAATGATTACACGGTCATATTTTTGGGTATTATTAAGAGCCAGTGATATAGCTTCGGAAAAACCTGAATTAAAAGCTGAAGCGCTGGTAATCCGGTAAGTGGTAAAAAAATAGTAAACAGTTACTGTAACGATAATAAAATATATGAAGAAATAAATTGGAAAAGCTTTTTTGAAAGAAATCAGTTTTTTCATACCGAGGGAAATGATAAAGATGATGGGCAGAAAGAGAAACAAAAGCCGGGGGGCGTGTGTACCACCGTCACGGGTGATAATCGCCGGTAACGGGGCGAGAATCAACCAACCCAAAATAAGATTGGCAGATGATTTTACGGATAATATTTTCAGAATAATTGTAATCCCGATAATAAAAGGTATAAATTCGAGTAAATACAACTGTCCGGTATTAACCAAACCCAATTGGTGACGCAGGTTCGGATCTCCGGAAATAAACAGGAAATTGGTAGACAGTGCGGATGCGTAATTAGCCGTGGTTTTCTCCACCCAGTAAGTCAACTTGTTGTAGACGGCTTTTTCCAGGATTGAGGGTGTCATACCCACTATACGGGGTTTACCGGCCCCCAGGGCGGCTTCCAGACGGCGAAAATTGATTTCAGAAGCGGTGGTCGGATCGGTAAAAACAGAGATTTCGCTGAAACGTCGGGCTATGGGTTTGGTAAAGGTTTCGTAGGCAGGAATTAACGATATTGATATAAATATCAGGAATAGGAAGAAATATATTTTTTAATGACGCGTTTATTTTTTTAATTTGAGGGTAGTAAATTAAAGCCAAAAGAATTAAGAAAAGCGGAGTAAATATTTTTGCGGTGCCGTAAATCCAGAAGGTTAAGGAGAATCCCAGGGCAGAAAGCCATAAATAACGCCGATGATAAATATATTCAAAAAAGCCTATTAAACCCAGTAAAATAAATGGGATCAGCAGGGTGGATTCCGCTGCTATCCGACCCTGGATCATCAGCCAGGGAGAGGCAGCCAGAGTCAGAGAAGGAATCCAGGAGTATCGACCAAAACCAAAATATTTCCGTGATAATAAATAAATCAGTAAGATTGATATTACTGAAAACACGGCTGAAACCAGACGCACAGATACCGGTGTCAGGCCGACAATTTTCACCAAAGGAACTGTCAGGTAAACATATAATGCGGATCTGTAATCGGCAAAAGATTGAACATGTGACGGTAGAACATTTCCGAAGTAATCCCTGCCGGTTTTTAATAAGGAGAAGGCCTGGTATCCCGTGTCATATTCATCCCAGTAAAGCCCCGCGGGATGAGTAGCTAAATTAGTAAAACGCAGTAAGGAAGCCAAAATTATTATGGCCGCCAAATATCTCATGTTTATACTTTTACCTGTGAAAGCTGGGCAATCTGTTTGCTTGATTTCCGCCTGATATATCCCAGCTTGGCCCTTCTCACCTGTCCCGCTTTTTTTACTTCGATTTTTATAATCCAGGGGGATGTGACCGGAAAAATTCTTTCTACCCCGATGTTACCCGTGGCGATTTTTCTCACGGTAAAGGTTTTGCTGTCATCCCGGCCCCGGATACCGATAATCATACCTTCGAATATCTGAATTCTTTCTTTATCACCCTCCAATATTTTAAGATGCACGCGGACTACATCCCCGGAATGAACCTGTACGCCTTTGATGTCTGTGCGGTTGGCCATATTTATTGAATCAGCGCTTATTTTACCTTAGATCTTAATTATTTAACAGGGAGTCGATTTCCTGTTTTAAATCTTCGTTCCAATCCAAACCATACGGCAGGGGAACGCTTCTCGAAGACCCGTTGGCGGCGAATACCAGTTGAGCCTGAGAGTTTCCCTTATGCAACTGAAGCAGAGAGTTAAGGCTTACCAGCCTGGCTGACGGAGTACTTTTAGGAATATAAATTGAAATCACCCGGGGATGATGGTTATCAGGCAATCGGTTGGTATTCGGTACGGAAGAAATCTGGGGTAATATGGTGTCCGGTCCCGTAAATATTGCCGCAGAGTTTACCACCATGGTAATTGTTTTTTTGGAGTTGTCTGTTTCTTCTTCGGGAGAAAAAGCGAGGGGTTCGACTTTTCCCGATAAAACAACCAGGTTGTCAGGCCGCCAGACATCAGTAGTAACCGCATATACTCTGGGGAAAACCGTGGCTTCTATACTTTTACCCAAGTCTGAAATTTTGGCAAAGCACATCGGTAAATTCCCGTTTTTAGTCATCACCTGACGGCAGGATTCGATAATCCCCCCGATGCTGACTGTCTGATTTGAATAATCCTCAGCGTATAACTGGCTGATTCTGTGGCTGACGACATTACCGATTTGTGACAGTTTTTCGGCATGGGGGTGTTCGGTTAAATAAAACCCCAGTAATTCCTTTTCCATTTCCAATTTCTTGGTTTTTTCAAATTCCTCCATTTCGGGTAGGTGGTCATCCGTGTTTGGTCTGTCCGAATCACCAAACAAACTTTCCTGCCCTGAGCTTTTTAACTTACTTATGCTGGTACCCAATTCTCGGATTTTATCCAAAGCGGAAAGCATGGCTGACCTGCGGCCGAAAGCATCCATGCTGCCGGATTTAATCAGGCTTTCCAGAACTTTTCGATTAACTTTCTGACTGTCGACTCGAAGACAAAAATCCGTAAATGAAATGAATTCTCCCGATGAACGGGCGGAAAAGATGGCTGCGATTGCGGCTTCACCGACATTTTTGATGGCAGACAGACCAAAGCGTATCGCCCGGCTATCCAGAGATTTAACATTTTCTTCGATGGTAAATTTGGTATCCGAATGATTAATATCCGGCGGGAGTACAAAAATTTTCATCCGTTTGCATTCTTCCACCGCCTCAACCACTTTATCCGTATTTCCCGATTCGGCGGTTAAAAGAGCCGTCATATATTCCACCGGATAATTGGCTTTCAGATAAGCCGTTTGGTAGGAGACGATTCCGTACGAGGCCGCATGAGCTTTATTAAAACCGTATCCCTGGAAAGGTACAAACAGCTCCCAGATTTTTTCGGCTTCGATTTCAGTAAGTTTTGAATTCTGAATACAACCTTTAACAAATATATCGTGCTGCTGGGCCATTTCTTTGGGTTTTTTCTTGCCTATTGCCTGGCGCAGGGCATCAACTGCTCCCCAGTCGTAACCGGCGAGTTCCAGTGCGGTAAAAAGGACATCCTCCTGATAAACCAGAATTCCGTATGACTTATCCAAATATTTTTCCATTTTGGGGTGGATGTATGTGACGGAAGAACGTTTGTTTTTCCGGGAAATGTATTCCGGAATGTTAGCCATCGGACCCGGACGGAAAAGAGCAATCATCACCATAATATCTTCCAGACGATTGGGTTTAAGTTCCATCAGCCATTTGGTCATGCCTGAACCTCCCAGCTGAAATACTCCCATCGTTTCTCCGCGGGAAAGCATGGTGTAAGTTTTTTTATCGTTTATCGGTAACTGTGCTAAATCAATCTTGTTCCCCCGGCTTTTTTCTATCAAATCGCGGGCTGCACCTAGAATTGAGAGGTTACGGATCCCCAAAATGTCAAATTTCACCAGACCCACGTCTTCACAGGCATGCATTTCATACTGGGTAATAATTTTTGTTCCGTTGGGTTCCAGCTGCAGGGGTGAGTATTTAATCATCTCGCTGGGAGATACCACCAGACCGGCAGCATGAACCGAAGCATGGCGGGCATTACCTTCTATCTCCTGGGCCAGATCAAGAAGTTGTTTGGCCTGAGGATCAGTATCATACAGGACTTTTAGCTCGGGAGATACTTCAAGAGCTTTTTGAATTGTCATCGGAAACCCTTGGGAACCCAGGGGAATAAGTTTTGCTATCCGATCGGGGAAAGAATAAGGGTGACCCAAAACCCGGCCCACGTCACGGACCGAAGCCCGGGCCAGCATCCGTCCGAAAGTGCATATCTGAGCTACTTTATCCGAACCGTATTTTTGGGTAACCTGGGTAATAAGCTCTTCCCGACGGTCATCGGCAATATCCAGATCAATATCAGGAGGCTTGGGGCGAAGAGGATTTAAAAACCGTTCAAACGGCAAACCGTATTTTATAGGGTCAACCGTCGTGATACCCAATACATAAGACACTAAAGAACCGGCGGCCGAACCCCTGGTGTTGGTAATAATTCCCTGACCGGTGCACCAATTTACCATATCAGCCATCATCAGAAAATACGGTGCGTATCCCTTTTTGGTGATAATATCCAATTCAAAATCCAGCCGGTCACACGTAACCTGGTCGGCGTCCGGAATTCTCTTTTTAAAATTTTCGGTGACTGTCTGCAGCAAATATTGCGGAGCTGTTTTTTTATCAGGTATTTCGATTTCCGGAAAATACCATTTACCCAGTTCAATCTGGATATCGACTTTTTCCGCAACTTTCAGGGTATTTGTGATCGCATCCGGCAAGTCTGAAAATATTCCTGACATCTCCGTGGAACTGCGTAAATGGAAAGTGGGTGTATCTACATAACGCATTCTATCCGTATCACTTACCTGCTTACCCGTGGAAATACATACCAAAACATCCTGGGCTTTGGCGTCTGTCTGATTTAAGTAGTGGGTGTCATTGGTGGCAACCAGCCTGATACCCAAATCACGGCTGATGGAAATTATACCTTTTACCCAGACGTCTTCACTTTTTTGAAAATTTTCCAGCTGAGTCAGTAATTTGGGATTATCCTTTACCGTATCGTAATAATCTTTGTTTTGATGACGCTGAATTTCCAAAAAATAGTCCCGGTTAAATACCTGCTGATACCAGGCTGCGGCGTTTTTGGCTTGATCGTATTTATTCTCAATCAAAAGCTGGCCGATTTCACCTTTGGGACAGGCTGAAAGGCAAATTAAATCCTGAGAGTATTTTTGAAGCATTTCTTTGGAAAAACGCGGACGGTAATAGAAACCTTCAAGGTGGGCTATCGTGGTCAACTTCATCAGGTTCTGATATCCCCGGAAGTTTTTGGCAATCAGAACCAGGTGATGATTTTCCCTGTCCTCCCGGCCTGATTTCTTTGTATGATCCCCGTTAGTTATATATCCTTCAACTCCGATCAGAGGTTTAATGTGTTCTTTCTGGCAGGTTTTATAGAATTCTATTGCCCCGTACATATTTCCATGGTCGGTAATAGCCAACGCCGGCATCTCCAGTTCTTTAGCTTTTAAAACCAGTTTGCTCACTTTGGATAATCCGTCAAGAAGCGAGTATTCGGTATGATTATGAAGATGGACAAACTCTGACGGCATATATTTTTGTTGTCAGCGGATTAACCGCTGTTTCCTTTTTTTATATTAACACTATTTTGGTTTCAGAAGACCGGTAAGTTGATCTTTGATTGTTGAAATATCAACATTTCCCAGTTCCCTCCTGACACATCCGATCAGAAAAAATAAAGCCGGTTCTTTTCCCGACTGATAATCAGATACGGCTTTAGGGTTGGCGGTTACAACTTTTTTTATGGTCTCCTCCAAATGTGATTGATCTGCAGCTACAGGTGTCTTTAAAGATTTAATTATTTTCACTGCGTCTTTCACAGAACCCGGCAGCTTTGTTCCGTAACGCTTGTTTACCAGAAAATCAGAAACCGTCTTCGCATCCAAATCACTGTTTTCCAGAATATGAGTAAATAATGAATTCATATCATTATTTTGCCCTAATATCCTACATACGGTAGCTGAAAGATTATATTTTGTGTACAATGTATTTCTTTTAGATGATGGCAGCTCGGGTATTTGTAATTTCCACTTTTCAATTTGGGAATGATTAAAGGTAAAAGGAGGAATATCCGGTTCCGGAAAATAACGGTAGTCATGAGCTTCTTCTTTTGAACGCTGACTGAAAGTGATTCCTTGGTTTTCGTCAAAACCCCTGGTTTCCTGTTCGGGAACTTGATTTGAATTTCAATATACCGCTTTGGCGTACAGATTTCAAATTCAATGGCTTTTTTAATAAATCGGAATGAATTAACGTTTTTTATTTCCACTTTATATTTCGGTAGTTCCTTCTGATTTTCAGGGCGTAGTGAAATATTGGCTTCCAGACGCATTGAACCCTTTTCCATATCAGCGCTGGAAATCTTCAGTGATCTGACAATTTGCTGAATTTCTTTCAGAAATTCAACAGCCTGATCCGGGTTTATCAAACTCAGGTTCTGTCACAATTTCCACCAAAGGTACTCCTGACCTGATTAAAATCCACAAGTGTAACTTTATGCCCGTCGATTAAGGAATGCTGCAGTTTGGCCGTGTCTTCTTCCATATGCACGCGGGTGATATTGATATTTTTCCCGGAATTCAAAGTCAAATAACCACCCGTGCAAAAAGGTTGATCGTATTGACTGATCTGGTAACCCTTGGGTAAATCAGGATAAAAATAATTTTTTCTGTCAAACTTTGATTTGAGATTTACCTGACAGTTTAAGGCAATACCCAGTTTTATACACCACTCTATGGCTTTGGAGTTGGGTACCGGCAGTGCACCGGGCAGACCCAGACATACCGGACAAGTTTGGGTGTTCGGTGTTTTACCGAAATGATCAGCCGGACAGCCGCAAAACATCTTTGATTTTGTACCCAACTCAATATGAATTTCAAATCCTAAAACCGCCTGCCAAGACATGATCTCCTTTCTGTTTAATAATTAAATAGGCAATCAGCAAAGTTAATGCAAATAAAGACATAATTATTTGCGATCCTACCAAATCTACCAAAGATGAGGTGATGATCAAAGGAACCGTTGTGGAAATTGTCATGAAAAATACCAGTATTCCGTAAACACGGCCTCTGAATTCTTCCGGGGTTTGTTCCTGCAATAGAGTATTTGTGGGTATTAAAGCCGAAGTAAATGAAGTACCCAGACCGACTGCTGAAATCATGGAAACCAATATTTTAAGTGTCCCGGGTAAAAATCCGGCAAATGACAGGGCAAATATTGAAAGAGAGGCTGTAAATATACCGTTTTCGACGATCAGTTTTTTTCTGGAATGGCGCAGCAGTTTAGGCAGGGTTAGGGTGGTAAATAAGGCACCAACGGCTGCAGGAATCACCAATACCGGTCCTGCATGATATAGATTTAAACCCAACGCCTGACTCACAAACGAAGGCAGGATAATGGCAATTATGGTGATAAACGTCTGTAAAAATATGATAAATACCACCGGGAATTTTACTCCGGGATGAGTCTTAAGAAGTTTATAACCGTCAGCCACATCCGCCAGAAAACGTTCGGTCCCGGAGTTAGTATCAGATTTTTCAACCCTTTCTGAATCCCGTGGCAAACGGGATATACACAAGGAAGCAATAATAAGAAGAATTGAAGAAAGGATGATGGTCGGAGAGCGGCCAAGCAAAGAGAGAAATATACCGCCAAGCCCGAAACCAATCAAAAATGATGCCTGTTGAGTAAGGAGAAAAATTCCGTTGGCTACGGGATAAAGAGGTTTTGCCACCAGCCAGGGTATAGATGCCTGCTGGGCAGGCAGATAAAGCTGGTCAAATGAGGAATACATAAAAGCCAGGGTGTACAGAAAAAATATTCTGTCACCGGCCAGCAAATACAGGGCAACCGTGAAAGACTGAAGCAAATTAGCCGCCATCATGATCCTTTTTCGGCTGAAGCGGTCAACAATACTTCCGGAAAATGGTCCGAAAAGAAAAGCCGGTAATGAATACGCCAACCAAAGCAGTGAGACCGCAACAGAAGATTTGGTAGTGCTGTAAATGTGTGTCAGAATAGAAAAATTGACCAGGTTTATGGTCAACTGTGACAACAGCTGGGAAATCCATAAATCTACGAAGTTTTTTTGGGAAAGCAGTTGTTTAAAGGGTCGGTTTAGCATAATGCCAATTGGTATTAATTTGATATTGATGTGCCGTGGCCAGAAGCTTTTCTTCGCTGAACTGGGGACCGATCAGACCGAATCCGAATGGTAAGCCGTTTATTAATCCGCAGGGGATGCTGATACCCGTCAAACCGGCAATACTGCTTGGTTCGACCAGCATATCCTGCTTTTCGCCAAACATGGCCTCATTTTCAGAGGCTCCTATTTTCAGAGCCGGTCCAGGAGAGGGGGGATTGACAATCAAATCCACATGTGAAAATATTCTATGAAAATCGGAGACTATAACTGTTCGGACTTTTTGAGCTTTTAGATAGTATTGGTCGTAATATCCTGAAGACAGAGCGTACGTTCCCAGTATGATCCGGCGTTTTGCTTCCCGGCCGAAATTTGAGCGGTCATTTCCGAAGCGGATTCCGTCATAGCGGGAAAGATTGGATGACACTTCCGACCTCTGAATAATGGTGTATACCCCGATGGCATATTTTGGTTCCATAAGAGATATCAATTCTATAGTATGTCCCAGTTTCTTCAGCACATCTGTGGCCTGTTCTGTCAACTGCCTGGCTTCAGAGGACATGTCATTCAGGTATTCCAGCGGAAGACCAATTTTCAAAGGTCTGAGTTTGTATTTTTCAAGGTCAAAAGAAAGTACGGGAACAGAAGCGGAAGTAGCGTCATAAGGATCATGACCAGCAAGTATTTTGGTCAAATATGCCGCGTCGGATACATTTTTTGTAATCGGTCCCGGTGAGTCAGTTGAACTTGCCATAGCAATTACTCCGTATCGGCTGATTCGGCCATATGTCGGTTTAAAACCGGTGACTCCGCACCAGCCGGCCGGCTGACGGATGGATCCGGCAGTTTCACTGCCGATTGCCGCTTGGCACATATCCGCCGCTACAGCAGCTGCCGATCCCCCCGAGGAACCACCAGGTAAAAATTCCGTGTTCCAGGGATTGTAGGTTCGTCCGAAATCAGACGTTTCAGTCGAAGAGCCATGGGCCCAGGCATCCATATTTGTTTTTCCGATGATAATTGCTCCGGCAGTTTTTAGCTTTCCGGTGACTGTGGATTCATATGGAGTTTGAAAACCGTCCAATACTTTTGATGCGGCAGTAGTAGGCATTCCCATTGTCAAAAAATTGTCTTTGACTGCTATCGGGATGCCTGATAAAGGTTTACGGTTTTCAATTTTTTGGTTATCGATGTTTTCGGCTTCATTTAAGGCTGATTTGTTGATGTAAAGGAATGCGTGGATTATCTTGTCGTATTTGGCGATTTGATCCAGGCTGGACCGCACGAGTTCAGATACGGAAAAATTTCTATTCTGAAGGCCTTCTATGGCTTCGGTCAAACCTAAAGCATTGAGTGGCTTAGTGTTCATCAAAGACAGCCGGTACTACGATATAACCGTTATGTGTTTTTTTGGCCTGAGAAAGCACCTGCGGTTGAGGTATCAGACGACCGGGATCGATTTCATCAGGACGGACAATATTTGCCAACCCGGTGACCTGTGATGTCGGATCCACTCCTGTAGTATCGATATCGTTAATCAGGTCAATGGTCTTGAAAGTCTCCGAGAGCTGCCGGGAAAATATCTTTTCTTCTTCTGCCGTCAATCCTAAATTGGCAAGTTTGGCTACGTGCCCGATATCCATAAAATCCAGTTTACCACTATTTTAAAATTTTGTGATCAAAATGTTAAAGAAAATCTATTTACTTATCTTTCACGCATGTTTTCACACATGATTTTAGTGATGAATATTATTAAACCTTAATTGTTTAGTGTATTAACACTGGAAATCTCTGTATTCGGTTAGCTGTTGTCTCATTCTTTCTTACCTATAGCATTTCTGTTATTAGCAGTTACTTATGTTCAGATGGTTGATGTAACTAGACAGGTCTAAAAACATTTAAAACAGGAAAAATACCCTATAAAGTCCTTTTAAGTAGAAGTTATATATAAGACTAGCAATATTTACCCCCGGAATATTGATATTTTCGAATATTCTATTAATTATTAATCCAGTATTTTATATTTTTTGTTTGTTTTAATTTTTCTCTTAAAACTTCTTAGTAAAAATACCCGGAAGGAGGTAGTTTTCAGATCTAAGACAGTGCTGTTATCTTGTGAAGTATAGTTGTGTACCCGAGCTAAGCTTTTTTAACTGGCTTCGGTTATTTTTCGGGCGTTTAGCGGATAGAAATATGGTTAAGTTTCACCCGACGGTTTATTACTATTACTGAAATAATCATAACCACGAATATTAATGCTCTTTTTATTGATAATAGTGCGATGTTAACGTAATAAAAGGATATTTAGCAATCTTTTAATATGAGTGCTATTTACTTGCCTATTCTACTTATATCGGTATTTATGGTATTTTTCTTATTCTATTTAATAAATTTCAGTTTACTTTTCATTTATTGGCCTAAATCAGGATATTAAGCCTATTGTTTGCCAATATAATGAAAATATCACATATTATTCTGATTTTTCCTGAAAATTCTTAGGTTAATTGTGCATATTTAAGTAATTAACTTTAATAATTTCTGATACCAGACAGAATATCATTGTTTTATTAATAACGCTCTAAGAAAAAAAAGAATTATTAACAAAAATATGACCTTTTAGGTCTATATTTAAACTAAAATAATGAAGATTCCGTAGTAGGTATGAATATTTGTATTTATTAATATTATGCTTCTTAAACAATATTTGATAATATCTCCATTCCCATCTATGAATATTATAGGATCATATTTGTTTTTAATGATAGTATACTATGGGATACCTGATACTTAGACTAATTTAATTTGTCAGCTTAAATATTTTCAGAATCTTAAGCCATTTGTTCTAAAATCTTAATCCGTTCCTGGATTGGTGGATGAGTATTAAAAAGACCGGAGAACCATCCTATAGCATCGTGTCTGTTCATCAGCGGATTGGTAATATACAGATGAGCTGTAGCTTTGTTCGCGGCCTCGAGAGGTTCCTTATCTTCAGATAATTTTTTTAAGGCCGATATTAGTCCTCCCGGCTGGCGAGTAATTTTTGCGGAGGAAGCATCAGCCAGGAATTCCCTCCTGCGTGAGATGGCCAACTGAATTAATTGGGCAATGATCGGGGAAAGCAAAGCCAGAAGAAACCCTAAGGCTATGAAAATACCTCCACTGTTGTTTTCACGGTCTTTTCCTCTGCCAAACCATGACGCACGTATCAGCCAGTCACCCAGAAGTGTGACTATACCCACCAGTACAGTAACCACGGACATTAGTCTGGTATCATAATTAATAATATGCGACATTTCATGGGCAACTACCCCTTCCAGTTCGGAACGGTTAAGTTGGCTGACTAAACCGGAAGTGGCGCAGATGACCGCGTGTTCCGGATCACGGCCGGTGGCAAAAGCATTCATTGCAGTATCTTCGATGACATACAATTTGGGCATGGGAACCTGGCAAGCAAGACTGAGATTTTCGGCTACTGTATAAAATTGAAAGTATTCTTTTCTGCCTGCGGGTTTTGCCCGGGAAAGACCCAGAATAATCTGATCGCTATAATAATACGAGGCAAAACTCATAACTCCGGAGATAATCAGGGCTATACCGGTTAATTCAAAGCCTGACGTCTGATAACCGTAGTAATAGCCAAGTCCTTTGGCGATCAGCACAGCGGATACCACCACAAAAACCACAAAAAAAATTACCACAAGAACACTCTTGCGCTTGTTGGCGTCGACTGATTCGTAAACATTAACCATACCGGTTATATTTTGACTTTGGGAGTAACCGTATCCTTATCGGATACTTCAAGGTGGCTACCGGTGCTAGGTGTGGATAACCCCTTTTCGGATTTAAAACCGAACAGATTAGCTACTACACTGCTGGGAAAGGTAACTATCTTGATATTGTAATCCGCTGTCAGATCGATCAGAGTTCTGCGGGAATACATCACTTTATCTGAAGTGTCTCTGAGTTCATCCATCAGTTTGGTGATCACGTCGGCGCCTTTGATCTGGGGGTTGCTTTCCATTACTACCTGAATTTGGGGTAATAGATTGGCAACTTTCTCTCCGGCGGAACTGAGTTTACCCAGATCTCCCGAAGAAACAGCTTCAGATACTGATTTTCTGGCATCCGCCAGAAGCCTGATAATCTCTTTTTCGTGCTTTAGGTAACCTTTGGCAGACTCTTCCAGGTTTGGAATCAATTCAGACTGACGTTTAAGTTGGTTTCCTATTTCCTGAATAGAAGCCTGGATTCTGGTCCGGATTGTGACCAAACCGTTATAAACAGAAATCACATAAAGAACGATTACGGCCAGGATAACGAGAATAAATAGTGGCATATTAAATAATCACCTCCTTTATCAATTTACGTAGGTTGAAGTAATTCTCTCATTTGTGTCAATGAAAGTGTATTAGCAACATTTTGGGAAGTGACCCAACCACGCCTGGCGACAGAAATTCCGTAATGCATAAAATCAAGCTGTTCCTGGCCGTGGCTGTCAGTATTGATTACCAGTGTTATACCCCTTTTTACTGCTTCTTTGACCAAAGTATCAGGCAGATCAAGACGGTTAGGCCAGGCGTCAATTTCAAGCCACTTGTGATGTTTTAGGCAAAAATCGAATATCATATCCCATTCAATTTCCACTTCTTCACGTTCTCCGAGTAAACGGGCTGTGGGGTGAGCTAAAAATTTTATTTTGGGATGCTCCATTCCCTTGAGAATTCTGGCCGTCATCATTTTCCTTGATTGACGGAAACTGGAATGAATAGATACACAGGCGTAATCCAAATATTCAAGACAGTTGTCGGGTAGCGATCTTTTGCCGTCAGGCTGAATGTCAATTTCCAAACCGTTGAATACGTAAGGTATATTTTCATGCTCTTTTTCATGTGCCTGATTAAAAGATTGAATAATAAATGTCTTCTTTTTAATCAAGTCCAGTATTTGGGAAGAAGAGTGCCGGCTGACTGCGGGATTATGCTCGGTTAATCCCAGATACCGATAATTTAAATTCCGGGCTTTTTGTACCAGTTCGGAAACAGAGCTTATTCCCAAATCGTGGCTGGGTTCAACATCAATGTCACTGTGTATCTGGAGATCGCCTTTAATATCCGTGTTTTTGATTAGTGTCGGAAGGTGATGATTTTTTGCAGCCTCAATTTCTCCTGAATCCTCGCGCAGTTCGGGTTCAATATAATCCAATCCCAGGAATTTATAAAATTGTTCTTCATTCGGGAAAGTTTTGAAACCATGTGGTGTTTTTATCCCGTATTCGGAAAGAGAATATCCTTTTTTCATAGCATATTCGCGAAGAGCGATGTTGTGATGCTTCGATCCCGTAAAATGCTGCAGCAAACTTCCGTAAGAATCCGGTGGCTGGACCATCAAGTCAGCCTGGTAATCGTTGGGTAAAATTATTGAAGCCGTACGTTGTCCGGATTCGAGAATACGTAATGTTTTCGGATAGTGAGTAAAGTGGCCAATAACCTCCTCGGGATGGTCGGAAGAGACGGAGATGTCAATGTCACCCACCGTAGCAGTCCTCCGGCGTAAAGATCCCAGGGGATCTGCCCTTAAAACCCCGGGGTGTTTATTTAGCCAGGAGATTAAATCTTCGGAAATTTTCTCGGCTACAGGTAAAAGCAGTCTCCTACTTCTGCCTAAATATTCTTGTATTCCTTTGAGTATTTCAGCTTGGGAATCTACTCCAAATCCTTCCAGAGAGGCGATGTGGCCCTTCTTAGCGGCCTTTTCCAGCAATTTGATAGCGTTATGAGCCTTGGAGATACCCAGGTCATTACACAGCCTGAAAGCAGATTTTGGCCCAACACCGGGAATTTCCATCAATTCAAATATCGCAGGCGGGAAAGGATGCAATATTTCAGCAAAATGCTTGACCCGGCCCCTTTTGAACAATTCTTCAAGGTGGGTTGCGATATTTGATCCGATTCCAGCGACTGTATCCAATTTTCCGTCTTCCCAGAGGTCTTTGACTTCCGAAGTGGCATGCTCAACGGCATCGGCGGCACGTTCGTAAGCTGTAATCCGGAAGCGGTTATCGCCTTCGGACAGGCTCAAAGCGGCAGCTACAGCCCGGAATAGTTTGGCTATCTGAAGATTGGTCATGTTGCGGGAGGTTTTCATAGGATATCTGCGGCTTTTTTGATTATTTCATACTCTCCTTTTCTTTTTACTAGCAAGTCCGCCGCTTCATTCAGGCTTACCCACTTGATTTCCGAGGTTTCCGAAGAGAAACTTTCAGGAAAATCCGCTTGATATTCCATCAGGAAAAAAATTACGGTTTTCAGAACCTTTTCGCGGTGATGATCGACAAAAAAGAACCGGACCGTACCCAAGCGGTTGATAATTTTGGCTTCCACCCCGGTTTCCTCCCTGACTTCCCTTAAAGCCGCCGACTGCATTTCCTCAGAGGTAGCTCTTTTAAGACCCAGTGTTTTCGGACCTGGTTGGTCCAGTCCGGCATCATCCAGCCAGCCTTTAGGCAGGCTCCATTCTCCGGAAGCATAATAACCGGGAGTAAGTGAGTTGCGTTTCAAAAGAAATAATATTTTTCCCGCTTCTTTCTTGTAAACCACTCCCCCGGCTGAGAACTGTCGGATCATCCTACTGCAGTTTATAACCCAATTTATCCTTTAAGTGCAAGGAAGAGTAATAAATCTCTGCCGCTGTAATTATTTGGTATTAGCCGAGTTATTTTTTAGTAATATCACCAGACCCAAAAAACTGGCAGCAAGTTCTGCAGCAATACATTCGGGACCCGATCCCACAATCAATTTTTGGCGGAATAATTCAATAAGAGGCGTGGCTAAAAGTCCCCAACCGGCGATATTTAACCATAATTTCTTTTTCTCTTTCACTGTTAAGTCTCTTTTATCATCAAAGCCTGATTATTTCAACCGTTGCGGATACCGGGCTTAGAATTCAATCAAACCCAGGTCTTTTATCTTCTTCCCGACTTTTTTGTGAGTTTTCGTTATTTTCCCGGAAATTAATTTAATACTTAACATCCGGTTAAATTTCGATATTTTGTGTGTATTCTTTCCGTTTTTCGCGGTTTTTTTGTATAAAACCTCATCAAATACGGCCGGGTAAACCCATCTCTTCCAGAAAATCAGTTTGTGCCACCAAAGCGGGCAAAAAGCGTTTATTTCTCTTTCTTTCATAAAACTGTTCAGTATTATACTAATATAACCTATATAATGCAACCGTCTGTATTCACATCTATTAATATCAAACTTATTGTAAACCTGTAATATTGACGTAAACTTTGGGTTTAAAAACTGGAGACATTCAACTCTTGATTTAATACAGGCAAAGAAATATCAGGAATATTTAGGTCAGCTTTAATCTTTTCGGCAAGAACTTCACGGGGACTATTTTCGCCGTGGGTAAGAATAACTTTTTTGACCCCCTGGATTGATCTTAGCCAGTTTATTAGCCGCGGCTGATCGGCATGTGAACTCATTACCTGGGTCTCTGTGACCCGGGCATTGATAGATATGACCTGTTTGCCTATCTTGACTTTTTTAACCCCGGTCAGAAGTTGCCGTCCCAGGGTACCTTCGCCCTGGTAACCTACTATCAGCAGTCTGGTTGAAGCAAACGGAAGAAAAAATCTAGCATGATCCACTATCCGACCTCCGGTCATCATGCCGCTTCCCGCGATAATCACTTTTGGATTTATATTCTCATTGAGGTTAAAACTGTCCTTTCTGTCTCTGATGATTTGCATACCAGGGAATGAAAAAGGGTCGGCGGTTAAAAAGTCCTTATTAATTTCAGCGTTGAGAAAGGACCTGTATTTTTCATAGATAATTGTCACTTTTTCAGCCATCGGACTATCCAAATAAACCGGGGTTTGTGTTCCTATCAGATTTTTGGATTTAAGATGAGAAATAATGTGCAGTAATTCCTGAGTCCGGTCTATGGAAAAAGCCGGAATAAGCAGTGTACCGTTTGTCTGTTCGACGGCATTAATTTCTGATTGAATGATCTCTTCGGCTTTTCCCGGCGGATGGGATTTATCTCCATAAGTTGATTCCATGACCACGATATCTGACGACTTTATTGCTTCTGTAGGTTTGGTCAGGTCTTCGGGGGTATTGCCCAAATCGCCGCTGAAGACTATTTTTTGTGAGTCGGTTTCAATTTCTACACTGGCAGAACCGATAATATGGCCCGCATCCCGAAGCGTTACCCGGAAACCGCCGATATTAAAAGTCCGGTCGTACTCAATCGTTTTGAAGCGTTTAATGACATCAAATACCTGGTTTTGATCATAAAGAACTCTTCGGGGATGATCTTCAAGACTGATTTTGGCTGTATCAAAAAGGGAAATTTCGGTGATCTCAGCTGTGGGTGTGGTCATAAATATTTCGCCTTTAAATCCAAGCTTTTCCAGTAACGGTAACCTGCCGCAGTGATCCAGGTGGGCATGGGTCAGCACTACCACCGCTTAAATGACTGCAATCAGCTTCCAACGGGGCGTAATTTAATTCATCAATTTCAGGAGAACCCTGGAATAAACCCAAATCTATCAGAATTTGCTCTCCCGAATTTGCCGTAAGCAGGTATCCTGAACCGGTGACCGTGCCTGCAGCACCTAAAAATTTTATTTTCATATCTTTAGTTTATCTGGTTTAAACAAAAAAACCAAAGGAGTCACGAAGTTTATTCTTAATTTATTCCTGCTATGCCAGTGATGGTTTATCCCCGAATCGATTTTACCCGAAGTTCCAATCTTGCTCGACGTAATGAAGGCTTGATGCAATTAATTCTACTTTTCGTGTCCCGTTTCGAATATTATTCAATTCTTCAAGAAGTTCTGGAGGTACACTAATCGGCTTATTCAGTAAATCCAAAACAATATAAGAGCAATCCGAACTGGCATCTAGAGTCTTCCCGGTTCTCATTTCATGGTGAAAAATAATCTCAATATCGCGGGGTTGAGTGGCTGACGTTATTAGTGTTACCCTATCCCCTTCCTTAACAGGAGTTTTGTAATCTACATTCAGTTTTCGTACAAACGCCCTTATTTGATAGTCTGATTCTAATTTTTTCAGTGTTATCCCATGTTCACTCAATATCCGACTACGTTCTGCCGAAAAAAGAACAGGATACCCTTCGTGTCCTAAATGTTTATAAACCGGATCGATAAATTCACCACCGGGAATAGTAACTTCAGAACTTACTTCAAATAATATTGGGCTGGGATTTAGGTCTTCTTTTCTACCCATCGCGGCATTGTACTGCTTGATAAATCACAAATCAAATTTACTCCATGTAATTTATTTCACCGGTTATTTGTCGATATACTGCAATATTCCACATCAGGCGCACCCTATTCCGTTTTGCGGAGCCGACGGGGCTCGAACCCGCGACCTATGCCTTGACAGGGCATCGCTCTAACCAGACTGAGCTACGGCTCCAAAATGATTAACCAGCAGTTTATTATTTTAACTTAAATAGAAGTACTTGCAAATTACTTCATGTCGTATTATATTCGCGGCAGAACTCTCTGCCCGGGAAGGACGAAGTGAAAGATATTTTAAAAAATCTTAAATTAAACGAGAGTAGCGTGAGCAATGTTTTGACTGCGTTGATTTTTATTCTGGTTGGAGTGCTGATCTTCAATTACTTCAGGTCCGTAAATAAAGTTGACAAAGGACAGACCTCCTCTCTTTCCACCGAACAGATAGCCGAGCAGAAGAAACAAATGACGGTCGAAGAGGTGGTAAAGGAAGGATTGCCTTCGGAATATACAGTGAAAAAGGGTGACAATCTGTGGAAAATTGCCAAAGCCGCTTACGGTTCGGGATACGAATGGTCAAAAGTGTACGAAGCAAACAAAACGGTTATCACAAATCCCAACTTGCTTGAAGTGGATACCAAAATAACCTTGCCTCAGTTGGAAATCAAGAAAATTGAACATACTGTTGTCAAAGGGGATAATTTGTGGAATATCGCGCAGACTAATTGCGGAAATGGATTTATGTGGAAGATTATAGCCACTGATAATAATATAGTAAATCCATCGGTAATTGTACCTGGCCTGAAGCTGACGATAATCTGTAGGTAAAATGGGCGATAAGGAAAAGAAAGTTTTAGTTCCTCTTATAAAAACAGCCTTACTTCAGGAACAGCCGCCACAGCCGTGGATCGAGGCTATGTATGCCAACGCTTTGCTTGCCATGACAGGGGATTATCTGGCTAAGTCCCTTCCTGTGTCAAAGCTTTATCAGGAATTTCATACTTTTAACAAGCTTTCCACAGTCAGTCTTAGGAAATTAAACACAGAAAGACTGGCCAAAAAATTATGTTGGCTTGAAGCTGAAGACCAAGATAGACTGGCCTCAAAGATACCGAGCTACCTACTGATTGAATATTGGAAAATGATAGAGGAAGCCTGGAATAAAGAGCAAGAATTATTGAGGATAAAGGTGATAAAATTTTGGGAAAGCGGGATTAGTTGATCGGCTCAACGCCACCTTCCCAAGGTGAAGAGAGGGGTCCGACTCCCCTATCCCGCTCAGTTTTTATTCAGTTTCTCAGTCAATTCTTCCAATCTTTTAGCCAGGTCATTGTCCTGTTCTACCCACTTCTCCTCCGCGTCGGTCAGCCACTGGTTGGCCTGCATCCGGGAAACAATAGCTGTCAGTCGGTCAATCCTCTGGCCAAAAAGACCCAGTATTTCATCATAATCGCTTTTATGGGCTGCGTATTCCCGGGGATACTCTTTGATCTTCTGCCAGCTGGGATAGGCTGATTTAAGACCCTCTAATGCCTTTTTCCAGCTGTTTATGACCTCCTGGCTATAGTTTGGGGGAACATAACCGGCAAAATGCTGGACTATCACCTGAACCGGGCAACCGTTAATTTCCCCCACTTTAGCTACAATACCGGTTTCCTGAAAGTCTTTTTGCATAATAAACTTTTTGGACTCAGGAAACTGGAAGAAGTTTTCTAAAAGCTCTTCCGCCGTATAGTAACCCAGTGTCGGAGCTTCCCCCCAGACAATATTTGAATACCCGACTGACTGCATCGCCTTTTCCATGGTGAAGCCGCTTTTTGTGGCTTCATAGGATAAATCGTCATATTTTATTATGACATCGGCTCTTTTTCGTGCCGATGTTTCTAAAAGAGACTGGTATTTCAGCGGTTTTGAGGAATTATCCAGACGTTTTTGGTTAAGCAGGCTGAGGTACTGGTCAGTATCAAGGAACGGTTTATTTGCCAGCAGGTAGTCTTTGGAAGCATCCCGCCACAGGGATTGAAATTCCTGCTGCTCCTGATACGGAATGACATGATCGATATCTGATAGGGAGATAATCCCCAATTCGTGGCGTGAGTCACTGCTTCCTTTGCGGTTGTCTCCCATGACAAACGCCTGGCCGGGAGGGATGATGAAGATCCGGCAGTCGGGTAAAAAAGAACCTCCGAAGGTGGATCTCCCCAGAGCGGTATAAGGTTCTGCGATCTCCTTACCGTTTAACCGGACGAAACCGTCGCGTATCTCCACGGTATCGCCGCCGAGAGCAATTACCCGTTTTACTAATCCGGCTTCCCTTCCGGTTTCATCCACGGTCAGTTTCCGGGTAATCTGGTTGGAAAAGCTGACAATATCTCCTTGCTGAAGCTGATACCCAAAATACCTGGTGTTAAAAAGTAATATTCCACCCGGATATCGGCGCATTTTAGGCCAGGCAACAGTTTCACGGGCTAACTCAACCGGGTTTTCACCCTTACCCTTGGGAAATGTGGGGTACATTGAACCGGTACCTGTAATGTATATTTCATCTTCTAATATGCCAATATTGAGGGCAATATGTCGCCAATTAAAGGCGGTTATGAAAACGATTCCGATTAAAAGGATATTTATTAATCTTTTAATCATTTATTATTACCGCTACAAAAAATATATCTCCTGTCCGTAATCATTGATACCTCACCAGTTCAGCCTGACCGGAAATTACCTGCTCAAAAGGGTGGCAGGATCTGCATCCACCTTCTTTGGGGCATGGGAAATGATTCAATTTTCTGGCCAAAGCCACTTTTTTAGCCAAGTTTAATACCCGGACATGAGCTGATTCCTGATCCGGAAGAATTACCGCTTTCGGATTATTGTCACGTTCCAGATACCAGTAGTAGGCTTGTGAGACTTTCTTCGACTGGCAGTGAGTCACCAGAAGAAGATAGATAGGCAGCTGCAGTGAATCTGGGTCCTCGTCATATTTTCCGGTTTTAAAGTCAATAATATTTACTTCGTCGGAGGCTTCCAAATACTCCAGCCAGTCAATTTTGCCGCATAAAATGATGTTTTCGTCCTGTGAAAGCCAATAGTAAGGTAGCGGCTGTCTGATTTTAATGGTTTTATGCAACAAGGGACCGGGATTATTCTGAAGACGGATAAGCATGGCTAAACCTTTTTCGAAGTAGTCGTTTTCGGTGTCGGGGTCTTTAAAGCCGCCTTTTTTACCGGATACTTTTTTCCAGGCGGTTTTGTACTTGTTTTCCAGAGGTGAGGAAAAACGCCCGGATGACGGTAATTGTGACAGGGATTCGACGACTTCATGAACCGTCTGGCCCAAAGAAAGTGCCGGAGAAGTGATACTGATTTTTTTGTTTGTTTCTGGATTACGGTAAATATTTTTGAGGTAATATGATCTCGGACATTTGAGATAATCACCAAGAGACGAGTGAGAAACCCAGACAGCAGAATATTTATCCTGAGACATGAGCCGAAGGGGAGAATCGAACTCCCAACCTAGGGTTTACGATACCCTTGCTCTGCCATTGAGCCACTTCGGCAAAACCCGTTGCCTTGGCATTATTTTAGCTTAAGGAATAAAATATAGAAAACCAATCTAATATTTATGGCTAAACCTTATACCCGCTGGCAAAGACTGGAAGAAAAAAGAAATAAAATCAGAGCCATACAACTGATTTTCGGATCTGTCTTAATAATCGGCCTATCAGTATTTTTCGGATTTAAGGTCTTAACCAGGATGTTTTTATTCATTACCCAACTGAATTCGTCAGGGAGACCGGTAGAAAAAACCGATTTTATCCCTCCAAGCCCCCCGGTATTTATTTCCAGATTTGAGGCCACCAACAGTGCCAATTTAACACTACGGGGAATTGCCGAACCAGGATCTATGGTTTTTTTAACTCAAAATTCAAATTCTCCCAAAAGTGTGGTTACATCTGAAAACGGAGAGTTTGAATTTTCCCAAGTGCTTTTAACCGACGGGATATAATGAATTTATTGCGGTAGCTGTAGATACCGCCGGAAACAGAAGTCAACCGTCGAATGAACTGAATATCGGATTTTCATTAAAAGAACCGAAATTAATAATTGAAAAACCTATTACCGGCCAAGTCATTACCGGCAACAACTCTAAAATCGAGATTACAGGCCTGACGGATCCCGATGTCAGGCTAACAATAAATGAACGGGTGATAATTGTGGCAACAGACGGCCGTTTTCGCCATCAATTGGGCCTTTCTCCCGGAGAAAACAAATTAAAGGTGTCAGCCGTAAATAAAGCCGGCAACATAAATCAAAAGGAAATTACCGTAATCTATCAGCCTTAGTTTCGGGATTTTTTACCGTAGCCAACATCAGGGATACCCAGATTAATACAAAAGGATAAAAAAGGGAATTTAAGAAAAAGGAGTGAAAAAACAAGGCTACTAAAGAAGCCCGGAGAAACAAACCTGCCGATGATATTTTCCAAACTGATTTCAGATACCGGATAAAAAAGATGAAGCCTACGGTTCCCGTAGTGGCAGCAATAAACAAAAGTGAAGAATCCGCACCCGCCCCCGCGTGTGATTTCAGCCATTTTGAGGTGTCCAGAAAACCTGCTTGTTTTTGGGCATAACGATATGTGTTAAATCCCACTCCCAGAATCGGATTTTTTACAAATATGGAGGCTGAATTCTGCCAGTTTAGCAACCTGGCTTTGACGGAACTGGTCCGTTCGAGTTTTACCCCTTCACCGCCGGGCGCACGGGGCAGGATTAGCAGGGTACTTATCAAAATGATTGAGGTAATTAAGATAAAACGCCAGGATTTAATCGACTGGGAATAAAATGCGGAAGCTGCAAAAAGAGCAATAAAGCCGGTGCGCGAGTATGTCAGGGCAAAACAAAGATAACCGACAGATATTATTAATTTATTTAAAATGGAGTTTTTTACCGGATGGATATATATGTAGATTAGTAAAAAATACCAGAATTATGCTGACAAATCCGGGGTCCAGAAGCGATCCCACTACCCGGAAATAATGAGGATCCCACTCTGCAATCTGAAGGTGCCGAACGTCGGGAAATAATATGTATTGGGTAAGACTTGTAACCAAAATAATCCCTCCCAATCCCAAAAAAAGAACCCTCTGCTCCTTTGCGGATAATAACGTTTTCAATACAAGAAAATAACCGCCGTAAAATGCGAACCTTAACCAATAAAGACTTCCTACGAAAAAGGCCTGGATTCCGAATCTGGATAACGAAAAAACAAGACTTATTGCAGCCACACCTAAAAAATACATAAACGGTCTTATCAATACGCCATAGGTTTTAAAATTGACTACATAATCCCTGGGGTTTACTAATATCACGGTTAATGTGGATGTGAAGATTACCAAATCCAATAGTGTGGCGTGAATGTCAGGAAATAAAAAGGTTATTTTATACAGATTTCCCAGACAGAAGGCTGATATTAGCAAAACTATTACCGACCGGGAAAGATATTTCATTCCGAAACCGCGCTCGTAGAAATATTTCGATTTAGAAAATACAACTTAGAGCGAACCAGGAAACTGTAAAAAGCCATGATCATGGCGTGGATAAAACCGGCTGTTCCGTCAAGGAAACCCTTCTTAATAATCCACAAATAAAAAAACTTTAACGGCGGATAAAAAAGTATCTGGAAAATATTGCTTTTTACTCCCAGTGTTTTAAGTTCTTCTGAACGAAGTCCGGAATACCGGTTTACGGATGATATAAATTCTTTAACGGAAGGATGAGGGTGGTGTTGAAGCGGGTGGTCAAGGTGACCGACCAGACCCGATATTTGCCACGTTTCGTGGACTTTTCCCTGCCACTGCCCGGCTCCCCTTCTGCCCAACCGGAGAAGCCTGACCGAACCGACATCACCATGATTCAAAGGTTTTCCCCAGAGAAAATCCGTACGCGGAAGATAGAAACCCACATATCCGGGTTTTTGGATTGCCGAAATAATTTCTTCTGCTAATTGGGGACTGACGATTTCATCCGCATCAACAAACAGTACCCACTTTGTTTTTACCTGTTCCAGGGCATAATTTCTGAGAGCCGCATAATCATTTTCGATCAAAGACCCGATTACCCGGACTTTGAATTTTTGTGCTTCCCGCCTGGTATAATCAGCTGAATTGTTATCAATCACCAGAACTTCCGAACAAAATTTCAATCCGGGGAGACACAAGGACAGGTTTTTTTCCTCATTTCTGGCAATTACTACACCTGTCAGCATCGGAATTATTCTAACATCTTCACTGATAAAGTGTTTTCGTCAACTATAAATTTTGAATATGTTCCCGAAGGCTTTTCTCCACGTCTTTGCAGCCACCAGATAATGTATTTATAGGGTTCCGAATAAGAATTGCTGGCATCGGGTAATCCACCCGGAACTATTATTTCAGGTGAACTCAAACGGCTTTTCTGCAAAATCTCTCTGCTTATCCGCAGTTTTTGGCCGTAATTGATACTATAAAAAATTGACCAGGGAGTATATCTGCAGGATATCAGGTAGTGGACGTTAAAAACAATATATACCGCACCCAAAATTACCAATAAATCTGCCCTTTAACCGTGAGAGAACTACAGCTAAAGCCACCATTACCGGAATCAGAAATATCAGCATTTGGGAATTGGATGCACCCGAAAAATTTCTAAGAGTCAGAAGATATTTCATCAGCCAGACAACAATCCCGAATGTCTGGATGGGTCCGGAAATTATAAAGGGAATAATTCCGATAACCGAACCGGTAATAAAACCGGATAGCGGGGCTTTTTTATAAAGCAAATATAAAATTGCCGCCGGCCAGTAAATAAACGCAAAAAGGTGTGTCTGGTATAAAAATCCCAAAAAGAGACCAGAAAGAAAGTATCTTTTTTTAATCAAACATAAAGCGAAAATCAACCATAACAAAGGGATCAGAGAAATGTGATTTCCCAGGCGGGACAAAACAATTGAATAATTAAAAAATGATATTAAAAAAGCAGAGATAACGGCCTTTTTTTTACCAAACAATAAACCTGAAAAGTAATAAATCAGAGGGATATTAAGAAGATTTAAAAAAACGGTCATGAAAGAAGCTGTGAGCGGATGGAAATTTGTTAACGGCAAAGCCGGTATAAGAACGTATAACCAAAAGGCGCCATGGTGCAGCCAGTAGATGCTTGACCTTAAGCCGTAAACCAAAGGAAAACCTCCGTGAAACAAACTTTCTTTGGCTGTGTTATAAAACCATATCTGGTCGGCGGATAAAGGTGCCCAATCCGTGATATGCACCAGGCATAAGATCAGATTTAATAAAACCAGAAGTACTAAAAATCTTAACCTATTGCGGCTGCTGTTTAGATTTAAAAATTTTATTAACATAATATAAGGACAAAGGCAGGGAGGAAAAAGAACCTATGATAGCTGCGACTCCGGCACCCACAATTCCCAACCAGGAAATCAGGGGTACGATACTTACCCCCATTCCCATTACCCCAACAAAGGTGATCCAGGTAATGTAGTCGTTTCTTTTTGCAGCTAGCAGTAAGGGATAGACCGATCCGGTAATTGATTTAGCTACACCGCATATGGAAAGAACTCTCAATACAGGAATGGCCGGAGCCCATTCCGTACCCAAAACAATTAACACCACCGGCCGGGCAAAAACAAAAAGTCCCAAGCCAATCAGTGTAGAAACGGAACAGACGGTTAAAGTGGTCTTGAAAAAGGCTTTTTTTAAACGAACCGGATCCTGATTCATCTTGACAAAGACCGGGAATGAGACCCGGGCTACTACGTCGCTGATTTCCGAAACCGGAGTCCCGGAAATTTTATATGCATAATCGTAAAGACCCAAACTCGAGGTTCCCAGCATCCGTCCCACTGCCAAATTGTCTCCGAATCGATAAAGATAATCAAAAATTCCCGCCATGGTAATCCATTTACTACGCTGAAGGATTTGAATTGCCTTGATCCGTTCCCATAACAATTTCGGCAGCGGTCTGAAGTAGATAAATGATATAAACACTTCAAATACGGCACTGATTAACATACCCAAAACCAGACTGATAGGGTGACGAGTTAAAATAGCCAGGATGACGGTGGAAAAAGCATCGATAAAGAACAGAAATAATTTATATGCAAACTCCTTTTTAAAAAGTAAATTTTTCTGTAAATTTACAACAGATGGATTAATAAAACCCCGGATTACCGGTACCAAAGCTATGGTCATAATAATCGGTAATGAAGCGGGGGAATGAAAAAAAGCGGAAATCAGGGGGGAAAACAAAATGATTATCAATCCGATAAGGCTTCCCCGGATAATTGAAATAATCCAGGCAGTGTTTAAAAAGGGCGCGATGTCGTCTTTTTCCTGTATCAGGAATACATTTATCCATGTCTCGGTAAAGATTTCCAAAAATCCCAAAACCAAAGTGGCAATACTTACCAAACCGAATTGAGAAGGTAAAAGCAATCTGGCCAGGATGGCAATCCGGATAAATGTCAGTCCGCGGATTGACCACCGCTGCCCCGCCGACCAGGAAACATTAGAGATAGTTGTTTTAAAATAACCCATTGATTTTGGCCATAAAACCGACCATGGATCCGAATATAACGGAAATATCAGCGGTTAATTGTAAAACCGGCAGCCAAATAAATGCCATAGGGTGGCGGACATACCGGTAATTTTTAACAATAGACCAGCTTAAATACATCAGGCAGATTATACCCAGGGGAATGAATAAGATTTTAATCTGCAGACATAGCATGAAAAAGTAAACAAAAATCAGGTATCTGATAAAGAGCAATTTGACTTTAGGCCTGATAATTTTTGATTGGACATCCCCGATGGCAAACCTGGTAAACATCCAGGCTGTCTGATGCAGATTTTTCCGGGGTATCCAGCCGACGATGGCTTTCGGAGAAAAAATAAATTTAATCCCCATATTTTTCAGCCAGTGGGCATACGCGTAATCCTCATTGTGGTTTAACTTGGTATCAAATCCTCCTGACTGATCCCATACCGACCGCCTGATCGCCATCGATCTGGTAGAGGGAAAAAATTCTGTTTTACCGGCTTTATCAGGCATAACCAGGACATAAGGAATAAGGCATTTTTGAAAAATATTTTGCGGAATACCTTTATAAAACCCGCTGACAACCCGGGTTTGGGGATCGGAAAAAGGTTTGACTATTTCTTCAAGCCAGTTGGGTTCGGGGATACATCCGGCGTCAGTAATCACGATAATCGGTGACCGGCCGTGAGAAATTGCATAATTTCTTCCCACGGAACGGTTGCCTGCTATCTGGTAAACCTGAAGAACCGACCATTTTTTGGATTCCTCTTTTAATTTTGCGTATGTGCCGTCCGTGGATCCACCATCAACGATTATCACAGCTTTCGGCTGTACAGTCTGTTTTTTTAATGCAGAAATCAGATTTCCGATTGTCCCGGATTCATTAAAAACCGTGATAATTATATCCGCTTTGGTTAATTTGAGTTTACTTAACATAGAGGCTATAAGTTTTTTCCAATACCCTATCCCAAGTATACTGTTTAGCCAGCAGTTTTCCTTTGTTTAATCTTTCTTTCGAAATTCCTCTGATACCCCTTATTAAACCCCTGGCGATACTTTCAACGTCTAGGGGATTGATATAGATGGGAACGTCTTTACCTACCTCCTTCAGAACCGGCAGGTTACTGGCCACGACTGGTACACCTACCACCATGGCTTCCAAAAGCGGCATGCCAAATCCCTCTGCCAGAGTCGGATATGCTACAAGTTGAGCGTTTCTTACCAATATCGCCAAATCTTTTAGTTTAACCCAGCCAATTAGTTTTACCTGATCTTTTATCCCCAAATTTTCTGCTAGATTGATAAGTTTTTTCTCAATTTCCGGATTTCTACCGGTAATTACCATAATTGTATTTCTTATTTTTGGGTCACTTTTGCCAGCCTGTGCGAATGCCTTTATCAACATTTCATTATTTTTCCGATTATCGATTCCACCATGATTTACAATGTAGGGCTTTTTGATACCTAACATATTTAATCCGTTTATATCATCTTGAGAAATCTTGCCTAGAAGCTCATGGTCTATTGCTAATGGAACTATATTTAATTTGCTGCTTTTTACATAAAAATTATCCTTTATGTTTGAGGCGGTGCTTGTAGAGTCACAAAGAATAATATCCGAAAATATCAGGTTGACCTGCATTCTCAACTGATATAGAAATTTGGATAAAATAGGATATGTTGAACCGTCAAAATATCCCTGAAATATTTTTGGGATAACGTCGTGAACTGTCAAAATTGTCCGGCAGAAGTGTAATATGGGTACTCCCCAATTCCCGGCTGCAAGATAAATATCAGGTTTCAGTTTATACAGAGTAAGCGGCAACTGGACCTGTTCCCAAAATAACCAGTGAAAGTAATTATTCAGAACAATATTCCTGGTTTTAGGAAATTTATTACCCAGAGGTTTATCGGAGATGGTGATTACTTCACAACCTTTTTCCGAAAGATATTTTATTAATTGTGTTAAATAGTTATATATCCCCCCGCCTTCCCCCTGTGCAAATCTGGCGTCAATAGCTACCCTTGTCGGTTTTTTCTTTGCTACGATAATAATATTGTAGCTACTCAGGGCTTTAATTATTCCGATCTTTTCATATAAGTATCTAAAAATTACACGAATCCAAATAATTGGAGGCATATTTAAATATGATAATAACCATTTACGTTGAACAATTTTTTCAGGATATAGGAATTTTCCCCAGCGGTGAGGCCAAATTCCCCTATAAGAGATGTTTACTGGTATAAAGTTGTTTCTGCTTAAGAGTTTTTGAAGTTCTGTTTCGGAATAGCTTCTTTCCCAGCCTCCGTACCAGTTCCCAAGTATACCGATGATATTTTTGTACACAGTGTATAGATTCCATTTGTGCGGAACATCGATTATTACAACCCCGCCTTTTTTCAGAACCCTCCACTGCTGGGAAATAAACTTTCTCGGATCTTTGAAATGTTCCATCACGCCCTGGTGATAAACGGCATCAAATTCTTCATCTTTAAAAGGCATTTTTAAAGCATCACCAAAAATGATAGTGATATTTCTGGGAAGATTTTTTCTTGCTCGTTGGTAGGCTACCCTACTAGATTCAATTCCTATGCAATCGAAGCCTGATTTTGACAACTCCAGTAAATCCCCCCCCGATCCAAATCCCACCTCTAAAATCTTTTTACCGGGAGTATATTTCTTAATAATTTCGATCAGTTTACCATGAACATCAGATTTATTTTCTTTAGTCCATAATTTATCCCAAATAGTAATCATTTTTTAAGAAGAGAGTCTTTGATATTAGTTACCTTTTCAGCCCATAATACTAAATTATTGGGTTTTTTAAAATTAAATAGTGTACTCACCAAGGATTTTACTAAATAATTATTTTTAAAAGCGTAAAGCAATTTACATTTAATTATTTTAAAACCCGCGATCTTTAATTCAGCCTTTATAATATTAGGGGTATAGATTCTAACATGTTGTATGGGATTTTCTCCTCTATAAAGATATTTTTCCAATCCTTCATTAAGAGGTATAGATATCAAAATATGACCTTGTTTTTTTAATACTCTATTTATTTCCGAAAGGGCTAAAAATATTTTAGCCGGACTGATATGCTCAAGAATTTCGGAGGAGATAACCAAATCAAAAGTATTGTCAGGAAATTTAATTTTAAAAATGCTTTGTTTAAAAAATGTAGCTTTTGGATACTTATGTGCAACGTAGTCAACTGATTCCTGGGAAATATCTATGCCATACCAAGAATAATTATTTTCTTTACTCAGTATTCGGTCTTCTACTACCCCTGGCCCAAATCCAACATCTAATATATTCCTAGCACTTTTTATTGATTTAATCCATTTAATAAGAATTGACGTTTTGTCCCAAGCCATGGGATTATTCTCCTTAGACGTATCCGTCTTAAAATTCCTTATGTCCCAGTATTTGGGTGTATTGTGATTGGGAATTGTAGGAATATTCCTTTTATAGGTTAATAATAGCTTTGGATAATCGGAAATTTCTGCTAGCCGATGCCTTTTTTTTTCAATATTTATGGCTTTTTCAACTGAAATATTGATCATTGAAATATTATGTAATAATGTTGTAAGTTTATAACAGTGAGAGTAAGAAAAAAATATATTTTCATATGTTTCTTTATTCTTTGTTTTATTACTTTAATAGGGTATCCACAAAAGAACACTATTTCTGCAAACGATTCTATTTGGACAAATTTAACTCCAGTACCTTATATAATACACAACAATCCTCTTGGAATTTATAACAATTACCTATTTTCATTCGGTGGAAGTGCGAATATTGTAAACAATGAAGTATTAAGAGGGGTAATTGATCAGGGGGGTTTAATAAGTTCTTGGGATTCTTCTTCAACTGCGCAACCCAAACGTTTATTTTGGCACAATTTTGCCGCAGTAGATGATTATGTTTATATTTTAGGAGGATGTGAATATCCCAATTATCAAACAATTTCGACAAATACCGTTTATCGTGGTCAAATTACTAATGGCCTTGTTCAAAATTGGACACAAATGCCAAATTTAAACACCCCTATATCAGATGGTTCAAGTATCTCCGTTGGGTCAAAGATTTATTATTCGGGAGGAGGTTATTGGAATGGATCAAATTATGACACACCAATTATTTCAAATATTGTTCTTATGACAGAGGTTAATGAAAATGGAGAATTTGGAAGTTGGAATTATGCAGGGAGTATACCCCAAGAAATGGGTGTTATTGGTCATGCTACTGTAAATATTGGAAATTATATGTATTTTATCGGGGGCATTAAGAAAGTATGTGACGACCCTACTACTTCGTGTTATAAGCCAACAAATGAGGTTTGGAGAGCAGCGATAGACGGTCAAAATGGTAGTTTAACCGGATGGGTAAATACCGGTAATTCCGTCGGCGATCCGGCATATCACACTATGGTTACCAAAGTTGGCGACTACGTGGTTGTGGCTGGGGGAAGGGGTGTTAAATTACATGATTCAAAAACTTATGATACCGTTTACTATGCCAAAATATTACCAGGCGGAATTTTGGATACTTGGAAACTTAGCGATTCACCCCTACCGAGAACCACCTGTTGCGCTGGAGTTGCTACTTTAAATGATAAAGTTTACATTACCGGTGGGCATGATGGATCTGTTTATTTTGATTCTGTTTGGATGGCTACAATAGGCGATATTATCGGTCAGCCTGATATTACTCCAACGCCACTCCCAACTCTTGTTCCGACTTCAACCCCGATTATTAAAAATCCCGTAGTATTTATCCCGGGTATGTTTGCTTGCTGGAATAAGGATGTGATACTGCATGAAGGAATAGTCACTAATAATCAGTGGTCTATTCCGCATTTTGTGGACGTATATGATGGGTTGCTAATGTCACTTGTTAATTCTGGTTATGAAAGAGATAAGAACTTATTTCTGTATTGTTATGATTGGAGAAAGAACGTAGTGGAAAATGCTGCCAGTCTGTCGGCTTATATTTTTTCTAATGTACTTTCAAACAAACCTCAAGGAACCACGGTTGATCTGGTAGGTCACAGCATGGGAGGATTAATCGCCCGCGCGACAGCATCGAATAATATGTTACCCATAATCGGTAAAGTAATAACATTGGGCAGTCCCCATACGGGTGCCACCATGGCTTACCTTACCTGGGAAGGTGCGGATTTCACTAAATTAATTTCATGGCAAAGAGTACTGGGTGAATTATATTTAAGGATCAGATCACCTAAGTTCGGAAATCAGGTTGCTGCGGCTCAAGCAGCAATCCCATCGTTGCAGAACTTACTACCGATTTATGGTTATCTTAAAGACCTAAAGGGAGTAATTAAACCGGTTGATAGTCTCGTGTGGAAAAACGATTTATTTCCGACCTTGGATCAATATCTGCCACCATTACTATCCAAGCTAACAACAATCGGGGGTAAAGGTTGGAACACTTTGAAATATATCAAAGTTAAACAACCATCGGAAAAAGATAAATTGCAGGGTAAATGGGTTGACGGTGAACCGGTGTCGTCGGAAACTTCACTTAATGGCGACGGAACGGTTCTGTTAGAGAGCGCTCTTATTTCCTCATCTGAAAACGTCTGGGAAATTGACGGTGCTGACCATGGTCAGCTGGTTACAGAGGTTGCGGGTCAATTGAAAGTGTTACAGGCATTGGGAATTGAAGGGGATACTCATATAGTATATCCCAAAAAATTCAACCGGGCTGTGGTAGTGGCATTAGGTTCACCTGCCACATTTTCCGTTACCGATCCGAATGGAAATATATTAAATCCTACTGATGGAATTTTGATTATAAATGATCCATTCGACGGGAATTATAAAGTAAGTCTTTTATCTTCAGGCGCCGGCCTTTATACACTGTATTTTGGTAGATTGGCTCCGAAAGATTCGGCTTGGGAGACTACACAGGGAAATTTTTCCGATTCAGGCCAATTGAGGGAGTATGTATTCGCCACAGACTTCAATTTAAAAAATTTAGGAGCCAATCCACTTAAATCTGCTTTATTGCGAATGAAACTATTAAGGCAAAAGGTTCAGAATTCTGCTGAAAAATGGACTACCAAGTTAATTTTCGGTAATTTTCTAGATCAATTGGAAAAGATGATACGGAGAATGGAGAGAGAGTCCGGGAAAAAATTGGAGGTGTATACTTTGGCTGTCATAAAATATATTGATAAAATTATTGACTCGTCAATAAAAATATCGAACGTGGAAATAATTGAGGAATTACGTCTGATTAAACTGGATATATGGGAGTATTTAGATAGCAATATTTAACTTAAGGTAAAGGATTATTTCCTACCAGGATGACGGATTTGGAGGCAATAAGGATCAGCAGAACTGTTGATTTTCAATTTGCCGTGTGTTAAAAGGAGGCAGTGAAAAGAGAAATAGACATATTAACAGCCACCCCTGAAAGCATATCACAGGTTATTCGTGGCCTTTGGAGAATGGGTGCAAGAACGCATAGGGGGAGGTCCGGTAAAACTTATGCGATCGGGGAAGAAGTTTTCAGCTGGAAGGATAAATTTGCCGCTGGTGTGATTCGTGTGGATTCATCAGAAAACACAGTGTCTACTCCCAGAATTAATAAGGGAGGATATCCAGTTATTGATACTTCAGAAGGAAAAGAAGTCCTTGTTGTTCACACTATACATACTCATATCCCGACCAACTATAGAGCCGATGGTGTTCCAGTAACTGCAAAATCATTTGAGGGTAAAACTGAAGAAGATGAATACGAAGATGGCTTGGTAGGTTTGTAGAAGAGAAGATTATTCGTAGGGGATTTTAGAGATTATTATGGCGGATTTTGAAGCAATAAGAATTGGCAGGTGATCACCGGTCGGGTAGTCACGAATAGCATCAAATAAAATTTTTTCAGGATAGCGGTAGTTTTCCCCTTTTCTGGTACCCGGATCGTTGGTGATAAATTCTTTGGTGGTTGAGTCGTAACCCCGGATTACCAAATTATGACGCTCAGGCCCCGGAGCGGTATAGTTGGGATTTCGGAGCATACGCCCGTTTGTGGGAACAATTACCAACTGCTTATGACTTAAAGGATTTATTAAATCACCAAGAGATGAAACGTTTATCGATTGAGCGTGGGGATAGTTAAAGTAACCTTTAATAATCCTTGCTGTAGTGTCTGCCGCGGAAGTATCAGTATATTGACCGTATTTTTCCGTCTCATAAGCCGCAATGGAAATGATTTGCTCCAATGCCCGGGTTTTGGTTAGTGATTCACCCCTGGCCCAGTACACCGCTATCATTGATGCCGCTTCTTCACATCCGTCCTGCTGCCTGGGGTCTTTCCAGTCCCCAAACGGAGCCTGGGAAATAAAAGGTACGTCCGTGATGTAAATTAATGCAGGTAACGGCGTTACGGAGAAGGAGTAACCGGGGGAGTAATCCGAGGAGTTAAATTAAATGACAAGGGTAAAATAAAAGTGAAAAAGAAGATGAGAAAAAGAGTTTTCAAGTGGGGGGAAGTGCGTTCCAGTTCGAACACATTTCTGGATTGGATTATGCCACTTTTAGATATTTTAGGAAGCGGATTAAACGCTAGGTACGCTTAATATCACCATTGATGTATGTTGTGCATTCAGCTTGACTGGTAGTACTTTGGTCATACCTGGCATGTTCCATTTTCACATCTTCGGGAAGGTGTTTCGGTTGTCAACCATTGCTCTTAACATTACAAGATCATAGAATTCCAAATATTCTAACGATAATCTATCCTTAATTGGTTGTTCATATTCTTCAATTAGAGGACTATCTCCTATTAACTTAGCAGTCCAAGCCAAACGCACCTGTTTTCCAAATTCAGCAAACTTACAACTCTCTCCTTCTAAAAAAACACAAGCCATATCAGGTATTATAGGATGTTTCTCTCTGAGAGTCAATTATTTGCCTTTGTATAGGCAATATACCAATCGTGTGGACGATGCAGGAATCGAACCTGCGACCTCCGCTATGTGAAAGCGGCGCTCTGCCGACTGAGCCAATCGTCCAATTTTTCCCTCGACAAATTTTAGCATAGAAGGCATAATGTTATTCATGTTTAAACTCAGGAACCGAAAAGGGGTAGCCGCCATTATTGATGCCCTCCAGCCGATCGTAATGGCTTTTGCCATCTTTATGATGGTCTACCTGTTTTTGTTTCAACCTCATAAAGTAGACGGCAGTTCAATGTTTCCGAATTTCCACGATAAGGAATTTATTTTAACCGACAAAATCACTTACCGCAGAAGCCAACCTTCCAGGGGTGATGTGGTGGTTTTTCATGCTCCCCCTCCTTATGATAGTGATTTTATTAAAAGAATCATCGGTCTTCCGGGAGAAACAATTATGGTTAAAGACGGAAAAATATATATTAACGGGGAAATGCTTCAGGAGTCTTATATTCCAACGGAATTTGTCACCACCGAAAAGGCGTTTCTGAGAGATGGTGTACCTTATGCCATCCCCGATGGCTATTACATGGTAATGGGTGATAACCGGGGATTTTCATCTGATTCGCGCGAGTGGGGACCGGTGTCTCTCAAAGCTATTGTGGGAAAAGCCTGGATACGTTACTGGCCCGTGCCAAAAATCGGAATTATCGAACACCAGAAATACCAGGGTATTTAAGAAGTCAGGCCGCGGAAAATCTTCTGTAATTTTTCTTCGGTGTCCTGCTGGTTTCCTTTAAGAATGATCGTCAGCCGTGTTTCAGCTCTGGATCTGGACAGACGGACTGTTGCGCCCGGTTTACCTCCCAGGGAGTCCTCCATACTCTTCCTCATGGTGTCGATTTCTTCGCTTATTTCATGACCCGGCCTGAAACCCACGGTTTTGGGTTTGTTGCCGACCTGTGCCCGGAGTTTACGGGCCAACTCCTCAGCCCGTCTGACTGACCCGGCTTCTTTCAGAATGATCTTATATCCCTCCACGATTAATCGGCTGTCCTCGATGGCTGCCAGGGCTCTGGCATGACCTTCACTGATAAGACCGGTGAGAAGCCCGTCTTTTAAAGCATCCGGCAGGGTTAACAGGCGCAGAGAATTGCTGACATATGCCGGACTTTTACCTATTCTCTGGGATATTTCACTGTTTGTCAGACCGAACTCGGAGATTAATCTTTCGAAAGCCTTAGCCCGGTCAACCGGGTTTAGGTCCGATCTCTGAACATTTTCCACCAAAGCCATTTCCAGCATTCCCTGGGGAGTGGTTTCCTTGATTATTGCCGGAACAGTTTTGTGGCCGGCAAGTTTGGCTGCACGCCAGCGTCTTTCCCCGGCAATTATTTGAAAGCCTGCAGGTGTTTTGGCTACCACCAAAGGTTCAAGAATCCCGTGTTCACGTATGGAATCCACCAGATCAACAAGTGATTCAGGGGTAATTATCCCCCGGGGCTGGAGGGGGTTGGTTTGTAATGATTCAACTTCGATATCAACAACTTGCTGGTTCATACAGATTGTACCGATACAACTTTCCGGCCTTGTTTCTGGTTAAATTTAACAATGCCTTCCTGGGTTGCGTACAAAGTGTAGTCCGAACCGGCTTTTACACCGGGACCGGGGTGAAAATGACTGCCTTTTTGACGGATAATAATGTTACCGGAAGCTACAGATTGTCCCCCATACAACTTCACACCCAGATGTTTGCCGCGCCGATTACCTTTTTGTCTTGTCGATCCACCCGCTTTTGTATGAGCCATGGGCGTAATTTAACTTAGTTTTTCACGAAAGTCAATTCTCAATTTCACGAGGTTTAATACTTGATTTTGGAGATTTTGATTTTAGTATATTTGGGACGGAATCCCCTGACTTTACGGAAGCGGCTCTTGGCTTTGAAAGTCGCTACCCTGATCTTCTGACCTTTAACCTGGTCCACAATTTCGGCCTCAATTACAGCTTTTTGGACTGTCGGTTGTCCCACCATAATCTGGTCTTTATCAACTATCAGAAACACTTGATCAAATGATAGTTTAGGGGTTTTACCGGTTTGAAAATCTATCAGCAATTCCTGTCCCGGGCTGACTAAGTGTTGGGAAGACCCAATTTTTACTACTGCAAACATACCTGGTGATTATACCTGCAAATATATACCTTGGCAATCAAAAAATACTTCCAACCAGCCTCCATCTTCTTAGTCGGGTTTGGAATACGTTTTCTGACTTAAAACCTCTAACCTTTTTCTTAATTTCTCCCATACTTTCTCTCCCCCGATTATTTCCTTCGTATTTTCAATGAAATGTTTCAGCTTGCCGTAGACGAGCCACTCGTATGACTCATTGCTTTCGGTAAAACCATAGTAATAGCTGTTTTCCAGAATATCAGATGCTTTAATCACTAAAGCATCTTTCCCAGCTTCCATACTTCTGGAAAATGTCTGGTAATATCTGGCTTTCTTGTCAGATAAACTTTTATCAAAACTGACAGCTTTTACCAGTTTCAATACATATTCACCGAATATTTGTTTAATTTCCGACTCGGTAGAATCAGTATCTTCCAATACGTCATGAAGTATGCCTGCAACGACAACATCTTTAGCATACCCGTGATGTGAGAGACATACTCCCACCCTGATGCTATGGAAAATCACCGGTTTGGAATTATTACCGGACTCTTCGACATGGTGCACCAAATATAAAATGGCTTTTTCAAATTTCCGGGCTTCGGTTGGCAGGTAATTAGATTTCATGAATATATTATATAATTCTTATTTGCTACAATCCTCTGGTATGAAAGTGTTGATAATAAACGGTTCGCATCGGTCAGGAAATACTGATATCGCGGTCGAAAAAGTCCGGCAGGAAATCTTAAAGAAATGCTCTGTCAGGGTGTTAAATTTGCGCGAGATAGAAATGAAAATGCCGGACGGGTGCGAAGTTTGCGCCAATGCCGAAATCTGCCCAAATATCAACGATACCTTTTCCAGGGAGATTGAACCTACTATCCACAATTTTGACGTCTATATCTTAGCTAGCCCGACTTACAGCGATTCCGTCACCCCTCTGACAAAAATTTTCTGGGACAGAATAGTCTCCTGGTGCCACGAATCCAGGATGTATCTGAAAGGAAAAAAACTGGCAGTTATAACCCATGGTATGGAGGATATAAATCATTTAGACGCCGTAGTCACCTGGGTCAGGGGTGTCTGCAGATGGGAAAAAGCAATTTTTGGAGGTGCCCTGATTTTTAGCTCCGGCAGCCGGGTTGGAGATGTGAACTTGATAGATGAGGAAATAAAAACTTTTATAGACGAACTTCTGAAGTAATACGAATTTTTAGGTGATGAGGACAGCATCGGAGGCCCGTTGCCGACCGGAAATGGAATTTATCAAGCCAAAAATCATCGCCACTGATAATAATGAGGAGCCGCCGTATGAAAGCAGGGGGAGAGTGATACCGGTGATGGGTGACAAACCGAGATTCATCCCGATGTTTACCAATGTTTGAAAACACAAAAGGGCCATGGAAGACAGGCAAAACAATGATGTTTTGGGATTTGGGGTCAGCTGTGAAATCTGATAAATCCTCCAAAACAATACCCCGTATAACATAATTACCGTAATACCACCGATAAATCCCAGCTCTTCCGAAAGGGAGGCAAAAATAAAATCGGTATGATGTTCCGGCAGGAATTTCAGCTGGGTTTGTGTACCCTGCCCCAGTCCCCTTCCGATTACCTGACCTGATCCGACGGCAATGATTGACTGAATCACATGATAGCCGCTTCCCAAAGGATCGTGATATGGATTTATGAAAGTAATCAAACGCTGTTTTTGATAGTCCTGAAGTCCGAATTTGTATATCGGCAGAATTAACAAGGCGATTGACGTAATGGCGATTAATGCTGATTTAATTGAAAAACGGGAGAAAAGAATACTGGCCCAACCTACAAATAATACCAGAGTAGTACCCAGATCCGGCTGAAAGTAAATGATTAATAAAGGCAATATGCCAACAGCCAGGAGAGCGATTTCCTTATGAGAAGACCGCGATACGGCTATGGAAGAAAAAGTTACCAGCATAAAAGGTTTGATCAGTTCTGATGGCTGAATGGTAAACTGGCCGAACTGAAGCCATCTTTGGGCCCCCCGGCTGACTATACCGAAAAATATCGGTAATAGGGAAAAACACAACGATCCGATATAAAAAACAAAATGCAGGGAAAATATTATCTCGTAATCAATGGTTGAAAAAAGCAAAAATATGACTACGGCCACCGCGACAAAAAACAGCTGGGTAATTACCAACTGGGGGGCAACACTTCTTAAAACGGTCAGGCTGATCAGAGTAAGAAATATTGACGGCAGAATTAATAACCAATCCGGTCGGAATTTGAACATAACTACAAAAGCTCCACAGATACGAAATCATCGGCAATCAATTGCCGGGCAAGAGTCTGATTTTTTAGACGGGACTGAAGATCCGGATCGTCGGGATACGGAGCTTTCAAAATAATATGCTGATCAAGCCTGGCACCGGCTGCTTTTCTGGCTTCCTGTACCTGACGGATTAACTCGCGTAAATTGCCTTCGGCGATAAGGCCGGCGTCCAGATTTAAGTCCAGGCTGACTGATAAATCTTGGCCTTTCTCCCAATTCAGACTTTTGACGTTTAACTCATCCGAAATGAGTTTTTGAAGATCGCCGCTTAAACTCTGATGCGGGCCTGTCACATGGGCACAGCGAAGAGGTTGCCGGACTTTCATTCCGGCTTCTTTGCGCTTTGATAAACCCAGTTCGACAATTTTTCGGACCAATTTCATATCCGCAATCAGCTGCTGATCGCCGGCTGTAAGTTTTGCGGTTTTAGGCCAATCTGAAAGGTGAACCGATTCATTCCCGGTGAGATTTTTATAAATCTCTTCCGAAATAAAAGGGGTAAAGGGAGCAAGAAGCTGACACAATGTCACCAATACCCGGTATAAAGTGGCATGGCAGGCTTGTCTTATCGGTAATATTTTCGGCTGCCGGTCCGACCCGGTCACGAGACCGGCGGACATACCACAGAGAAAGATCGCTGACAAATTCCTGAATAGTCAAACCGGCGGTATAGGCATCGTACTTATCCAACGATTTGGTTACAGCGGAATTTATTTGGTTTAATCTGGCCAGAATCCAACGGTCAAGGAGGGAGAATTTATGATTTTTGGATTGGTGATCGAATTTGTCCACATTGGCGTAAGTGACAAAGAAATTATAGATATTCCATAACATCAGATGAAACTGACGGCGGGTCTCATCAGCTTTTTTATATCCAAAAAGCAAATTGTTTTCCGGATTTTGAGTCACAAACATCCAGCGCATCACATCCACACCGATTTTGGACGCAGCCTGGTTGAATTCAATCATATTCCCGGCGGATTTATGCATCGGAAGACCTTTTTCATCAAAAGCTGTAGCAAAACCCAAAATTGTACCCGTGGGACCTGTTTTTTTCAGGACCGTGCTCATGGCAATAAGCGAGTAGAACCAGTTTTTAAATTGTCCGGGAAAAGACTCGGTAATAAAATCCGCCGGAAACCAATCGTTCGGGAAGGGTGGATATGGCCACAATACCGGCATCAAGCCAGGGATTTCCCACATCTTCAATCCGGGAAATAACTTTTTGACATTTCGGGCATTTGATTTTAACCTCATCAATCCATGGCTTATGGGGAGAATTCCCGGCAAATTTATCCCACCCGGAAACACATTTTGTCTCCAGTTCTTCGCGGCTGCCGATAACTTCAAAACTGCCGCAATTACCGCATTCGTAGATGGGAAGAGCCAAACCCCAATATCGATTTTTTTTGGAAATCAGCCAATCATGCATATTTTTCAGCCAATCAAGTTCCCTTTCCTTACCGAATTCAGGAAGCCATTTAATCTTTTTGCCTATTTGCTGCATCTGCTGACGGTAAGTACGTTTTAAAGAATCAGTCGGATCCGGCTTATCCATGGCAATGTACCACTCATCTGCCACTTTCCATACCAATTCGGATTTACACCGCCAGCAAGCCGGATATCTGTGAGTATAGGAAAGGATTTGGAATACCCAGTTTTCACCTGCTTTATCTTTGGCCATCAGATAATCAAGAATTATCCGCGGTTGTTTCTTGGCATTTTGACCTGAAAATTGCCCGAATCCGGATAAATAATCAGCGTTATCAGCAATTGCAGGCACTACCGGTAATCCGAGTTTTTTACCTAATTTAAAATCTTCCTCACCGGTACTGGTGGAAGTGTGAACCAATCCCGTACCCTCCTCTACCGAAATCGGCATCAGCAATGAATCGGTGGCTACAACGGTGTGCATTTTTTTGGGATATTCCCTGAGAGCCTCTGCGATTGCAGGAAGATCGTCAAAAGGACTGGTATACTTCAGGCCTAATAAATTCTTACCTTTGACCGTGGTGACTATGTCCTGGTACTGATCTTTAAAAACTGACGCAACTAATTCCCCGGCTATCCAGTATTTGTTCCCGGTGGTACCCCTGACCAGACTGTAATCAATTTTGGAATCCACGGCTACCGCTGTATTGGCAGGTAAAGTCCAGGGGGTAGTGGTCCAGACAAGCAAATATTCCCGGTCGCGGCCTGTGATCGGAAGCTCTAAATATATTGATTCGTGAGTCATTTCTTTATAATCCTCCGTTAATATTTCATGCTGGGAAATTGCAGTTTCACACCTAGGGCACCAGGGAACAACATCGTGCCCTTTATAAATCCATCCCCTCTGCCAGCATTCTTTAAGAAATCCCCATATAGCATAATTATTTACGTCAGACATGGTGAAATATGAATTGTCCCAATCCATAAAATAGCCCAGTCTTTTGCTTTGTTCCGTCTGAATTGCGGAGTATTTTAAAACCCGCTCTTTGCATTTTTCTACAAAATGGGCCACCCCGTAATTTTCGATATCTTTTTTGGATTTGAAACCCAATTCTTTTTCCACCTCCACTTCAACCCATAACCCCTGACAGTCAAAACCATTCTGGTAACGCTGCCTGAATCCGCGCATTGTGTAATAACGCTGCCAAACATCTTTATAAGTCCTGCCCCAGGCATGATGCACCCCCATGGGATTGTTGGCGGTTATCGGACCGTCAAGAAACGAAAACTTTTTTGATGAATTGTCATTTTTATGCAGATATTTTTCCGCAATTCCGCTTTCATACCACCATTTGAGAAGCTCTTCTTCCAGGGACGGGAAATCAACCTGCGGCGAAACCGATTTAAAGGCCATGAAGTGATTTTAACAAATTTTCGGGTACCTTTATCTCCCTTGTCTCAAAAAGGCGGGGATATCCCAGTCTTCCTCTTCCTGCGGACCGTCCGGATATGGAGGTGGGGGTGAAACCTGCGGAGTTTGTTCGGTTGTTTCGGGCTGTTCAGACTCGGTTTGGGTATCTTCCGAAATTTTTGCGGCTGTTATCGGGCGGCCGGTTTTGGGCTTCTCGCTGACAATTCCTGTGGTAATCGGGCTGCCGGTATACACGGGGCGATTCCGGGACATCATGCTGGCCAGACGCGATCTGGCTTCATCAAAACCTGTGGCAATGACCGTAATTTTCATCTGATCTACCAGTTTTTCATTTATGGCAGCCCCGAAAATGATATTTGCGTCGGCATCGGCTGCTTCGGAAATAATCCTGGCCGCTTCATCCACTTCGATCATGGTCATGTCCGGACCGCCGATGATATTAAATAGAATGCCTTTGGCTCCCTCGATGGAAACTTCCAGAAGCGGGGATGAAACTGCCGCTCTGGCTGCCATTTGCGCCCGGTTCTCCCCGACTCCGCTGCCGATACCCATCAGAGCGGATCCGGCCTCTTTCATAATGGTTTTTACATCGGCAAAATCAACGTTAATCAGTCCGGGAACCGTAATAATCTCGGAAATTCCCTGGACTCCCTGGGTTAAAACGGAATCAGCAACTCTGAACGCTTCGAGAAGTGTCATTTTACGGTCCACCACATCCATCAGCCGCTGATTGGGAATTACGATCAGAGTATCGACTTTTTCTTTAAGTTTGGTTATTCCTTCCTCCGCGTTTACCATTCTTCTCGCGCCTTCAAAAGCAAATGGTTTGGTAACAATTGCCACAGTCAGAGCACCGATTTCTTTAGCGACTTCAGCCACAATCGGAGCCGCACCGGTCCCGGTACCCCCGCCCATACCGGCCGTAATAAAAACCATATCCGAATCCAGAAGAAATTCCTTAACTTTTTCCCGGGACTCCTCGGCAGCCTGGGCTCCGATTTCCGGATTGCCACCCGACCCCAGACCTTTAGTCAGATTGTCCCCGATTTGCAGTTTGGATTCGGCCAGATTGGTGAGTAAAACCTGGGCATCGGTATTAACCGCAATGAAATCCACTCCGGTAATTGTCCCGACGGAAATCATTGAATTCAGGGCGTTACCGCCCCCGCCGCCAAGACCAATGACCTTAATTCTGGCTAACCGTCCGACATCTGGTTTAACTAGAGCCATATAAATTTTTTAAAGACTTCGGGGCAGGTCCCAATTCCTCAGTATAATTTGGGCGAAGAGAGTTTGATCATTGTATCAATCTGTTTCAAGGTAGTAAAGACTTAACCCAATTACCGATTTTTCCTACCATCCCGCTTACCGGGTATTTTTTCGATCCGGGAAAAATTAATCGGACTGCCTCCGTCGGATTCCTCCATAGTTTTGCGGGCGTATTTGATTAATCCCACCGAAACAGCAAACGCGGGGTTGTCAACCTCATCCACCAGACCGGACAGGTCGCCGGGGGTGCCGATCCGGACCGGCATTCCCATAATTCTTTTGGCAGAGTCAATCAATCCCACGGTCATTGCCCCCCCGCCGGTAATTACCAGCCCTGAAGGGGTCAGGCCTGCCAGATCACTTTTTTTCACCTCACCGGCAATAAGTTGGAACATTTCGTTCAGCCGGGGTCGGATTATTCCCTCCACTAAGGTCTTTTTCGAGACAGTTTTAATTTCTTCCGGCAAATTTAGATCTGCTAATGTCCACTTCATCTTCCTTGGTTTTATCTTTACCCATAAATATTTTTAATATCTCGGCACTTTCCAGAGAAATCCGTCAGTCCGGCCGCCAAATCCTTGGTGACATTTGCCGCTCCTACCGGCAGGACATGGGAATACGAAAGAGCCCCTTCAATATAAATCGCCATACTCATGGTCCCTCCGCCGATATCGACCAAAATTACTCCCAGTTCTTTTTCAGTATCCGATAAAACCGCATCACTGGCGGCCAGACCGGAAAATATCAGGCCATTGACGTCACAACCGATTTCTGTTACGCATTTGGTACAGGTTTCTGATGACCGGAGATGAACCGGTAACAATGTGGGTATCGACCTCCAGACGAACGCCGGTCATACCTACCGGATCTTTAACTCCCTCCTGATTATCAACGGAGTACTGACGGGGTAAAACGTGGATTATTTCCGACGAAACCGGAAGAGAAACCGCCCGGGCGGCTTCCAGTACTCTTCTGGCATCTTCAGCCGAAATTTCTCCCTGAGGCTGAGCTACCGCTACCACGCCGTGGCTGTTCTGGGAACCGATATGAGCTCCGCCGACCGAAACCCAGGCTTTGGAAACGTTATATCCCGCCATCCTCTCCGCAGCTTCCACAGCATCATTGATTGAGGTTACTGCTTCCTCGATATTTACTATCTGACCCTTACGGACACCCTTGGATTTGGTGGATGATGCGCCGACAATGTGAATCTTGGTGGAAAATTCGTCGTCCCGATACTGAGCGATCAAAACTGCCGTTTTTGAACTGCCGATGTCAATTGAGGAAATTACTTTATTCTTGGCCATGATTAAAAAGTGACTGATAGGACTACTAAATCTCAGGTCAATAATCCTGGGTATTTTGGTAAGTATTTTACTTCTGTCTAAAATCACTTGTAAAGTAGTATACCAGTCAGGAGTCAGATGTGAGAGATTCAGCATAACTTGGGTGTTTCCGGAAAGATATGCGGTTAAATCAGATCCCGTTAATTTCCCGATAACCCTGGATGCGGAAAGAGGGCTTAAAAGGCCCAGAATTTGCAGTGACTGCAGTTTGTTGACGTCCAGTTTTTCGCCCATCTTTGGTGATGTGTCATCCACTAACAGCGGTAAGTTAGACACATCCGACTGTCCGATAATAACACCTTCTTCATCCGCAATCACGTGCATTCCCAAAACCTGAGGCCCGACGAGACCGATGGGTTTTCTTAAAGCCACACTTAAAACCAGCGTCTGAGGCAGGCGCCGGTATAAATTTACCGACTTAATTTCCATAAGGCCTGCTAATTGTTCACGGACTTTTCTGGTGGGAAGAGGTTTGAGTAAGGGATAGTCAATTAACCAGGAGACGTGACTGGTGATATTTTCGGGGCAATTACCGAATTGGGTATAACATTCCAGACGCCGGGCATAAAAATACCGGTCCGATTCAAACCAGCTAAATACCAGGAAAAACAGCAACAAAATCTTCGGCAATATTTTCCGGCTGGGCTTTCTGATTCTTTTTGATTTTGGATATTTCATTTTTTACCGAATGTAGCTTTCAATTAATTGCACCATGTTAGACAGTCCGTTTTCGACGATCGGAAGTTTTTGCGGTTTCAGATTTTCAGCCTGGGAAATTGATTTGATCAGGTTTGATGCATCCAATCGCGATTGGGGGAGAATAATTGCCTGATGAGAGGAAGATAATAACTGCGCATTATGTTGCTGCTCCTGATGCGATGACCAGGGAATGGGAATCAGCACGCATTTTGTACCAAAAAGGCCCAGTTCCTGAACTATATGGGCTCCCGACCTACTGACAACAACTTGTGAACCGGCCAGAATCCGGGCAACTTCCCGGGAATTTATATAATCGGATACCTGATACCCGGACCGCAGTGTTGGCGGAAGCCGGGACCGGAGTTTAAGCGCTTTCTGATAATCACCGAAAACAGTTGAGGATCCCGTCTGATGAATAACCCGGTATTTTTTCAGAAGCTGCGGTAAAGCCGCAAAAACCGCGGCGTTAATCGCATGAGACCCCTGTTTTCCGCCAGTGATGTAAATCTGATCAGGAATTTTGGGAATTATTGACAAATTTTTTATAGTGTCGGTAATTTCTTTTCTGACGGGCAGACCGGTTAAAACTACTTTTCCGGCCGGATAATGCTTTTTACTTTCCGGCCAGGAGATGGCTATCTTTTCAGCGAATACCGCAATGACTTTATTAGCCCATCCGGCTGTCAGTGTCTGTTCGTGGGTAATCGACGGTAAACCCGCCAGCCGGCCGCAGAAAACAACGGGAACTGCCAGATAGCCGCCAAACGAAACTATACCTTTTAAATCAGATTTGAGCTGAAGTTTAAGTTTAAGAATTATGTAAAACGCCTGAATAAAACCCCAGGGCAAACGGATCAGTTTAACGGGTTGAACAGTCCGGTATATCTTTCCCGCTTTCAGATCAAAAAACCTGATGCCGGAAGCGGTAACTTCCCGAAATTCGGCTGAATCTGATTTGTCCTGCCATTGGCTTTTTTTGTGACCGATCCAATAAATATCCCACCCTTTTTCTTTTAACGCCTTTGCCACAGCCAGGGCACCGGTATGATGACCTCCGGTAAAAATCAGGCTGCGATGATTAACGTTTTTCATATTTGACAGAGATATTTACCAGTATTCCGGCAGCCAGAAGCATGACCACCAGAGACGATCCGCCGTACGAAACATAGTTTAAGGGGATTCCGGTCAGGGGAATCAGGGCGGTATTGGCGGATATATTAATAAATGCCTGAAATCCGATAATACCCGTTAAAGCCACCGCCAGATTGGAGGAAAATACGGATTTGGCCAAAGCGGCAATTTCAAATCCCTTAACTGTTAAAACCAAATATATCAGTGACAGGGCAACCGTTCCCACCAGACCCAACTCCTCCCCGATAATGGCAAATATCGAATCGGTTGCTGTTTCCGGAAGGAAATTATATTTTTGACGGGACTGACCCAACCCTAAACCGAATATTTTACCGTTACCCAGGGCAATCAAAGACTGCTGTATCTGATATGAAGACCCCAGGGGATCCTTTGAACGGTCAAAAAATGACAACAGGCGGTTAAGCCGGTAATTGGAGGTGACAACCAAAATCACCACTCCGATCAGACCCAGACCGGCTATGGCCAGAATGTGAGTCAATTTTCCCGGTACAGGTAAAATAGACCAGAAAACCCATCCCCATCAGGACCAGCATTGTTCCCAAGTCAGGTTCAAGCACCACCAGGCCGCAAACCAAAACCAAAGCCAGCACAAAATTGTAAAATTTCTCTTTTTGGGCAAGCAGATATGAAAAATATATGGAAACGGTTAATTTTGCCAGCTCGCTGGGCTGGAGACTCATAAAACCGATGTTTATCCACCTTCTGGCTCCTAAAAGTCTGGTGCCTATTCCGGGAATTAAAACCAAAACCAATAAAGCCATAGTTACGTAAAATAATACCGGGGCGATTTTTTGAAAGTGCAGGTGATTGAAACGGCTGATGACCAAAAATCCCGCAATCCCCAGAAAAGCCCAAATGCTTTGGAGCTTAAGATAATACCATTTATCTCCGAAGTCCCTGGCGGCATCCACAACCGATGCGTTACCGATCATAAAAAGACCGAACAGGGTTAATCCCAAAACTATCAAAGTAAAGGATCTGGCATGAGTCATATTAAAAAGTGGCCAGCCATAGTCCGATTACCGCTGACATAATTGCCGCCAGCCATAAACGGAAGACTACTTTCGGCTCCGGCCAACCGATGTTCTGCAGCCAATAATGGACCGGTGTTACCGGAAAAATCTTTCGGGAACGAAATTTAACTGATAGTATCTGAATAATCTGAGAAGAAGCTTCGGCCACAAAAACCAAACCGACGATGATCAGGGCAAAGGTTTTACCCAATAAAAGCCCCACCACTGCCAGTGTGGCACCGAAAGACAGGCTGCCCCCGTTTCCGAGCCAGATACGGGCGGGGTAAACATTAAAATACAAAAACGCCAGCAGCCCTCCGATCCAAAGGGCAATAAAAACCGAAATTACCGTATCCAGAGCAGCCAGGGATATTCCCCAAAAAGCCAGCAAGGATATTAAAAGCGCTCCGCCGGCCAATCCGTCCAGACCGTCAGTGATGTCGAAAGCTTTACAAAATCCGGCAATGATGGCCGTCGCCAGGGGAAGATATCCCCAACCGATATCAATTACCCCAAGAAAAGGAACGTGAATAATTTGAATATTAAAATTGATATACAAAGTTAATGCCACGACAAATGACAATAAAACTATGAAGAAGTTTTTGCGTTTTGGCCAGAAGTAGGTGGCATATTTGGGCTGAGGCAGGTTAAATATTTTAATGATGTCATCGTACAGGCCCAGTAGACCGAAGGAAATGAAAGTGAAGAAAATGATGTTTAATTCTTCTTTGAAGGGAAAAACCGTGGTGATATAAACACCGGAGGCGGAAAATATCGGGAAAAGCAGTGCATACAATACTGCTGTAACAAAAATAATTAACAAACCTCCGCCGATCGGAGTTCCGATTTTCCACATCTGACGGGAATTTAAGGCTTTGAATTCTTTCGTTTCCTCCGTCGTAAGAGGGGCGATGGAATGATGGTGGGTAAGATGCAGCCGGTATAAAAGATCAATAAAGGGAAGAATAGCCATACCGGTAATGATGAAGGAGAAGATTACCAGACCCAGGTAAAGAGCCATTGCTATACCAGCTTTGGTATAAAGATAAGTGCGGCAATAAGTACTGAAAATAAGGCATATAGAAGCATCGCAGCCGCTGAAGTGTCTTTGGCAAATTTGGCCAGAAGCTGGTACTCCTGGGTTAACAGATCCACGGTAAACTCGATGGCGGTATTAATCAACTCTATGGCCAGTCCGGCGGAAATAACCATCAGAATAATTACCCATTCCAGGTGGGAAAGATGCAGAACCAAGCCTAAAATAACTGCCAGAACCGATAATGTTAAATGTACTTTAAAGTTGGGCTGGGTTTTGAAACCGATGAGTATTCCGTCCCAGGCATGCTTAAACGAAATGTGGTGTTTTTTCATTTGATTCTTGGGTAATTATAGTCCATTTTGATTTCTACCTCAGCTTTGGCGGGAGATGGAGGTATCTGAATATCCCCTCGGCAATGCCAAACCAAAGCGGGGCCGCGGTTGTACTGCCCCAGGGGGAAGTCTGGGGTTCCCTTAAAGTAACCAGCATGGTAAATTTCGGGATTTTCCGCAGGCGCAAAACCGACGAAGGAAGCAATTAACTTTTCCTCGTCATAATGACCGGCAATCGGGACCTGGGCGGTACCGGTTTTCCCGGCTACGGTGTAACCGGGTACTTTGTAATATCTGACCTCTCCGTTATTAACTCCGTTAATCATCATTGCCGTCATGGTGGCGGCGGCTTTTTGAGAAATTACCCTGACCGGTAAGGATGGGGTAATTTTTTTGACCTGGCCATCAGTTTCTATTCCCGTCACCAGCCGCGGGGGAAAAAGATTACCGCCTGAGGCGATCGCATTTACAGCAGTCAGCATTTGCAGCCTTGTAACGGCTATTCCCTGGCCAAAGGCCACTGTTGCCCAATCCACATCCTGCCACTGGTCGTCCGGACGGATTTCGGGAGTATCCTCTTCCTGTAAATCAATGCCTGAAAGCTTTCCGAACCCAAACTTTCTGACGTAAGACAGTATTTGTGATTTTCCCAATTTTCGGCCGACAAAGATCATGCCCACATTGTCGGAGTGGAGAATCACATCGGTCATGGTTGATTTGGGATAATACCGGTCATTATAATTTTTCAGAGAATATCCGGAGATTGATTGCGGCCCGGTACAGGTTTCACAAACCGTGTCGGGAATAACCACGCCGGCGTCCAAAGCGGAAGCCATGACAATCGTTTTAAATGTCGATCCGGGTTCGTAACCTTCGGAGATAATCGGGTTGGGATATAAATTCTGGGGATACCGGGTATAGACTTTCGGATCGTACCCCGGAAGACTGACCATGGCTAAAATATTTCCCGTTTGCACATCCATTACGGATACCGTTCCGGATTTAGCCTGATATTTTGCCAGACCTTCGGTTAAATGCTGATATGCCAGATGCTGAATTGTCCGGTCTATGGAGGTAATCAGGTTTTGACCCGGTTGAGGCAGAATTTTATCCTGTGAACCGATTAACATCGGCTTACCCAAAGCATCCAGTTCCTGAAGCAACTTTCCGGGTTTTCCTGATAAGACCCGGTCATAAAATCCCTCAAGGCCGAAATATCCCTGGGCTCCTCCCATCTCGTTTTTACCCACAAATCCGGTCAGGTAAGCACTGCCCGTACCTTCAGGATATGTTCTTACCGGCTCGTATTCAAAGCCCAGCCCCGGTATTTTAAGCTCTTCCAGTCTGGCTTTGGCTTCGGGACTGATTCCGTGAGCCAAAGACATCCAAAAAAGACGCGACCGGGAAGCTTCGGAAATAATTTTACGGGCACTATCCGAAGCCGGTAATAAATTGTAAAAATCTAAACTTTCCCGGGGTTTAAGCTCGAATTTTTCCGGTTCGATATAGGACATGTAACTTTCACCGTTGCCGACCAAGGGGTAATTGTCAGAACTTCTGATCTCCCCTCTTTGGGCGGGAAGTAGAATCATCCGATCATATTGGGAGAGCCCGGTCTTTCCCAGCACCGAGGCTTTAATTATTTGCCAATAAGTTAAACGCAAAAAAAGCAGGAAAAACCAGAGACAAAAAAATAATTGCAGTAACTTAATCCGGCGGATCATGGCTGTCCCAGAAGGGAGGCGACGGAAACAGAACTGAGATTTCTGACGATTGCAGGAATCATTTGACTGTCCTGGGCATATTTTTGAACATTTTCTATTGATGTATACGCGAATATTTCAGCCCGAAGCCGCTCATTTTCCAGAGTAAGAGAGTCTAATCTGGCATTCAAGCCGCTTAAGAGATCACCGTCGGTAGCCCGACTGCTGGAATAAAACACCTGCAATACGACTAACAGCCCGGCCAGCAGGTAGGTAATGAGAATTATGTTAATTTTTTTCATATAATTTTTGAAATGCTCTGAGTTTGGCACTTTTACTTTTGGGATTGGCTTTGGCTTCTGCTTCATCAGCAATTACGGGTTTAGGTGTAAGTATTTCCCCCATCCCCTGCTTTTCCCAAGCTAAAAATTGCGTTTTAACCAGCCTGTCTTCCAGAGAATGAAAACTGATTACTGCCAATCTGCCTCCGGGATTCAACAGTGATAACGCCTGGGGTAAAGCCGTTTTCAGTGCCCCCAGTTCATCATTGACCGCAATTCTTAAAGCCTGAAAAACCTGACGGCGGACATCGGGTCCGGGAAGGATTTGAGCCAGTTGACCGGTAGTTGTAATCGGTCTTGAGGCAATAATCCTGCGGCAAAGACTTTCTGCCGAAGAAACCTGCCCGAAATCACGCATGATTTTTACTAAATCTTTCAGGTTTAAGGCGTTTATCAGGTCAGCCGCGGTTACCCTAAGTAACGGGTCCATGCGCATATCCAGCGGTCCGTTTAATTGAAACGAGAAACCGCGGTCAGGGGTGGAAATTTGATGGGCAGAAACACCCAAATCAAAAATTACCCCGGCAACGGGAAACCATTGGTGTGCCTTTGCAGTTTCCTCCAGGTGGATGAAGTTGGCTCGGACTTTAATCAAATGGTCCAGATCAGGGCAGGCAGACAAAGCATCTGGATCCTGATCAAGCCCGAGCACTTCTCCCCCCAGGCGAATAATGGCTGCGGCATGTCCTCCACCACCCAAGGTAGCATCGATGTACCGCGCTCCGGGTTCTACCTTAAGTAAAGTGCAAACTGATTGTAAAAGAACAGGAACATGATACTCGCCCATGGTTAAATTCCGGCTTCGGAGAGCTTTTCGGCAATCTCCTCACGCCGGGAATTAATTTGGGTGGTGTATTTGACAAACCTGTCTGTAGCCCAGATTTCAACCCGGTCAACAGCCCCGGCAATCATGCAGTCAGTTTTAATGCCGGCGAACTGACGCAAATAGTCGGGGATGAGAATCCGGCCTAAAGAATCTGTTTCCACTTCGACAGCGCCGAAACTCAAGCCGCGGGTAAAATCCCGGGCATCAGCTTTGGTTAAAGGCAGTTCCGACACTTTGGCTACTAATTGCATCCAGGCAGCTTTGGGGTAGAGAAAGAGACATCCGTCCAGACCCTGGCTTAAAACACCTCCGTTTTCCAACTGAGAGCGAAACTTTTTGGGTACGGAAAGCCGCCCTTTTTTCTCCAAATGATGTTCGTATTGACCTATAAACATATGTTTAGATATTTACCACTTTATACCACTTGTTACCACTATGATCCGTTTTCACAGACGTGTCAAGACAAACAAAAGGCGAAAATTATGCTATCCCGGGGAGTTTATTCCGAAGGAGTCAGAGAAATGGACTTACCGGCAGTGACCGTAAAAGGGTAAGTGGCGGAAAAGACGGAATAACCGGCCTGGTTTCGCAGAGTTACTTCCATGTAGGCATTACGGATACTTTCATGAAAAGTAAATTTACCACTGCTTTCACTGCCCAAAAGCTGTTTGTAACTGAAAGTGGTTTTACCCTGTAAATCCTTGCTGCCGCCGGAGACACCGGTATTTATCTGGGTCTTTTTAACTGTGGCATCGTATATCAGATTGTATTCGAGCTGGGAAGCCTGAATATTCTCCATATCAATGGTGACGTAATGACCGTCAGGGGAAAATTCCAGGCTGACCTGCGGCTGTTTATCGGGGGCCAGCTGCTCCACTTTGGTAGGAGTGGGTGTGGGAGTGTTACCGGGTTTGACAGCCGGTTTCCGGGAAATTAAAAATATTCCGGCAACCGCAAATATCAGAATTAAGGACTATGGGGATTACTTTGTTCACAGATTTACTTTAACTTCGAAGAGAAATAAGTGTCAAGCCGGTCGATACCGACCCGCTCCTGTTTAGCCGTATCCCGGTCACGGACGGTAACCGAGTTATCCTCCATAGTCTGGAAATCGACTGTAAGACACCAGGGTGTGCCTATTTCGTCCTGGGCGTAGTAACGCTTGCCGATATTACCCCGGTCGTCCCAGGCAACTGCCAGATCCGTTTCAAGCTTTAAACGGCGATAGATTTCCCGGGCTTTTTCAACCAGTTCCGGTTTGTTGGCCAAAAGCGGAAAAACCGCTACTGTGCAGGGGGCAAGTTTAGGATGCAATTTGAGAATTACCCGCTTATCAGCCTCGAAATAGCCGTCGACAAGGAAAGCCAGCATCGCCCGGCCGACTCCCACTGACGGTTCAATTACATAAGGAATATACTTTTTGCCGGTTTCCGGATCGGTATAAGACTGATCCCGTCCGGAAGATTTGGCATGCCGGGTTAAATCGTAGTCCCCGCGGTTGGCTATGCCTTCCAGTTCGCCGAAACCCATAAACGGCCAGTTGTACCAGATCTCCGCCGTACCCCTGGAATAGTGGGCAATGTCTTCCTTGGGTAAATCAACGATTTTAATATTTTGACTGTTTATGCCCAGATCCGAATACCATTTCAGACGCCGGTCTTTCCAGTATTCATGCCATTTCCGGTCCGTACCCGGTTCGACAAAAAATTCCAGTTCCATCATTTCAAACTCCCGGACACGGAAGAGAAAATTTCCGGTAGTGATTTCATTTCTGAAACCTTTTCCGATCTGGGCTATCCCGAAAGGGACGGTAACGCGGGTGGAATTTAATACATTCTGAAAATTGATAAATATCCCCTGGGCGGTTTCAGGTCTTAAATAAAGATCGGATATCTTATCCTCGGTGGATCCGATGTGGGTGGTAAACATTTCATTAAACTGCCGGGCCGGGGTAAATTCCTTCAGGCCGCATTCGGGGCATTTTTCTTTCAGAGAATCGGCTCTGAAGCGGTTATGGCAATTTTTACATTCGATCAGGGGGGCGGTAAAAGAAGCCACGTGTCCCGATGCTTCCCAGACCTGGCGATGGTGGAGAATTGAGGAATTCAAACCTACCACATCATCTCTTGCCCGGACCGTATCAGCCCACCACTCGTGTTTGATATTTCTGGCCAGTGCCGTACCCAAAGGCCCCAAATCCCAGGTGCCGTTTAAACCCCCGTATATTTCCGATCCGGGATAAACAAATCCCCTTCTTTTGCACAAAGAAACAACTTTTTCCATCAGGTCCATAAAATGATTCTACAACAGTTTTATTTTAACTTGGACAGAATTTTACGCGAATTGAAAGGACGGTTGGAAATTTCTTCGATAAATTCATAAATATTTCCCGTAAATACCTCATCATCAGGCCAATAACCCAAGTCTCTAATAATTTCAAGCATCCAGTTCCCGATTTCCGATTCCCAGTCGGAATTCAGCTTATCAATATTTAAAAAGGCTGTTTTGAGGATTTCAAACACCCTGGGATGGGGCTGGTTTTCCGGAGTGAGTTTGTCCACGGCTTCGACAATCTGATAAGCCAGATTTACCCGGCCCAGAAAAGAACGCCAGGAAGAGAAGGAGTTTAAAACTACCACTTCAGTTAAAACATCCGGATTGCTTTTTCCCGGAACAGCCGCCACTTTGACATGATTAAACAATTCCAGGGAACCGGCCCGTTTGGAATTAAGTTTTCGGATTCCTTTGGCTTTTAAAACCACTTTTCCCTTTTGCAGGGAAAATATGGTGATTATTTTGTCCGCTTCGCCCGAATTACGGCGTTTGATAATGATGCCTTCGAGAGAATATGAGTGCATTAGTAGGCTATCGACAGCTCCTGGTCAGAGTTGAGTATCAGTTCCGGCTGAGCTTTCCCGTTAACCGTGATCTTGTAAGAAAAATCCTTGGTTCCCGCCTGTTTCTGAATCAGCAACTTGTACAGGGAATCTGATTTGACGGCGGATTTATATTTAATGGTAATGGTTTTATTATTTAACGGGGCGAGAGTAAAAAACCCTTCAACCACAGTCTTCCCCAGGTCTTCGCCGGTGGCCTGTCCCGTTTCAAAACCTTTGGCTTCGAGAAGCTCGCTTCCTTTGGGCAGATATACCCGCAGCCAATCACGGAACATGCCGTTTAACTTCAGCTTTGTCTGCGGGTCTTCAAAAAAGTGCTGGGGATTTTTATAAGTTAAGGCCAGGGTATTGGTGGCAATTCCCTGAGAATCAACGTCTACTTTTAAATCCGCCGTATATTCCACCCAGGCATTGGTTTTGGCTCCGGCAAAATTGGTATCGACGACAAAAAGGTAGTCCCCGGAAAAGTCCCTGACCCGGCCGGCAAGGTTAAAAGTTTCGACGGCCGTCTGAGCCTTGCTGTCGGTAAAATAAAACTGAATATGTTTTTGGGCGATGAGATTCATGGCAGTGTTGAATAAATCCGCCATTTTGGTTTTTGGCTGGGCCATGACATTAACCAGTATCGAATACATCATGGGTCCGACAAACGCCTTTCTTTGGCCGTAATTGACCGGCTTGGAAATTATCCGTCCGCTGACGGAATCCCAGATTACCGGTCCTTCGACATCGGCATACAGTTCCAGAGCATAGAAAACCTGCGGGCAGTTGCAGGTGGGATCGGTATCCGCCGAGAAATTCCCGAAACCCGGAACCCCGATTTTGCCGATTATTTTTAAAATATCCACCAAAACCCGGGTATCCATGGAAATTATTCCGTCCACCTTAGAAGAACCGGTCAACAGATAGTTGGGATAGAAAGTATCCATGGAAATTTTAAAATCCGGTGAGAGATTCTGGTCACGCAGATTCCAGTAAGGGACTTTGGGTAAGTACTTGATAATCGGCGCGGGAGCGGGTATCTTTTTGGGGAATTTACCGTCCAAAGTATACATATCGCCGGAATCAAGAGTGCTGATTTTTCCCTTGCTGACCTGAAGGATGGCGTATGCCGTCATAAATCCCCCCGTGGGGCGCAATTCCGCATCGTTTTGGAAAATAACCAGATATTTCCGCGGTGAATCCATGCCGAGCATGTACGGCGCGGTTTCCAGAAGCGGCCGGGCGTCATTGGTCAAAGCTGAAGCCTGGTCTAAAATTGTGATTCCCTGTCTGATCCGGGATCTTAAAGGCTGCCCCTGAAATGTTTCCGGATAACGGTCGGGATTAATTTGAGATACTTCATTTTTGGCTGATTCCAGATACCCGCCGATATTTTCCAGCTGGGGTTTTAATTTTTCCAGAGTATTAATTATGAAATTGATCCGATCCTGGGCGGTTTTGGTACCGTCACCGGTCGGAGACAGACCTTTTAAACCGATAATATCCGCGTACGGGGCTATCGTTTCAATGGCCACATCACCTGCGGATAATAATTGTCCGGCAGCCGTCAACCCGTGCGAGCCGTCCTGATAGTAGTTTTTGACAAACGGTAAAAACGAAGCCCATTTAAACTTCCGGAAATCTGTTTCCACGGTCTGCAAATTTTGTTTTACCAAAACCATCTGGTTTTTGGCTCCGCCCAAATCCTGACTTTTGAGAAAATTAACCGTCTCCATACCCGAGACTTCGAGACTTTTTACCGATGAGACCAACTTTCGGGCCGGTTTGACTATCAGAAGATAAGAAAACAGTGCCAATATAACAACCAGTCCCGCAAAGACAATTAATATCAGGCTGATTTTTCTGGATTTTGGTTTAGACGGTAGATTCATTTTTTGCTTTACCGGAGGACCTGCCGACAATTCATCTATTTTGTGAACAATCGGAGCGGCAACCGGTACTTTTACTTCCTCCATACAAATTATTAATTTACTCCGCTGCCCTTTCCGCAAAGCATGACGTATGGAGTTTTACTAAGAATTTTTAGATCATACCACAGGGAAAGGCGGGTGGCATAGTGTGCATCCATTTCAATTCTTTTATCAAAATTGATCTCGCTTCTGCCGGAAACCTGCCACTGCCCGGTGATCCCGGGTTTGACCGTCAGGGCTGTCCTGATTAATTTTTCGGATTTGGGATATTTGCGCCGCTGTTCGCTTAATTCATCGGGATAATAAGGTCTCGGACCTACCAGGCTCATATCACCTTTTAATACATTTAAAAATTGCGGAGTTTCGTCCAGAGAATATTTACAGATGAACCGGCCGACCCGGGTGCGCAGCGGGTCATTGGTTAATTTGTAGCTGTTTTTTTTGAATTCTTTTAAATATTTTTTATATTTCGGGTCGTGAAACTGCAGATATCTGGCGTTGGGAATCATCGAACGGAATTTTAAAAGGCGGAATATGCGTCCGCCCTGACCCACCCTGTCCGACCATTCGACGAATACCGGCCCGTCAGGAGACTCAAACTTAATGGCAATAGCGACCATCACTCCGATCGGGAAAAATACCAGAAATAAGACCGAACCCAGGATGATATCCAGAAATCTCTTTATCAAGGGATAATCCAGCATGCAGTGATTGTACCTGATTTATAAATAATCGGTCAAATTTTTATCTTTAAGCATCGTGGTTATCTCTTTGACATTTCCGGATAGTTTTTTAGGGCAAATCAGAAGGGCATCACCGGTATCGATGACAACCGTGTCTTTGATGCCGATTAAAGCCAATACTTTGTCTGCCGGTTTGCGGACCAGGTTTCCGGAGGATTCAATAGCCATGATTTTTTCGTCAGTGGATCCGTTCTTATTTTCGGAATAAAACTTGTCCAGACTTTCCCAGGTTCCGAAGTCCACACATTTAAACGGCAGTTCGATAATATACCCCTCTTTTAAGAGAGTTTTGGTGATTTCCTCAATCGGTCCTTTGGGCATTTTGGCATACTCGGTGGCCACATCCGCCCCGTTGATGATGTTTGTCAGGGGTTCATACCATTCGGGTTTCATGGCTTTTAAGGCCGCCATCCATTTGTTGGGTGTCCAGCAAAGATGGTTGAAATGGTTTAAAGCCTTGCCCTCTTTGAGGTAACCTTCAATTTTATCCATTTCCTCCCTGCCCAGCCATTCTTTCATCGTCCAGACAGTTATATTTCCGGCATCGGATACTTTGTCTCCGGTTATCAGATAATCCACACCTTTGATAGTAAATTCGGGGCGGTAGCAGCCGGTCATCAGCTTGCCTTCACTTTTGGCCAATTCCTCAAACCGCCTGATCATTTTGATAAAGCCTTCCTCGGGAAGCCTTAAAAGATCGGCTCTGTACCAGCATAAAGGGCTCATCGGCGAAACCTCTTTTATAAAGCATGGCGGCGGCAAATACGGTTGCCGGTCCCTGGTCCCGCATTTCGGGTTCGATGAAAATGTTTTGTTCAATAATTCCTTCCGCCTGAATTTTGGCAATTTCCGCCTGCAGGGAATTGGTCTGAAGAAAAATGTCCTCCGGAGGAAAATTGTTTGCCAGGACTTCCCAGTTGGCCTGAAACAGTGATTTCTCCCCTATTAAGGGCAGAAAATGCTTGGGGCTTTTGATCCGGCTTTCCGGCCACATTTTTGTCCCCACACCCCCGCAAATGATGACAAATTTCATATACTCTTAAATACTATTTTGGTATTTTGTCCACCGGTCTGTAAATACTTTAGCAAATCTTTGTAAGAAACGCTCTTTCGAAAACCTGGCGGCCTGTTTTTTGATAAATCCGGGATCAAATTTTGCCGGATCAAAATTTCTGATCAGTGAAATCAGAGCTTCTTCGGTATCCGAATCAGCGAGCAGGCCGGTTTTCCCGTCAATTACCGTTTCGGCTACTCCCCCGCGATTTATTCCGATTACCGGTTTGCCGCAGGCCATGGCTTCGACCGGGACTATCCCGAAATCCTCTTCATTAAAATATACAAGAGCCTGACAGTGGTGCAGCAAATACGCCATTTGGGAATCACTGACCCAATCAAATAAAGTGATATTTGAGCCAATCCGGGTTTTGGTTTTTAAAGACAGCAGCGGATTTCCCCAATTAACACTGCCCTTGCCTACCACCACCAAAGGAATTTTCAGTTTATTAAAAGCCGAGATAACCAATTCCGGATTTTTATATGACACCAGCCGGCCGACATAAAGAAAGAACTTGTCCGGAGTGCCGGGCGGTTTTTCTCCGGCAGTATCTGAAAAATATCCGGTATTAACGGGCGGATATATCAGGTCGCTTTCCCGGCCGTAATACTTTTTGATCCTCTCCTGTACAGTTCGGGAAATTGCAGCGTAGACATCAGGACGGGCTGGACGAAATCAAATCCCAGCTTTTTAAATATTTAAACCAGGGAAGCGAAAAGGGTTTTAATAAATCCGGTATCTGACGGTAGTAATCGGGGTAATGACTCCAAAGATACCTGGTGGGGGTCAGACAATAGCAAAAATGGAAAGTACCCGGCCGGGTGACAATCCCCTTGGCATCAGCGCTGGTCACGGAAATAACGGCGTCGAACTTTGAGAAATCGAAAGTTTCAAAAGCCAGCGGGGTCAGAAACGGGATCAGTTCGTGATGGTTTCCGGCAAAAGGAATCCGATTAAGAAAACTGGGGATCACCCGGGGGAAAATCTTGGCCCACGGAGCTTTGTCAGGATCATAAACTGAAGTGTAAAGCGGAGCCTGGGGAAAAAGTTCATGCAAAGCGAGAAGCACCCGCTCGGCTCCGCCCCATTTGTTTACCCGGTCATAAACTAGTGCAATGCGTGACGGTAGATTTCCCATGTTTGTTTACTCATTTTAGCCCAGGAATACTTTTTTGCCTGCCCAAGACCCCGTTCAATAAGTTTTTTGCCGCAGTGCCGGATTATCCAGCAATTGGGATATTTTTTTGGCCAGATCATCGGGACTATGCGGATCAAAATAGATTGCGGCATCCTGATAAATCTCGGGCAGGCACGAGGATTTCGCAGCAATCACGGGTAGCCCTAATGCCATCGCCTCAAGACCTGTTAAGCCGAAACCCTCTATCAGAGACGGAAATACGAATGCCAGAGCCTGCGAATATAAGCTGACGATTTGAGAGTCTTTGAGGCGGCCCAAAAAAGTCACCAGATGGCCGGCATCGGCATCGGCAATCACTTTTTGGATACGCGCGGTAAAAATTGACCGGGCGCAAACTATAGCCAGCCTGACCCGGCCGTTTAAAAGCTTGACGGCGGAAATCAGAACCGGAATATTTTTGTGGGGATAGACATTTCCGGTATAGACAACAAAAGGTTTCTGAATATTAAAATTTTCGTCCGGAGGAGAAGCTTTCAGTCCGGAATCCACGCCTTCATAAGTAACCTGAATCCGATCGGACGGGATTTTATAAAGTCGGACCAACTCCTGCTTCCAGTAATTTGCCGGAACGATTATCCGGCGGGCACGAATCACGGCAATTTTTACAACAGCCAAATAACCCAAATATTTCAGCCAGTAAAAGGCGGGGTTTTGGGTGGTGGTATCACTTCCTTTGGAATAGTGTTTAATCAAATCGTGGATGGTGATAACAATTTTTCCCGGCCAAAGCACCGGAATGCTGAAATGCGGAACGTGAAGCAAGTCGGGACGGATTTTTTGCCAGAGACCCAACATCTCAAATTGAGCCCAGGGTGAATACGGATGAAAGCGGGCGGCAAACCTGGGATATTGTGCGATATCCGGATTGTTCAGGTTTTCGGGTGAAACGATTAAGCACCACCCGGGTATTTTTATCACCGAGGAAGATATCTGATCAGATTCTCGACATACCTGCCGATACCGGTATGGGCAACCCCGTATAACCTGGCATCAATACAAATGGTTTTCATTTCGCACCGGTTAAATAAATTTTTGCAATTCGCCAGGACTTGAGAATAAACATTCCCAGGTAAATAAACCGGTTAAAAAAAGCAGGGTAATTGGCTGCTAAATGCTTATCATAAAAAATCCGCATGGCATCGATTCCGGAATTTACCGATCTGATTTTGGAAGCGGTGCTAATTTGATATTTCCCGGTGTTCCAGATTCCGGAAGATGAACCTTTGAAATGGGTGATTTTTACATCCGGAATAAAAATCACCTTAAAACCCAGCTTTTTCAGGCGGTAGCAGAAATCCAGATCTTCCCCGTTCCAGTAGTAGTCTTCATCCAGCCAGTTAAGTTTTTTACCGACATTTGTCCTAATCATGGCAAAAGCCCCTGTCAGAGCATCAATTTCGTGAATTTGAGAAGATACCGAAGTATTGGCATAAGAGGATTTTTTACCAAAAGCGGTAAAAAAGTAGACAAAGGAATTCCAGGGATCTGGAAACCGGCGGTGACAGGAATAATCCAGCGATCCGTCCGGCAGTTCCACCCGGCAGGTAGCGGCGCCCGACATCGGGATGAGACACCAGATATTTCAAAACTGTCTGAATTGTTTGGGGATGAACAATTCCGTATCGGGATTTAAAAGCAGACAATATTCGGTCTTTACCTGTTTTAAAGCCACGTTGTTTCCGGCGGAAAAGCCAAGATTGTTCTTATTGGCAATTATTCTGACCTGCGGGAAGTTTTTTCTAACCATTGCGACCGAATCATCCGTTGAAGCATTATCAACTACCACCACCTGCCAATTATCGGTGTTGGTTTTGGCCTTAAAAATTGACTCCAGACAGTTTTCAAGCAGCCGGCTGACGTTATAACTTAGGATGACGATAGTCAGGTCAGGTGTTTTGGTTTTTGGCTTGTTCATATATTTTTTCCAGCTGTCCGGAAATGGCTTTCCAGCTGTAATTTGAGAGCACATACTGATTAGCTCTGACGGCGACTTGTCTGGTTTTGCCGGGATTTTTTAAAAGTCCGGCTGCAATTTCCCCCATTTTTTCATAATCGTCGCTGATATAGACTTCGCGGGCATTGGACACTTTCAAACCTTCGACACCGACACTGGTAGACACAACAGGTACCCTGGAGGCCATAGCTTCTAATATTTTTAATCTGGTACCGCCCGGTCCTTCAATCGGAGTAACAATCAGATTGGCGTTTTGATAAGCCTGACGGATATCATCAACCGTCTCATCTATCTCAATCGAATCATTTCTCAGGTGGTGAATCCGGTTGTCCATTCCCCTGCCGACAATCCGCAGTACAGCCTTCGGATTTTTGGATTTGATAATCGGCCAGACACGATTGATTAATATTTCAACCGCTTCCACATTTTGCAGCCATTTAAAATTTCCCACATACAGTACCGTAGGCGGGTGGGGTTTGGCGAAATTTCCCTGAATAAACCAGTCGGAATCCACACCGTTGGGAACCACTCCGATATTTAATTTCGGTTTCAGTTTGTGCATTTCCTTGAGATCGGATTCCGAAACAGCAATCACCCGAGTGGCTTTCTCCCAAAAATAAGCCTCCCAGAAGCGAATTTTAAAAACATCAAATAAAAGCAGGGGTGTAAGAATTTTGAATTTGAATTCGTCAACAAAATGCTTATAAACCATGTATTCGATGGTCTGCTCTACCAGGATAGTGGGTGTTCTGGTTTTGGGAATGTTGGGCATGACATAAAAAGTTTCGGCATGGATCAGATCGAATTTTCCGGTCTCAAGAGCCTGCTTGATTGCCTGCTGGAAATCTTTCGAGAGATAAATACAAACCAGAAAAGGATAAAAAGTGAGACCGGAAAGTAAAATGTTTATCGGTGACCAGGCCGGGCGGCGGTTAAAGACTTCGACTCTTTGACAAAACTTTTTTAACTCCGGAATATATTTTTTTTCCTCTTCACGGCGAATAAAAGAAAATAGGGTTATTTCATTGTTTCTCGCCAGATTTTTGATCAGATTATATGAGCGGGTCTGCCCGCCGGAATGCAGCGGATAAGGCAGGTACGGAGTGAGCATCAATATTTTCATAACTTTTTGGGTTCTACCAGTTTGACGATGACAAACTTGGGATTTTGTTCGACCACGGTATATTTTTTCATAATGGCGTTTGTCTGATCGTCGTAATTAACCGAAACATAATAAGTGACGTGATAACGGTCGATCAGATCTTTGATCGGAAAAGGGATATATGAAAATCCCCGGCGGTTGGTCTGATATAAAAATGCGGTATCACCGTTTAAGAGGGGCCGCCACTATGGCGTCTTTGGGGGTAATCTCGTCCACCCGCTTACCCGCCTCGATCATTTCCCAATTATTGACGTTGAAATTCCCCCGGATGTCATACCAGGACATTCCCAGCATCATGACGATACAAAAAACCGTCAGTACCCGGCTGATCAGTTTCTGCCCGAGAAGATGAACCGTACCGATGGCCAGCAGAATACAGATTACCGGAATAATGGGAATCTGGTAGTAATCGTGCCGGACGTTACCCGTGGCAAAAACGGATAGATAGAGCAAGGCACTGCCCACCCAGGGAAGAAAGTGGGAAGTCCCGGTCAGTCCCGCTGTCAGCGGTAACAATCCCCACACTCCCAGAATCAGCTTGCCGATCCGCTCCCCGAAAAGCCAGCGCCAGAACGCGGGTTTGAAACGGATATGGTCCCCGTTAAATAACCAGGTGCTGGCGGGGATTCCCTGGGGAAATTGGTATGACCACCATCTCCAGGCGGAGAAGGGAATTACAAATGCCAAATGGAGAATCAGAAACCGGGGCATTTTGATTATTTTTAATCCGTATTTTTTCCAAAACCACCAGGTGATCGGCAGCAGGAAAAAAACAGCCGCGGGTTTGACCAGAACCGCCAGGGCTCCGAATAAAGACGTAAGAATAAAAAAGGCGGATTTCTGATTTTTGGTCCAGACATCAAAACAATTCAGAGTAGCCAGATACAGGGTAACCATCAGCGGATCGGGCAGGATCACCCTGGTAAAGTAAATATTAAAAGGCAGGAATAAATAGAAAAAAGAAGTCAGAAGTCCGGTCAGGGGATTTGTGCGGCGGCGGACGATAAAATACAGCAGCACGGAAGATGTCAGTCCCGCAAAAATTGTGGTGATTCTACCCCAGACTTCGAGGGAACCGAAAGGCCGGGATAAGGAAAACAAAAAGTAATGAATCAGGTTGTATATCGGGAACTCCACAAACCGGAAGCCGTCCGGATTTAACAAACCTTTTCCGGAAACATCGGAGAAATCATCATATTTCGGATGCATAATATCCACCCCGAGTTTGACAAAATTTCTGGTTACAGCGCTGGTATCAGCCTGACGCCAGGAATGCCAATCGGCCAGCGGATAGTCAATCCGGTAAAGTCTGACCCAAAAACCTGCGATCAGCAATATGAACAGTAACAGATATTGAAATTTATTTATTAATTTATTCATGTTTGAAAAGTTTTGGCTTTTTCAGCCAAACCGATTAGTGTCCAGGCAGTCAGGGCAATTTTTGAGGCGGTGAAATAATCAATAAAGACCGAACTAACCAGCAAACTGAAAACTGCGCAGGTGGCAGCTGTAATAAAAGCCGATTCCATCGAAGGGGTGTAATGCAGGACTGTGGGAAGGGATGTTTTGAAAAAACGGATGAAAATCAGGACAAAAGCCAGAAATCCCAATAACCCGGTTTCGGCAAGGATGCGTAAATATTCATTGTCCACGGCCAGTCCGACCGAGGAAAATCCCGTTCCCAGAAGCGGATTTTTGACAAAAGATCTGACAGCTTTGGGCCATTCAACCTGAAGCCTGATATTAAACGAGCGGTCTTCCGGTACGGGAGGAGGTTTTAAAGCGTCGGGAACCACATCCACCGCCTTGCTCTCGGCAGTGGCTGTTTGGGCATGAACTGAAGAAACATAAGAAATCCGCAGATGATTGGTGATAAATTCCAGATACCGGCCTTTAAGCTGGGGTGAAACCAATACCCCGATAATTGATACCACCACCAGGGGGGCGATCCAGATTTTTTTGCGGATCAAAACCAGAAGAAGTGATGCGCTGATAAAAAAGCTGACGAAAGTAACCCTGGAAGCCGATAACAGCATTGCCCAGTAAACCAGCCCGCCGATTACAACCAGCACCCAGCGTTTGGCAGACACCGGAATAAGAGCGATTAATAAAAGCAGAGGGAAAACGCAGAAAGCCGCCAGATCGTAGGAGCCTCCGAAAGTGGAGTTTATCCGGGCTCCGGGACCAAGACCCAATGCCAAACCTTTGGAATATTCGCTGTTGGTGGTGGAAATCACCGGAAAATGCAGAAATTGCTGGCCCAGGCCATAGATAGCTACAAGAAAAGAAACCAAAATCAGAGTTTTTATTAAAAATGACAATTGAGCCCGATTTTGCAGCCAATCAAGGCGATCAGAAACAGAGACATATATTCCACGCGCCGGAATAAATGCAGAAGTCCCAGATTTATGGTTGCGGTTTTGGTGAGAAAGATTCCCGAGAAGACTGCCACCAAACCGACACACCAGTAAAGAATGATTGCCCGGGGAATAGGTTTTCCCAGCGGCCGGAAACACGCAATTAACAGACTGATTCCGTAGATGCCCAAAAGTACCGCTATGACGATGTCTTCAAGGCGGACGGAGACAAAAGTTCCGGTTACACCGAACAGGGGAAATTTAGGATACAGGGGAATTAAAATTATGATCAGGGCAAGCAGAAGATAACTATACTTTTGCATATTCTTTATAAAGCCAATAACAGCAAACCGATGTTAAAAGCAATACGGTCAGGCTGGTAACCGGAGCGGACGGGATATAGCGCAGAGTAATTTTACTGATGTAGTGGACACCGTTGATATTTATCTGTTCTGTGGGTTTGGTGGGGTAAAAGCCGTTAATAAGAAGCGATTCCCGCCAGGGGTGGACCAGTTCCTGAAGCCAGGAAGATTTTGTCTGATCCCGGATCACGTTTGCGAGCTTCTTCCGGCGGGTGATTTTGCAGGATCTGAAACGGAATCTTTAAATTAAAAGTCTGAGAGTAATATTTAAGAATATCGCTTCGGGAATAGTTGGTGAAATATGCCCTTCTATAGGTGCTTTCCATGTCCCCGGGTTCATTTGATCTGAGGGATCCGGGCGGGGGTGCGGGAAAGTTGGGGGCAGGCAGCAATAAATAGTAAATAGTAAATAGCAGCAGAAATGAAAGGAGAATATTAAATACCTGTCTCATTTTTTACTGGAAAAGCCTGGCCCGGCCCAAATGATAGTGGAGATCCGTGCGTTTCCGCAAACCGATGGGAGACGGCCGGAATTCCGCCGACTATGGTATATTCGGGCACGTTTTTTGTAACTACCGCACCGGCTGCAATTATGGCTCCATTACCCACTTTTACTCCCGGAAGAATAATGGACCGGGGGCCGACAAAAACGTAGTCCCCGATTTCAACCGGAGCGGTGGTGGCATGAAAATCTTCGGCATTGATATCGTGTTCGGAGTTATAAATCATCACTTCAGAGGCGATATCCGTATGACTTCCGATTTTCAAAGCATCACGGCCGTCTAAAAATGAGCGGTATCCGATTATCGTATCCTCCCCTATTTGAATTCCGGATGGCTGGAAATATCGGGCTCCCATATGAATGGCTGATCCGTGACCCGATTCTGCCTCCGGCCAGTCTGAATATCCATCTGCGGAAGCCGTGGGAAGGAATATTGTCGTTAAATAAATGAATCCACATCAGGGCAAAATCCAGCCCGTAGCTGTTGAAACCGGTTGATTATTTTGGGGTAGGCTTGGGAAAAAGAAAGCTTATTGCCGTTCTTATCAACAAACATAGTGTTATTTTACACTTTTTTTACAGACTCCAACACTTTGAGAGTCTGCCCGGCAGTCTTTTCCCAACTGAAACATTTTAGCCTGATTGAGGCCGAGTTTTCTTAAATTATCCTTATTTTTTAAAGCTTTCCGGATTCCTTCGGCAATCGAATCAGGCTGGTCCGGATTAACGTATATGCCGGCCGGTCCGGCGACTTCAGGCAGGCTGGCTACCCGGGAAATTACCACCGGGGTACCGCAGGCCATGGCTTCCAGAACGGGGATCCCGAAACCTTCATAGAAACTGGGTAAGACAAAGGCCTCAGCCTGGCTCATCAGAGCCGGAACATCCGCATCGGGGACAAACCCGGTAAAAATTATCCGGTCGGACAGGTTTAAACTCTGAACGAGCGAGAATATTTTGTCATACAGCCAGGCTTTTTTTCCGGCGATAACCAGACGCAGACTCTTATTTTCCAAAAGGTCAAAGGCCCGAATTAAACCTTCCACGTTTTTACTGGGCTTGAGACTGCCCAGAAATAAGAGATATGGTTGGGTAATCTGCAAACGCTTTAAAACTTTTATGTCCGGTGAGGGTTTGAAAAGATCCGGATCGTAACCCGGGTAAGTAACGGTTACATCCGCGGGCAGTCGATGATAAGTTGTCAGAACATCCTTTTTGGTGATATTCGGATATGGCGATGATTTTGGCTGCATGACCGGCTGAATATGCCGTCCAGTTTTTTAATTGATTAAAGTCTTTGGCTGTAAACTGTCCGGGAGACTGTAAAAAGCCCAAGTCCATAATCGAAATGACCGTGGGTACGGGTGACCAGCGGGGGGCATAATGTGAAGGAGAAAAAAAGACGTCGGGTCTGGGTTTATGGGTATACAAATCCCAAGGCAGACGGATCTGCGTCCAAAGTTTGGGGAAGGGAATGATCCGGTATTGCCAGCCGGCAGCCTCCGGCGGCATGTCCGGAAGGGCGGGAGCTTTTAGATAAATGATAAATTTATGGTTTGATTTAACCAAGCTTAAGGCGTGCAGCAGTCCGAAAGCATACTGATTTACCCCGACCCGGTGGGTAATATTGGCTTCGTTACCGTCAATTCCGATTAACATATTGATATCTGAATTATATTTTAGACCAAATGCCGCTATATTTCCCTTCAGTTGTGGCTTGAGAGTACCCTGATGTTATATTTGGCCACATATCCTGGTAGAAATTAGGATTGTTTTTAAATTTCATGTCACCGAGATATATTACTTTGGGTACCTTATTTGAGATTGATTGTTCTCTCTCCTGCCTGTAGGCTGCCACTTCGTTTATCCAGGGAAACCAATACAAAAATTTATCCGGGGGTGTCCTTTTGGCAAAGTAGTATAAATCCACATCATGAGGATAAATTAATATTTTGTCATTGTTTTTAATCAGACTATTAATTTCCTGACCGATTGCCTGTCTATCACTCCAAAATACATGATAGTTATACCCGGGGATGGACGATTGTCTGATTATCGGTTCTGCAGCCTTAAGCAAGAAGAACAAATATAACATAAAAGGTAAGATCACTAATAATTTTAGGTTCTTTTTTATTCTGTAAATTAAAGCCATAAATACTAAATTAATGAGCATCATGTAGGGCAATATTCCAAAATTAAACAGTTCTCCCGGATTTATTTTTACTTCTCTGATTCTGACCAAAGCAATTGAGATCAGTAAAAGTATTAAATATTTCAGATTTTTTTTAATCAGTAAAAGCAATGCTGTTATAACCAATACCCAGCTTCCGATTTGTTGAGAGTTAAGAACAATATTTTGGATATTAATCTTTAGCGTCAGCAAGGTCTGGTTTTCAATTATTTTTTGGATTATATTCGACAATCCCGGTTTAATACCTTCAATATCAGTGTAGTAACGGGGATATATTTTCAGGTTAAATATCACACCCATGGAAATAAAGTTATTCAGAGAGCCGTTCAGAAAGAAAATCAGTAACGGGGTGATTATCGTTAAAGCTGATAATTGAATAAACAATTTCCTGTAATTATTCAAATAAAATACGGGTAAAAGAAATACGGGAATTAGTAAGGGTTGGGACCAAAAGCTGAATGAACAGAGGATTGCGCTGGAAATTGCCGGCCAAGGGGATATTTTTATATCGTTATTTAAGCCGGAAAAAGCTATCCAAATTATCATCAGCAGCGGAAAAAAAGCAAACGATTCTGAAAGCAGGATGTTTCCGTGGAATAGAGGCAACAAAGGAATTAAGCTGATTAAGAATACCAGAAATACCAAAATGTTTGAAAACTTTTTCAGATTAATAATCACCAGAAGTGAACAGAAAAGGTAAAAGATGGTCAGGGTGGACCGGAACATGGCTATTCCCCGGAAGGGCAGCTGGTTTACCCACAGGAAATCCCAGAATTTAACCCAGTAATAGGGGAGTGGAAAATGATGAGAAAAAATATCTTTGTATAAAACCCAACCTTTTGACATTAGATAACCGGCCGCAATATGATCCCGCTCATCAAAATTGGTCATGAAGGTTCTAAAAAACCAATTTCCTATGGCAAATACTGCCAGTCCCACAAAAACAATCGACCATTTGGTAATCCGGTTCGCAAAAATTTTATCTAACCTGGACATTATTCAGCACAATTGACTGTAAACCATTAATGTCCGGCGTGCGGTTTGATCCCAGGAAAAATCTTTCAGACGCAGGTTCCCGGCTTTGACGAGGCTAAGCCGGTTCTTGACGGCTTTTTCCAGGCCATGGGCGATGGATTCCTCGTCTTTGGGATCTACCAGAATTGCCGCGTTTCCGGCGACTTCGGGCATGGATGAAAGATTTGAAGTGACCACGGGAATCTGATGATAAAAGGCCATCAGAATCGGTAAACCAAAACCCTCATGAAGAGAGGGAAAAGCCAGCGCTTTGGCTCCGGCCAAAAGAGATGACAGCGCCAGATCAGGAATGTAGCCGGTAAGGACGATCCGCGGATCGGTAGGGATATCGGTTACTCCCCATCCGTGACCGCCGACAATTACCAGTTTTTCCGGTAAACGATATTTGGCGGAAAAGTTTAAATAAGCTTTAACCAGCCGGGAAATGTTTTTCCGCGGCTGCGGAGTACCGATGGCCAGACTGTAATCGGTCAAATGATATTGATTTTTGACGTTTGTAATGTCTTTGGCGTTGGGATGGAAAGAAAAGCGGGTGGGCAGGGCTTCAGGAATAACCGCCAGACGTGATGAGGGGATTTTGAAAATATTTTCCAACTCATAAGCAGTACTTTGGGAGACGCAGATAATTTTGGCGCATTCTTTAACCACCCAATTCATTCTGGCGGCATGTACCTGGGTAATGTTTCTGAAAACCCCGCTTTGCATCTCCTGGGGATATAAAAATGGTGAGAGATCGTGGACCGTGGTTATGGCCGGGCAGGAAACCGGAGGCTGGGTCCAGTCTGAAGAGTGAAAAACATCCACCTGACCGATGAAATTCTCGATATTTACCACATGCAGATAATTCCACATGTAATGCAAAAACATGGGCGGAAGGCGAAAAATCCGGGCTTTGGGGAAAAGCCTGCGGATATCCCCTCCCCTCCTCATCGAAGATCCAAAAAGAGAATATGAGTTGGTCGGATCGGCAGTCTTTAAAGCATGGACCAGATCAATGGTGTAGTCTGCCACACCGGTTCCGAAAATTGCCTGGGACACATCAATACCGATACGCATACGTATGAATTATAGCCGATGATACAGGTGAATAAATCCGACACCTTCGAAATTGAATGTTTTCTCCTTGGTATATCCCAAATCCATGATCACCCTGTCGACTTCCCGGTTGGGATCAGTCAAATCGCCCAGATAATCCAATAAAAAGACTGTTTTTACGCCGTTTAAGGGCAGGGAAGACAGGGAGGATGCCACTTGAGCTGAACGGGCGGGATAACCATGCACGGAAGCGATTACCGGAAGTTGCGGATTGTACCAATAGAAAGGTGAGAATTTGTCGGAAAATTTGACCACAATAGAAGCGGTGTCAGAATAACGGCCGGCCAGAAATTCTATAGCCTGGCGCCACTGTTCACGCTGCAGCCTGGGGCGGGTAAAATAAGCCAGATTTCCGACCAGGGCGATATAAATAAATAAAGTCAGGAAAAGTTTGGGAAATTTCAGGCAGGCCTGGGCAAAAATAATCATCAGTACCGGCAGGATATAAATTACCCTGAAAGGCTGATTTTGGGGAAATACAAAAGAAATAAGAATCATCAGAATTATCGGGGTCAGCGCCAGAGTAAACAAAAAACGGCGCTGAAATTTAACCGCCCTGAAAGCCAGAAATACGACTGCGAAAACAAAGATGATGTAGGTTAAGTAAACAATGGTGGAAATGAAATTAATCCGGCCGGCTACCAGTTTAAACAACGTTACCGGCAGAGCTTTAAGGGGCGAAAGACTTAAAACCTGCCTCCAGCCGGGGAGATAGCTGTCGATATTGATGCCTGATGACATTTGTTTCACGAGCTCCGGCATCCAGGGTAAAATAAGAATTACAAAAAGCAGTCCGGAGGTAATAAACCGCTTCAGATCGCGTTTGTCGTAAAGCAGAATATACAAAAACTGGGTCAAAAACAAAGGAACTGAGGAATAATGGGTATAAAACAACAGGGCATTTACCGCAGCCAGCCACCAAAAACGGCGAAGGTGCAGTAAATATACCGCCAAGGTGCCTAAAAAACACAGAAGCATATAAGACCGGAATTCCTGGGAATAGTAGATATGAAAGGGATTGATGGCCAGAAGGAAGGCTGATACCTCTCCCGCAGAAAATGACCGGTTGCGGATTTTCAGTTTTAAATCAGGTAATAACCTATTTGCCAGAAGGTATACCAGATATAAATTGGCTACCCCGAAAAGAACCGAGGGCAGGCGAAGCCAAGTTTCACTCCGGCCGAAAAGTTCCCAGAAATGAATAAGCAGATAATACAACGGCGGATGAAAGTCGCTTCCCCGGCCGGACCAGATCGAGGCTACGGATTGGGAGGACATGACTGCCTGGGAAGCTTCGTCCAGCCAAAAACTCTGCCCGAGATTAACAAGCCTCAGGCCGAAACCCAAAATTAAAATCAGGAGGAGGCTTTTTGATATTTTTGCCACAGCTTTATCCACACCGAAAAATGATAAATCGCCATCAGGTAGCTCAAAAATAACCCATGCCAGCCGTCAAAAAAGCCGGTATGGATAATGTAACGGCGTAAAAAATCCAATTTCGGCTGCCACAGGAACTGCATAAAACTGAATTTTGTCCCCTGTTTAAACAATCTATCAGCCTGCCTGGATGAATAACCATCCTGCCGGGTCATAAACTCATCCACACTCCGGTAGTTATCGTGATAAATGGGGTCGAAAAGGCGTCCGCTTTGACCGGTTGAAACGATTTCCTCGTGGACTTCACCCTCCCAGCGGCCTTCCCTTTTATCAAATAACCTGATTAACCCGTAAGGATCCCAGTTTGTGTATTTAATAAGTTTTCCGAAAATCAGGTTTTGGCGGGGGATCCTGTAATTTGAAAAAACCGGTATCGCCGGCAGATTTTTGATGGCTTTAACCAAACCTTCGGAAGCTGTTTCATCAGCATCCAGCGACAACACCCAGTTGTACCTGGTTTGGGAAACCGCATAGTTTTTCTGTGAAGCGAAATCGTCAAAATCACGGTAAAAAACCCCGGCTTGGAATTGCTTGGCAATTTGGGGGGTGGTATCGGTTGTTCTTTTGTCGATAACCACCACAATGTCGTCGGAAAGGTTCCTGATGCTGTCAAGGCATTTGGGTAAAAACTTTTGAGCGTCACGGGCAATTATGGCGACTGATACCTGCATAAGATTTCAGGATAGCTTCTGAATCAGTTTTGAGTAACTATTAACTATTTTATCCCAGGAATACGATTGGGCCTGCTTTTGCGGCAAATTTCCCCACTTGGTCTTCAGCGCCAGATTAATTTGGGCGGCAAACGCAGACGGATTTTGCGGATCGGCAAATTTTCCCGCCTTTCCACGATTTCCCGGCGGATCGGGTCATCCGTGGCTACTACCGGAAGGTCAGTGGCCATCGCTTCCAATATAGACAGACCAAAAGACTCCCAGGGTGAGGTCGGATATGCATACAGATCGCAGGCCGTGTATATTTCCGGCATTTGCGTGTAGGGAACTGATATTATCTGGAATCTTTTTGACCCGAGTTTTTGCTGTCCCAGAGCGGAAATCGAATCTTCAAGACTCCCTTTCCCGACGATTAATAGCGAAGCCTGGGTCAGACTGACTGCTTCAATCAGTAAATCACAGCGTTTTATCTTTTCCAGGGCGGCCGTGTACATGATAATCGGACGGGGTAAGTCGATTTTCTGGGGAGGGACTCCGGGATTAAATTTTTCTAAATTCACTCCGTCAGGAATTTTGACAATTTTCACCAGCGGGTTGGCTTTCCCGGCCCAGGAGCATTGATAATCGGTAAAACCTACGAAAGCATCGGGAAAAGTCAGCAGGTTTAGCCGGTCATCAAATCCGATTCCCGACTGGCCGGAAATTATCACTTTGGCATTGTGAGTCAAAGCCCAAATACGGGTTAAAACACTTTGCATCCGGCCGTTTACGGGAATAATGATATCAGGATAGGGTTCAAAGCGGGGAAGTGAGTAAAGAGACGGTAAGAATTTGACCTCATAGGGCAAACTTGAATCGGGTTTACCGTTTTGGTAAACGCTTACCCGGAAATCCCGGGAAAGGCCTGAAGCCAACTCATGCACAAAAGTTTCCGCTCCCCGATTGGACAAACCGTTGAAAAAACTTAAGAAAACTTTCATCCTACTTTTTTAGAAAGCTGAATAACTGTTTGGCATATTCTAAAAAATATCTTAAGGGATTGTCTATGTAAAACACCGCCCTTCCCTTATTAATTTTATCCCAAGATTCGCAGCCATAAACTGCCGATAGTTGGAAATTAGGCTGGGAAAATCAAGATTCAGGTTCCGATCATAGACCAGATGTATTTTTTTCTGCCACAGGTAAACACATTCAGTTTCCCCCAACCACCGGATAAATTGTATCCTTGAGGAGTGAAGCAGGGGATAATTTTTAGGTGTAACCACCAGTTGATCCCCCTTTTACCTCAAAAAACCACAAATGATGAGCTAGACCTGGGACCCGGCGTGATCCTGTCCCCCAATTAATAAAATTAACCGGTCCGAATTCGCTGTCCTTACCCCGACTAGGAGTGATAATTACCCCTCTTTTGGCAACCCTGGCCATTTCTTGAATAACAAGGAAGGGGTGGTGCAGGTCTTCCAGAGTGTGGGAACATATACAGACATCGAATTCTTTATCCCGAAAAGGAAACGGATCGGATTCGATGTCCAGGCGGACAAAGTTGCGGGCGAGTAGACCGACTAGGTTATATCTGGAGTCATCGGGATGGATAATGTCGACTAATGTATCCACCTGAATATGTTCCAGTTGTTTCATACTTCCCCCCACATCTAAAACCTTTTCTCCGGGTTTGATCGAGCAATAACTTTTGGAGAATAATTCTCTATACTTAGATTATTTTACAGCCGAAACAAAAATCTGCGGACCCCAGAATTCGAAAGGCCAAATTCCTGATTGACCTGATTTTCTAATGACTGATTTTCTTAAATTCGTATCGTTGGGTTCCAATGACCACAACGATGAGTATTTATCGATGGATAATCCGATTTTTTTAAAAAATAGACCAGGGATTTCAGATAGGGTTCAAAGGTTGTGTCGTCGTCGGCTCTGTTGTATTCGGTACGGGGAATCACCCGGCGCCAGTCAAGACCCGGATAGGGAAAAACATCTTTTAGCAACCCTTCGAATAATTTGTTGTAGGGATTTTCGGTTGAGACCGGGCTGCGCCTTCCGGGTGCACCATAGTTTGGAGCCAAAATCACTATATGTCCGCCCGGCCGGCATACCCGAACCATCTCTTTGATAAACTTTTCCGGATCTGCACAGTGTTCTATGGCAAATGCAGAATAAACCAGATCAAAATTTGCATCCGGATATGGAAGATTCTCCCCTGCCCCATTTTTGAAATAGTGTCGTGGGTACTGTTTTTTAGCCAGCCTGATAGCTTCGTCGGATATATCTACACCCCATCCCCTGGAGCCTTCAGGCAATAAAGTGTTTAACCTGGTCCCCTCCCCGCAACCCACATCCAAAATTTTTGGCGTTTCGGCAGAGATCTTTCAAATACAAAAGTCCCTCGTGATTTCCGATTTCCGAGCTGGCTTTTTTGGATATTTGGTAATAATTCATTTAATATCCGCTCTTTTGCCCGGAAACTAAATTCTTTACGATTCTTACGGGTTCGAAAATCAGGCTTTTTGCTAGATATTCAGTTCCCTGATGTATCCAGGGATCGGGAACTATATCCGGTCTGGGAAGATAAAATACTTCCGGATATACAAAATCTGCAGGAAAACGACTGCCTAATTCATATTTAAATTTAAAACTGCGTTTTAGGGTTTGAACATCTGTTTTTTTGGAAAGCGACCGGGGAAGATGTGTGGTATGCAGGTAGGGAGAGTTGACCAACTGAAGTTTATCCTGGGGTAAATTCTGCAGGGAAATTTCATTTTCATCCCTGTATTCCTGACGGCCGTGGGGATTGGTTACATGCAAACCGGGAATTTTCCGGTTAATAAATCTCAAGTTGAATGTTCCGCGGTATTTGCCGATGTTGATACCGGCTGCGTTTGGGATCCTGATAGTGGTAGATGTCCCCCACCACATTTATAAACGGATGAAATGACAGCTGACAGCGATGGGTTATGAGTTATGAGTTCACAGCAGGCAGCCAAAGAGTCTTTGTACCAGATTTCATCGCCGTCCAGAATCAATATCCAGTCGCAATCACTTTGATTTAGCATCTTTTGGCGGGCTGCAGTGTGACCGGCGGCGTCAACCTTACCGATTTGTTTGAATTTTATTTTCGGGGAGTCGATAGACTTAACAATTTCCGGGGTCGAATCGTCTGAACCGGTATCCCATACCATTATCTCGTCGACATGATCAATAACTGATCTGAGTGCAAACCAGATCCACCGGGCTTCGGTTCTTGACCAGAGTATGGGCTACAATTTTCGGCATATTAAATACCTTTTATTAAGGCATTCTTATTTTCTGCTATATAAGTATAAAAGAACCATAGGATAGAAGGGCTGAGAAACATCGTCATCCGCTGGGCAGCGTCTGGAATCCCGGCGAAATCCGGATTAATACCTGAATAATAATAATTTCCTTCAATATAAATTAAAAAATACAGAATAATCGTAATTAACCAGTAATTATTTTTAGATCGCGAAATTATTGAATGTGCTATAAGAAAAATAAATACCCAGGTATAGGGAAAGTAATAATCAAAAACTGCCCACTTGGTAAAATCGAGTGTGGCAATCACCCTGGATAGGTTAATCGGCCAAAAATAATAAGCCATCACCAAGCCGGTGATACAGCCGAATATCAGCGTTGTTTTTCGGGTTTTAGGATATACCAGCAAAACTGAAACAATATTGGCAATGGCAAACGGGAAACTCCTTACCCAGAGACTAAGCAAACTTAATAATATTCCCAGAATCAGATCTGATTTATTTTTGGTTTTTGTCCAGAAATATAAATAAGCCGCACCTAATAACAAATAAACCGTATACGGAAGGTTTGCATATGCAATCAGTGACTGGTCGAACATTTTGGGAGCGGTAGCCAAAAACAAAAGGCCGGGCAATACCCAGGAAGACGGCAGTACCCGTTTTAAAAGAGAGTATGAAACCAGCAGAAACGAAATATACAAAAGCGGATACAACGGCATGGAAGTGGAAGCGCCGTTTGTACTCAGCCAAAAATGCGAAAGGGAGGTAAAAGCGGATAGGAAACAATAGAATCCCGGACAAGCGTGTCTTTAATCCAACCCGTATCCAAAATGATTTTTGCCCGGTAATCGAACATAGTAACAGCGTCCCAGTCAACAACCGGTTTCCAGAAAGAGACCAGCAGACTTGATCCGGCCAGTATTACCAGGATGGATAAAAACAATTTTTGCCATGCAGATCCGGGAAGCTTAAAGACGGGCAGTTGGAAACGCAGGTGACGCAAGGAAAACGGTACAAGTACCAGAATCAGAACGAGCATCACCAACCAGCTGCCGGTCAAATCAAGGCGCAGTCCGAAAAAGTAATTGACTATAAATAACACCAGGGTAAAACACTGCAAACCTGAGAGGAAACTTAATCCAAGTTTTTCATAAAAATCACCGGATTTAAGAAATAATCCGGTTATGCACCAGCCTAAAATAAAGACGCTCAGGATGGCTAAAATATACATAGTTATTTATTCATGGAAATAAATCCCCATACGGGTACGGCAGAGATGTTTTTAAAGCTATAACCTATTCCCGGTATTTTCACCCCCGTATCGTTATCCCAATCATAAATTACCACGCTGGCATTCCCGATATCAAAATCAGGCCAGGTTTGTCCCTGCTTTTGCTCCGTGTCGAACTCCGAAGTGATCACCACATAATCAAACTTGGATAAATCCATACCCGGAAAATAGGCGGTAATTTTTCTGGGATACAAAAATGATGACATCAGCCAGATATCCGCTGTATGCCGGCGCCCCGGGTAAGCGGGCGGGATGACAATTCAGGAATTGTCCGGAGTGGAATCTTTAATAAAATTAATAAACTCCAGATCGTTTCCGTATATTTCAGCCACTGCCCTGTCTGCAATACTTTGGGGGAATAAAGCCAAAAACCCAAATTGGCTACAGCTGTAGCGGATGCTTCGGTTACTCCGGCAAAACCGAAGGCGATTACGACCAGGAGCGACAAGACAACGGCAGGTGTTGTTTGGCCATCCGGGACAAAACATACAACCCGGTCAGAAAACCGACAACAACCGACAGGTGTTGCGGGAAAAAGTGGAAATGGGAAAAAACAAAATTGTCATAATTTGCCGACTCGAGCAAATAATAATGAGGCTGATTACTCCTCCGAATAAAACAACTATGAACAGTATTTTCCGATACTCTTTTTTCTTACTTAGGCAAAAGTAACCTATTACAAGAGAAACTACATAAAAAAGAATTTGGAAAACGCTAGAAGCAGAAAAAGAAAACGCAAAACCGGAAATCAAGAATACACACAACAGCAGCATCAAAGACATCAGTTCTTATTTTACATTATGAACTTTCGTATAGGAAAACTGCTAGAATATGTACGTGAAGTTTTCCATCATTACTCCTTCATTTAATCAGGGGACGTATCTTCAAGAAACGATAGACAGTGTTATTAGCCAAGATGGGGATTTCGAGATTGAGTATTTTGTAATAGACGGAGGCTCCTCTGATAATTCAGTGGAAATTCTAAAAAATACAGAAAATAAATTAAAGAATAATCCCAGAATAAAATTTTATTCAAAGCAAGAAAGACAAAGGTCAGGCTTATGCAATTAATCGTGGAATTGAAATGGCTAATGGTGAAATCTTTGCCTATATTAATTCCGATGACTTCTATTTACCTGGTACTTTTATATCTGTTAGCCGGTATTTTAAGGACAATCCCAAAGATTGTGGGTTGTAGGAGATTGTTTGGTAACCAATAAGAATTTATCCTGGACTTTTTGGTTTAAACATATATGGCCAGTTGATAAGTACAATATAGCTTTATTGATTTTTAACACCATAAATCAACCTGCAGTATTTTTAAAAAGAACGTTAGTTAAAAAAACTGGTTTATTTAATACAAAATATAAGTATGTGATGGATTACGATTATTGGTTAAGGTGTAGTGCATGCTGCCTTCCTGGCAGAGCGAACCAGCCTTTCGCGCAATTCAGAGTACACAAAAAATCCAAGGGTAGCCTCCTCTATGATAAGCAGTTCCGTGAAGATACAGATGTGATTAAGCGATATACAAAAAATCCTTTTATAATTTTCATCCATAAAGTTGCCGATAAAATTGTCATTCTTGTTTACAGATTTTTAAAGTAATCGTCTCAACTTTATGAAAATATTTAAACGGAGTGCAAATTATTTACTTTATATTTTGTTGTTTGTTTTAATTTTATTATTAACTTTTATAGAAATAATAAAATTTCCGGGTGTCGTATATAAATATACACATATAAAAATTGAGTGGTTATTAACATTATTCACAATATTTTCTTTTTTAATAAATAAACCTTTAGCTAAAAAGAAAATATTATTAATTTTTCTGATAATAGTATTTACTGTTTATGTTTTAGCTATATTTGAAGAGTCAATAAAGTTTCCCAATTATATATATTCAAATTTTCATATAAATATTTATGGTATTCAAACTCTATATTTCTTGTTACTCTCTACGTTTATACCTTTTATAAACATAAAAAAAAATATTCTTGTAAAACTTAGTATAGTTTCTTTAGCATATTGGACTTCTATAAATATTTTTGGGACATTCTTATACATTGGAAAATCATTTTTACCAATATTTAAAAACCCCTTGGCTTCTTACGATGATAAGATGAGAAGCGTTTGGGGAGAATTCTACGATTGCATGATGTTGATTAAGACAAGTACTCCACAATCATCCTCCATATATATACCTCCGCAAGCAGATGTATGGCAAATGGAAGGGAATATAAATCTGGTTAGGTACTTTCTTTATCCAAGAGAAATATTACACTTAGAAAGTGTATTAGAAGCTTCAAAATCTGCCAATCCCTATATTGTTTATTCTTGGGGATATTATTTGGGTAATAGGAAAAATGGTGCCTGGCCAAATTTTAAGTTCGACGCTTATTCGGGGGTCTTTATAAATAATAAGGATAATTTCTATTATTCAAAACCGATAGTATTTGATCGTGAAAATATTAAATATAAGGACACTTGTGGAGTTATTAAACCTTTCTTTTAATGATAATATCAATCTGTTTATTTTCAATAGGATACTTTCTTTTAGGATTTTATAAGGTAAGGGATAGGTTGGAAAGGTTGGGAATAGGATATTTATTGGTATTTGGTGTAGTTGGAATAATCTTATTTGGATTATCAGTAATTGGGATTAAATATTCTTCAATATTTTCATTTTCTATAATATTACTGGGTTTACTTACATTTATTTATAACTCAAAAGATTTTAGTATTTAAAATTCAATTTATGGTGGTTAGTCATACTATTTTTAGGTCTTTTAAGTATCCTTATTAATCTATATTGGCCAGTTTCATCGTGGGATTCTCTAACGTTATATGACTTTTTGGCAAGATTATTTTCTAAGGTATCTACTTTAATGATCTATTCTTGTATCTTTCAAGGAATTTTAGTGATTTTGCTTATTACGTTTACAGTTATCCCCCACTTTTATCATTAGTCGTATCACTTTCTTATCTTTTAAATGAACCTGTAATGCCATTATTTACTGGGGGTTTTATAGCTTTCGTATTTATATTTTATTCCATCCTAAATAGATATACATCAGATAAAATAGCCTCTGTCTTTACGCTCTTACTTATTTCATCAGTGACATTATATAGTCATTCTACAATATTTTATTCTAACTTATTTTATACAATATATATTTCTGCTTCAATATTTTATCTTTACGATTTTTCAAAAACAAGAAATATAGAAAAATTATTGCTTACTTTTATATTTATTATTATTTCCGGACGGATAAGAACCACTGAACCTTTTTATCTGCTTATATTTCTATTTTCATTTGTTATTACCTATTCACAAAAATATAAAAGAAATGTTTTAATATGTATTTGGCTAATAACCTTGACACCTTTTAACGAGATTTGGGTGGCAATATTATATAAATACTTTTAGTAAGAGTAATACTTTTCAAGAAATGGTTTATATACAAAAGCCTATATCATTATCTACTCTGTTATTTGACCGTTTTAAATACGTAATAGGTATAGCTTATAAAATTGCTGATTTTAAAACAACAAACGTTGAAGAGATATTTAAATACATTTACAACGCTAGTAATATTTATCTCTACCTATTTATTTCATTTATATTAATAGCATTTTCTAAAATACGTTCATCTATTCACAATATGTCGTTTTCTGGTTCGTTATTTTATCGTACTTGTTAATTGTGCTGGGGGTAATATATTTTAGTATTACCTTACCTTATTGGAGAGAGATAGTAGGTTCAGTTACAAGATCCATGATGTTTATTGTTCCTTGTATGTTATTTTTTATAGGTATTCAAATCTATAATAAGAATCCTTAATAATTTATATAAAGAATTAATTCATAATTCATATCACAATAAAAGAACGTTTTGGATATCTAGATAATGTCTCAAAAAGCATATTAATCCTATAATATAACTGTTTGTGTAAAGGTAAGATGCTTTTTCCACTAGTGGTAGAAGCATTATTTCCGTGTCTTCTAAAGCTTACTAATTTTTCAGAACAAAAATAGGTCTTTCCATATACA
>CAVTQH010000003.1:0-193912 GCA_963736875.1 Candidatus Amesiibacteriota bacterium | reverse complement strand
CCCGGATGCGACAGGCACCGTCTGTCTGTCAGGCGCCGTCTGTTACGGTCCTTCATCCGGCCAGTTCGGTTTCTGGCAGTTAAACGCCGGGGTCCTGGCGCCTTTCTCGACCACGGCTGATCTGGCGATAGGGGGAACGGCCACCGCCTCCGCTCTCTTCCATGTATATGCCGACACCGGCAACCTCCTGACATCCGGCACCGCTTCCGTGGCCGGAATCTTCACCGCCGGCAATGTCATCCGGCCCGACATGGGTCCTTTGACTCTGCAGTATAAAAGCGGCCTTGATGCCTGGACCACGGGGTTAACCATCAGTGAAACCGGCCTGGCCACTTTCGCCGGCAACGTCGACGCCACCAACGGCCTGGATGTGACCACGGCCAATTTAACCGTCGGCGGCAGTAACTTCAGTGTCGCTCCCGGGACCGGTAATGTGACGACGGCCGGCACCATTACTCTGCCCAACACCCAGACTTTGACCGGCGTCGCCGGCTACACCCAGTTCAGTAACGGCGTCGGTTTCGGCGGAGCCACCACCTACAACATCGCCAATACCGGAGCGGCCAACCTTCTCTCCGGCACTTTTCACCCGGCCACCAACCAGCTGGTCCTGGGTACCACCAACACTCTGACTCTGACTTCCGCCCAGACTTCCTCCCACATCATCACTTTCCCGGATGCCACCGGCACCGTCTGTCTGTCGGGCTCCGTCTGTTACGGTCCTTCATCCGGCCAGTTCGGTTTCTGGCAGTTAAACGACGGCATCCTGGCGCCTTTCTCGACCACTCTGGATCTGGCCATAGGGGGAACGGCCACCGCCTCCGCTCTCTTCCATGTATATGCCGACACCGGCAACCTCCTGACATCCGGCACCGCTTCCGTGGCCGGAATCTTCACCGCCGGCAATGTCATCAGGCCCGACATGGGTCCTTTGACTCTGCAGTATAAAAGCGGCCAGGATGCCTGGACCACGGGGTTGACCATAGGCGAAACCGGCCTGGCCACTTTTGCCGGCAACGTCGATGCCACCAACGGCCTGGATGTGACCACGGCCAATTTAACCGTCGGCGGCAGTAACTTCTCCGTCGCTCCCGGGACGGGTAATGTGACGACGGCCGGCACCGTTACTCTGCCCAACACCAAGACTTTGACCGGCGTCGCCAACTACACCCAGTTCAGCCAGGGTGTCAGTTTCGGCGGAGCCACCACCTACAACATCGCCAACACCGGCGCGGCCAACCTTCTCTCCGGCACTTTTCACCGGCCACCAACCAGCTGGTCCTGGGTACCACCAACACTCTGACTCTGACTTCCGCCCAGACTTCCTCCCACATCATCACTTTCCCGGATGCGACCGGCACCGTCTGTCTGTCAGGCTCCGTCTGTTACGGTCCTTCATCCGGCCAGTTCGGTTTCTGGCAGTTAAACGCCGGCGTCCTGGCGCCTTTCTCGACCACGGCTGATCTGGCGATAGGGGGAACGGCCACCGCCTCCGCTCTCTTCCATGTATATGCCGACACCGGCAATCTCCTGACATCCGGCACCGCTTCCGTGGCCGGAATCTTCACCGCCGGCAATGTCATCAGGCCCGACATGGGTCCTTTGACTCTGCAGTATAAAAGCGGCCAGGATGCCTGGACCACGGGGTTGACGATATGCGAAACCGGCCTGGCCACTTTTGCCGGCAACGTCGATGCCACCAACGGCCTGGATGTGACCACGGCCAATTTAACCGTCGGCGGCAGTAACTTCTCCGTCGCTCCCGGGACGGGTAATGTGACGACGGCCGGCACCGTCACTCTGCCCAACACCAATACTTTGACCGGCGTCGCCAACTACACCCAGTTCAGCCAGGGTGTCAGTTTCGGCGGAGCCACCACATACAACATCGCCAACACCGGCGCGGCCAACCTTCTCTCCGGCACTTTTCAGCCGGCCACCAACCAGCTGGTCCTGGGTACCACCAACACTCTGACTCTGACTTCCGCCCAGACTTCCTCCCACATCATCACTTTCCCGGATGCCGACCGGCACCGTCTGTCTGTCAGGCTCCGTCTGTTACGGTCCTTCATCCGGCCAGTTCGGTTTCTGGCAGTTAAACGCCGGCGTCCTGGCGCCTTTCTCGACCACGGCTGATCTGGCCATAGGGGGAACGGCCACCGCCTCCGCTCTCTTCCATGTATATGCCGACACCGGCAATCTGCTGACATCCGGCACCGCTTCCGTGGCCGGGATCTTCACCGCCGGCAACGTCATCAGGCCCGACATGGGTCCTTTGACTCTGCAGTATAAAAGCGGCCAGGATGCCTGGACCACGGGGTTGACGATATCCGAAACCGGCCTGGCTACTTTTGCCGGCAACGTCGATGCCACCAACGGCCTGGATGTGACCACGGCCAATTTAACCGTCGGCGGCAGTAACTTCTCCGTCGCTCCCGGGACGGGTAATGTGACGACGGCCGGCACCGTCACTCTGCCCAACACCAATACTTTGACCGGCGTCGCCAACTACACCCAGTTCAGCCAGGGTGTCAGTTTCGGCGGAGCCACCACATACAACATCGCCAACACCGGCGCGGCTTCTCTTCTCTCCGGCACTTTTGCAGCGGCAAGCAACCAGCTGGTCCTGGGTACCACCAACACTCTGACTCTGACTTCCGCCCAGACTTCCTCCCACATCATCACTTTCCCGGATGCGACAGGCACCGTCTGTCTGTCAGGCTCCGTCTGTTACGGTCCTTCATCCGGCCAGTTCGGTTTCTGGCAGTTAAACGCCGGGGTCCTGGCGCCATTCTCGACCACGGCTGATCTGGCGATAGGGGGAACGGCCACCGCTTCCGCTCTCTTCCATGTATATGCCGACACCGGCAATCTGCTGACATCCGGCACCGCTTCCGTGGCCGGGATCTTCACCGCCGGCAACGTCATCAGGCCCGACATGGGTCCTTTGACTCTGCAGTATAAAAGCGGCCAGGATGCCTGGACCACGGGGTTGACGATATCCGAAACCGGCCTGGCTACTTTTGCCGGCAACGTCGATGCCACCAACGGCCTGGATGTGACCACGGCCAATTTAACCGTCGGCGGCAGTAACTTCTCCGTCGCTCCCGGGACGGGTAATGTGACGACGGCCGGCACCGTCACTCTGCCCAACACCAATACTTTGACCGGCGTCGCCAACTACACCCAGTTCAGCCAGGGTGTCAGTTTCGGCGGAGCCACCACATACAACATCGCCAACACCGGCGCGGCTTCTCTTCTCTCCGGCACTTTTGCAGCGGCAAGCAACCAGCTGGTCCTGGGTACCACCAACACTCTGACTCTGACTTCCGCCCAGACTTCCTCCCACATCATCACTTTCCCGGATGCGACAGGCACCGTCTGTCTGTCAGGCTCCGTCTGTTACGGTCCTTCATCCGGCCAGTTCGGTTTCTGGCAGTTAAACGCCGGGGTCCTGGCGCCATTCTCGACCACGGCTGATCTGGCGATAGGGGGAACGGCCACTTCATCTGCAATATTCAGCGTTGAAGCTCTTTCTGATTACGATATGGCTTACAATCCTGCAAACGCAGGCACTTTTACTATCACTTCAAACTTGGCAAGTGGTGGCAGAACTTCGAATGTTATGGAAATAACACAGGCAAATGACGGTTCAAATAATTCGACCGGGAATTTATTAAAACTTAGCCAATCTGACGTATTATCATCAGCCGCTGTCCTGGAAATTACCCAAGCAGCAGGACCGGGCACAGGAATATTAATAAATATGGATGGCATTGGCAGTGGCAGAGGTATAAACATCGGTTCATACGATACCGGAGCGTCAGGCCAGACAAACTCTATGGACTTATTAATCTTAAACGATCTCACCTCAAACAGTATGTCTGGTACCGCATTTACCGATTCAGTAAATCTTGCAGAACTAAACCGATCAATAACTAATACTCATGCCAGTGGTTCTACTGTAGTAGATGGTGATGTACTAAAAATTGCATCCAGCCTAACCGAAACCGCAGGCAGCATCTCGGATTCCTCCAACTTAGTATCTCTCGCTCAAAACTGCGGAGCAAATGCCGACTGCACCGGAAGTGTGATCGAACTGACAAATGCAGGTACCGGAAATGCTGCAGACTTCTTCATGACAAATACAGGAGGTACACAGACCAACGGATTATATATATACAGAAACGGAACCGGCGGAACAACCACCAATGCCATAAACATTGCTCAAAATGCGGGGACGCTGACCAATGGTATTAACTTCTCTGCCGGTACAATCGGAACAGGGATTACATTTGACGCCGCTGATTTAACGACAGAAATTGTTTTGGAAAATGCCGAGACTATCAGTAATCAGACAGACGGAAGAATAGGTTTTGGTAATGGTTCCATAAATCTTGGCTACTTCGGAGTAAATGCGGCAGCCGATGGAGGCATCCTCTACCTGGACCCGGGAACAACTCCTGCCAACTGTACGGTCGGAGAAATGTATAGCAGTGGCACTAATATCTACTACTGTGAAGCTACGGATACCTGGGTTGATTTAACAGTGCAAAGCGGGGGAGCAAATTATTGGCAACTATCTGCCACAGGCTCGCTGTCTCCTTTCTCCCTGACTGCCGACGTTAACCTCGGAGCCACCGCTACCGCCTCCGCTAAGATTTCTCTGGCTGGTTCACTTGACCGGGGAATGGCAGCAGCCATCATTAACCAGACCGAAGCCCAGGATATCCTTACCGCATCTCTTTCCGGCTCCACCCGCTTTACTGTAAGCAGTACCGGTGATGTCAGCTTGATATCAGGGACTGCCACAGCTGACACTTTCAAGATTTCTCCCTCCGCCACAGCCGGAACCGCCTACACCGGTACTTTAACCACCGCTGACCTGACAGCTGCCCGCATCTGGACTCTGCCGGATGCCGGAGGCACTCTGGGACTTTCAGCCAATGACTTCTGGCAGAGAACCGACGGCTCACTGGCTCCTTCATTTGTCACTGATGACTTGAATGTCGGAGCCACCGCTACCGCCTCCGCTTTCCTGAATGTTGCCGGTCTGGCAGCCACAACCGGCAACGCCATGACTCTGAATGTCAATTCCCTGACGACAGGCAACGCTTTCAGCATCTCCGGCACCGGCACTGCTCTTACCTCCGGCCGGCTCTTTTCCCTTGACTGGTCCCCTTCATCCCCCGCTACCGCTTCCGGAGACTTGTTCAGGATTAACATCGGGGTCAACGGTGATACCACGGGCAATCTCCTAAACATCACCGACAACGGTTCCTCACTCTTCTCCGTCTCCACTTCCCAGATGACCTCCAACATCCCCGCCGTCTTTACCGCCGCCGGTGATGTCTCCTTCAGCTACGACATCAACATGACTAATCAAACATCTTCCCAGATCGAATCCCTGGGTCCGTTTACTATTAACGTTGGTGAAAGCCACGAAAGCAACAACCTGACCTTGAGAACCTACAACGCCGGCAATATCCTGTTGGACGTAGGTACCGGCGGAGTCGGCATCGGTACTGCCGTTACCCCAGCCGGTCTGCTCACTATTTCCGGAGCTAAAGTTGGCCAGGCTTTAGTCCAGCTAAACGAAACCGGTGACCAAAATATCCTGACAGCTTCAGCTTCAGGTGCCACCGTGATGAAACTTGATAGGACGGGCAGCTTGACTTTAGGTACTGCCTCCGCCAATGCAGGTAGTCTGGTACTTCAAAACGCTTCCAACGCCAATACCGTTACTTTGGTTTCAGGTGTTACCGGCACCACTTACTCTATGACATTGCCTACCGGCCAGTCATCCGGTTCCCAGTATCTGATGAATAACGGCTCCGGAACTTTGAGCTGGGGTACTCCTTCCGGCACTAACTTCTGGCAGTTAGTCAACAGCGATACCGGTCTTGCTCCGTTAAATGCCGATATTCAGGATCTCTTCATCGGCGGTACTGCTACCGGCTCTGCCAGATTCCAGGTGGAGGGCTTAACCGGTAATACCTTCCTCTATTCCGGTACAGCCACAGCTGACACTTTCAAGATTTCTCCCTCCGCCACAGCCGGAACCGCCTACACCGGTACTTTAACCACCGCTGACCTGACAGCTGCCCGCATCTGGACTCTGCCGGATGCCGGAGGCACTCTGGGTCTTTCAGCCAATGACTTCTGGCAGAGAACCGACGGCTCACTGGCTCCTTCATACGTCACCGATGACTTAAATATCGGTGCTACCGCTACCGCTTCGGCTTTCTTAAACGTTGCCGGTCTGGCAGCCTCGACCGGAAACGCCATGACTCTGAATGTCAATTCCCTGACGACAGGCAACGCTTTCAGCATCTCCGGCACCGGCACTGCCCTTACCTCCGGCCGTCTCCTTTCCCTTGACTGGTCTCCCTCATCCGCCGCCACCGCTTCCGGAGACTTGTTCCGGATAAACATCGGCGCCAACGGTGATACCACCGGTAATCTCCTAAACATCACCGACAACGGTTCATCACTCTTCTCCGTTTCCACTTCACAGGTTATATCCAACTTGCCTACAGCCTTCAATAACGCCGGCGACGTCACCATGGCCTACGATCTAAACTTTTCTAACCAAACATCATCCAATATTAAAACCAAAGCTCCCTTTACCATCGAGGTTGGCGATAATTACGAATCCAATAACCTGACTCTTAAAACATATAACTCCGGCAACATTGTTTTTGACTTGGGTACGGGTGCCGTGCTTCCTGCCACCGATTCCGCAGTCGATATCGGTGCCACCTCCTCTTCCCGTTTCAAGGATTTGTACCTCTCGGGTGCGGTATACGCCGGCGGGTCACTGATTATGAGTGACGGATCAATCTATCAGGATCAGGGAAGTCTGATCATGTACACCAACCAGAACGGTGCCAAGACAGCTGCCATGACCATTACTGATAGTGGCAAGGTGCTCTATGGTAGTGCACCGGCCGAAGGAATATTAAATGTTTACGGATCCGTCTCAGGTAAAGCAATGGCTATATTCAATATTACCAACACTGACCAGAATATTCTTACAGCTTCCGTCTCCGGTTCCACCCGTTTCGTTCTGGGTAACAACGGCGACCTCAATTTATACCCGTACAATACCGGAGCCGGCAACACCTCTGAATTAAGATTCCGGGAACTGGCTGCCGGCGGTTCGGAATACGTCGGGTTCAAAGGTCCCGATGCCATCACCACATCCGTAATCTGGACCCTGCCCAATGTTGATTCCTCCGGAACCCAGTGTCTGTCCAGTAACGGTGCCGGAGTTTTCTCCTGGTCTTCGTGCGGGGGAGGCACCGGTACCAGTAAGTGGCAGCTGGTTAACACCAATACCGGTCTGGCCTCTTTAAATACCACCCAGGATTTGTTTGTCGGTGATACCGCTACCGCTTCTGCCTACTTCACCGCCATCGGGACTCCCGCTACTACCAACAATGCCGTCGCCATTATTGCCAACTCTGTAACCTCCGGCACCGGCCTCAAAATCACCAACACCGGCACTACCCTGACCGGTAACCTTCTCGATGTCTCCTCTACCATGACCACCAATAACGGTGTCCTTGAAGCCCTGACCGCCAACTCCCTGACCACCGGCACCGGCGGCGCTTTGAATATCTCAACGACCGGCCTGAACGGCACCGGCTACGGAATCAAAGTCACCGGTCCTTCGGGAGCCACAGCTTTAACCAACGGCCTGGTCCAGATCTCCGCCGCCGGCGCCTACACCGGAACCGGAGGTCTTCTTAACCTGACTTCGGGTACCGCCACCGGTAACGTCTTCACCGCTACCGCCTCCGCCATCACCACCGGCAACATCGTTCAGTTGGGCCAGGGCGGAAATTCCGCTTTCTCGGGCAATGTCGTCTTTGCCGATATTGATAACACCGGTGCCGGCGGCAATGGTTTTTCAGGTAACTTCCTGAAATTCAACAAAGCCAACAACACCTTGTTCACCGTCGACAGTAACGGCGATATTAATATGTATCCTTACGGTACCGCCACCGGCAACACCTCTGAATTAAGATTCCGGGAACTGGCAGCCGGTGGTTCCGAATACGTCGGGTTCAAAGGTCCCGATGCCATCACCACATCCGTAATCTGGACCCTGCCCAATGTTGATTCCTCCGGAACCCAGTGTCTGTCCAGTAATGGTGCCGGAGTTTTCTCCTGGTCTTCGTGCGGAGGAGGCACCGGTACCAGTAAGTGGCAGCTGGTTAACACCAATACCGGTCTGGCTTCCTTAAACACCACCCAGGATTTATTTGTCGGTGATACCGCTACCGCTTCTGCCTACTTCACCGCCATCGGGACTCCCGCTACTACCAACAATGCTGTTTCCATTATTGCCAGCTCTCTGACCACCGGCTCGGGTCTGAGGATCACCGGATCAGCCGCCACCATGGCCACCGGCGGTGAACTGGTTGACCTGGTCCTGGGAGCCAATACCGTGGGTGCCGGCGTCACCGTCACTTCCACCGGCGTGTACACCGGAACCGGAGCTGCCGACGGCCTGATTAACGTCGTTGCCAATTCCCTGACCACCGGCGACGGCTCAAAGCTTTCCTTTACCGGCCTTACTTCGGGCACCGGCATGGAAATCATCGGCGGCACTTCCATGACCACCAACGGCGAACTGCTTGACTTAAACATGGGAGCAGCTACCGCCGGCAACGGTGCAACCATCACCACCTCCGGCATATACACTGGTACGGGGCTGCTCAATTTGGCTGCCAATTCCGCAACCGGCGGTAATCTCCTGGCTGTTGGTTCTTCTGGTACAGGATTGACCGGCAGCTTGCTTTCTCTCACGACAGGCAGTACCGCAGCCTTTACCAACGGGGCATTCTACCTCAATGCTTCCGGCGCCCACACCGGCAGCGCTGCCCTTTTGAGCTCAGGTACTCTTACCGGCAATATCCTGACCGCTACCGCCTCCGCCATCACCACCGGCAACATCGTTCAGTTGGGCCAGGGCGGAAATTCCGCTTTCTCGGGCAATGTCCTCTTTGCCGATATTGATAACACCGGTGCCGGCGGCAATGGCTTTTCAGGTAACTTCCTGAAATTCAACAAAGCCAACAACACCTTGTTCACCGTCGACAGTAACGGCGATATTAATATGTATCCGTACCATACCGACTCCGGAGATACTGCTGAATTAAGATTCCGGGAACTGGCAGCCGGCGGTTCGGAATACGTCGGATTTAAAGGTCCCGATGCCATCACCACTTCCAGAATCTGGACCCTGCCCAATGTTGACTCCACCGGCACCCAGTGTCTTTCCAGTAACGGCTCCGGTGTTCTTTCCTGGTCTGCCTGTTCCAGTGGATCAGGTTCCAGCAACTGGCAGGAAACCGGCACCGGTGCTCTTACCCAAAGAAACATTATGGAAGATGTTCTTCTGGGTGCTACTGCCACCTCCTCCGCCCGGGTGGTTCTTCCCGGATCCTTAACTCGTGGCAAAGCCGCTGTGATAATAAACCAGCTCTCCACTGATAATATGGATCTGCTGACTGCTTCCGCTGCCGGTACCACCCGCTTCAGATTAACTTACGCCGGTGAACTGGTCCTCAATGCTTCTTCATATCTCAACTTCGGTACCACCGCCGGAGCCAGCGGTTACGGTATCAGGGACAACTCAGGAGTTATGCAGCTGAGAAACAGCGCCGGTAACTGGACCAACATCGCTTCTGAATCCGCCGCTTTCGAGCGGGCTAAATATGACCGGGTTGTAGATGCCAACGGCGGGGGTACTGATACCACTGTCGCTGCTGCCATCACCAACGCCCCCACCGGTGGCTCCATCTTTATCTCCCCCGGCACGTATTCAGAAAACATCACTGTCACAAAAGCTCTTAAATTCTATGGAGCCGGTAGTGACCGGACATCAATTAGCGGCGGAAGCGGATCGGCCACAGTCAGCCTCTCAGATGGTATTGACGATATCGAATTTCATGACATGACCATCACTAATGCCGGTATTACTCAAAATATCATCGACTCTCTCTACTCGTCCGGTGAACATGTTCATCTGGTTTTTGAAAACCTTAAAATTACCAACGGACTAACCGGGATGAATTTGTATGAAATCTTTGACTCTAAAATCATTAATTCGTTATTCTCCGGTCAGTCCGACCATTCGATTTGGACCAGTACGGCTTCGACGGGTAATATTATTTCCGGAAACACTTTTGAAAATATTGGAAACGGAGTCGGATCCGAGCAAATCATAATCCTGGGATTTTTATCAGTTGTAAGTAATAACTATTTCATATACCCAACCGCCGGGGTGAAAGCAGTATCAACTACCGGAACCGGTGGAAGGGATACTATAACCGGTAACGTTTTCGATGGTTATGGCACCGGAGGAACAGCCATCACAGTCACAGGAAACAATACCGTCATCTCCGGAAATTCCATCTACGATATCGATACCACTTCCGGTGCTATAGATATTTACGACTCGGATAACTTTTCCATTACCGGTAACACTATCAGTTCCGTAGGTGACGATGATGGAATTTACATTAACGATAACAGTAACACCCACGGCACCATCACCGGTAACACCATCACCGGTTGTGCAGGTTACGCTATCGATCTTGGCGGTTCCACAAATTCCAACATGTACGTATCCGGAAACAATCTTCTTGGAAACACTGCCGGAACTATCGAAAATAACACCGGAAATGGCAACATAGTTGAATACAATAACTCCGGATCATTTGATCTGGCTGCCAATAACCCTGGCAAAGCAGCTTTGATATTAAACGGTACCGGCGCTCAAAATCTCTTCGCCGCATCCGCCTCGGGTGCCACCCGCTTTGTCCTGGGTAACAACGGTGACATCAATATGTATCCGTACAATACGGGAGCCGGAAACACTGCCGAACTTCAGATTCCGGGAACTGGCTGCCGGCGGTTCCGAATACGTCGGTTTCAAAGGTCCCGATGCCATCACCACCTCCAGGATCTGGACTCTTCCCAATGTTGATTCCACCGGTACCCAGTGTCTGTCCAGTAACGGCTCCGGCACTCTTTCCTGGTCTGCCTGTTCCGGAGGTGCCGGTACCAACTACTGGCAACTGACTGATCAGCAGGTTTCCCCTGTCAATTCCACTTTTGACCTGCTGGTGGGAGCCACATCCACCGCTTCCGCCAAGTTTGCAGCCTACGGTGTGGAGGCTGCAGCCGGCGGGGTTGCTGCCATCAACTCCACCGTCACCACCACCGGAAATGTCATGGGTATTACCGCTTCCGCTCTTACCAGCGGTTCACTCCTAAACCTGACTACCTCCGGCAACACCTGGACTACCGGCAATCTCCTGAATCTGACATCCACCGCCACTTCCCTGACCTCCGGCAGACTGGCTTCTCTGGACTGGTCCCCGTCTTCACCCGCCACCGCCTCCGGTGACCTCTTCCGGATTAATATCGGTGCAACTGGGGATACTACCGGCAATCTTTTCAACATCACTTCCGCCGGTTCCGGTCTCTTCTCCGTCTCCGAAACCAAGGTCACGTCCTCCATACCTCACGAGTTTACCGCCGCCGGTGATGTCTCCATGGCCTATGACCTGGTTATGACCAACCAAACCGCTTCCGTATTTGAATCCTACGGCCCGCTGTCAATCCGTGCCGGAGAATCTTTTGAATGCAATAACCTGACTCTTAAAACCTACAACTCCGGCAACATCGTCTTTGATACCGCCACCGACGGCAAGGTTCTCATCGGTACCGGCTCGGCTACTCTAAAATTCACCGTCTCCGATTCCCAGTCATCCACTGCATCCGCCATGATCGAAAATATGTTCAACGGTCCCAATTCCGCCGGTCTGGCAGTCAAACTTGGTTATACCGGAAATGGGGCTGTCACCAACCGCTTCATCAGTTTCCTGAATGGTAGCGGAATCATGGTCGGTAATATCCGGTCTAACGGTGCGTTAGATACGACATATCAATCAGGTTCAGCCGACTTTGCTGAGTATTTTGCTTCTGCCGACACTTCTTTCGAAGTCGGAGAAATCGTAACCCAGTCACCCTCGGGAGCAACCAAAAGTTCCTCTGCAAATGATTCAAAAATGATCGGAATCGTCTCTGAAAATCCGGCATTCTTGGGAGGTAAGGAGGGTCCAAACACTGTCATGGTCGGTATTGTTGGTCAAATCGCTATTAAAATCTCTTCCACCTCTCAACCTATCCAACCCGGAGACTTGCTCACTTCCAGCTCCGATGCCGGTCGGGCAATAAAAGCCAGCACACCCGGGTTTACCATCGCCAAAGCCCTGGAATCCTGGACCCCGTCCTCCGGTAAAGACAAAATCTTGGCCTATGTTAATCCGATCTGGGCTGATCCTAATTTCTCTCTGGCTTTTGACGACTCCGGCAATCTCACTCTTCCCGCAGATGTTAGTATGACCGGCACCCTCACCACCACCTCCGTCCCGGGTGAAAATCATCTTGTTTTCAAAGATGACAGCGGTATCATCCGGGGAGCCATCGCCAGTACCGAAACCGGCAGTATTACATACACCACCGACAATACCAATTATGCCGAATATTTTGTCAAAGACGGCAGTCAATTCACTCCGGGTGAGGTGGCGGCACTCGGTCCTGATGGTGTCACCAGGGCAGATACGCCATACGACTCCAGGCTTTTAGGTGTGGTTTCATCCGAATCCGGATTTTCCGGCGGTCAGGATGGTCCCGACAAAGTTCTGATAGCCATTTCCGGCCAGATCCCGGTCAAAATTGATCCCGCATCCCCGGCTATCGCCATTGGTGATTACCTTACCGCCTCTACCCTGCCCGGCACCGCTTCGAAATCCGTCAAACCCGGCTTTACCATCGGCAAGGCTCTGACTGCCTGGGACCCGGCCAATCCTGCCGATACCATATCCATATCCGCTTCCGCTTCTTGGGTTGATCCGGTCAATGCCCTGGCTTTCGACACCACCGGCAATCTGGCTGTCCAAGGTCAGATCATCGCCTCTGACATCGGCACCGCGGCCTGCAATATTTCCTTGTCAGCTTCTCGATTCTCAAATTGCCTCCATTTCCGCCCAGTTGGCAAGTATGAATATGGCTTCGGTTTCAGCTGCTCTTTCTCCCGTCTCCGCTTCAAGTCTGGACCTTTTGGGAGACGCCACCATCTCCGGTCGCCTGACCGTCACCGCTCCGTCAGTTCTTTCCGATACCACCATTGCCGGAATTCTCCGGGTGGGGCTTCTTAAGTTTGATGACATTCTCGGAGACTTGTCATCCCTCATCGGCTACCTGTCGCTGCAAAACGGCGCCGCCATCCTTACTGATTCCGGAGACCTGACCATTACCGGAACCCTGATTGCCAAAGAAGTTAAAACTGAAAAAGTCAAAGTCCTGGGTACGGATTCCGGCGTGGCAACTTCTTCAGCTTCCATCGGCAGAGCTGTCCTGCCCACCGGCACCCAGCAGCTGACAATCCAAACCGATGCCGTATCCACCGGTTCTGCCATTTTCGTCACGCCCGATTTCCCTGTAGCCCTGGCTGCTACCGCCACCGATTCCGGTCGCTTCATTATCTCTATGGATAAGGTCGCCAGGCAGGATATCAATATTAATTGGTGGGTGATTAATTAACCCCGTCGTCTATGTTTAAAAAGCTATCAAAGCATAACATTCTGCGTCAATATATAGTCAAAATTGAGGCAGTTATTATTATTCTCCTGGCTCCCCTGTTATTTCTCCTTTTAACCAAAGCTCCCCAAACCGTCAGCGCCGGCTGGTGGGATGACAACTGGAACTACAAAACAAAAATTATCTTCGGTAATTCCGGCTCTGCTGATACCGACAAAAAAGTCAAGTTTGACATCGATACGGCAACTCTTATCACTGCCGGTAAAATGCAATCTGACTGCGGAGATTCTCGGTTTGTCACCGAAAACGGTCAGATCCTCCGTTACTACCTGGACTCATCCGGCGGAGCCTGCAATACCACCTCAACCGACTATTACGTGCTGTTCCCCGCCATCACCAGCGGCACAAACGTCATCTATCACTACTATGGCAATCCCCAAGCCATAAACGGTACTGAGTCATCTCAATTTTCGCAGTCAACTTTTACACCTACCTCCGGTCCGACCTCCGGCTCCGAAGAAAAAACCCCGGGTCCCGTCGCCCACTGGAAATTTGATGAGGGTTACAATACTACTCCCATCACTTCTAAGCTCGAACAACAGATAAATATCATGAGCCAGACGTTCTACACCAACTCCGGTTCTGATATTCCTTCGGATAACTCCCTGGGTTTAATCTACTGGGACGCGGATAAATATCCGGGAGCCACTGTCTATTTCGAAGCGGATATGAAAAGTTGGGGAACAAATTATCATGAATATGCAACTTTATATACTTCCGCAGGCAGTGCTGTCTCAGGAGGCGAACTCCATACATCCAGTGGTTCATATGACCGGGTCAGAAGTGCCGCTCTTACCCTTACCGATAACACCAGTTATTCCGTCCGTCTCAGAACAGATGGTAGTACCGCTTACCTGTATGCGGCCAGACTGATAATCATCCAAACAAATACCGTTAAAATCACCGACACCGAAACCCAGATTGAACTCGGAAACGCAGAATCCCAATCCAGTGATACCGCTACCCAGCTTACCAACAAGAAAATCTACAGTTATGACTCCAGCAAGTTCTCTCCTGCTCCTACAGCCTACTTTGAAGCCAGCCTGAAAACCAACCAGCCGACAATTGAACAGCAGATTAATATCATCGACCAAACATACTACTATTACTCCGGTTCATATGTTCCCACCGATAATTCCCTGGGATTGGTTCACTGGGACGCGGACAAATACTCTGGAGCCACCGTCTATTTCGAAGCGGATATGAAAAGTGCCGGAGTAAATTGGCATCAGTATGTCGCTTTGTATACTTCCGCAGGCAGCGCTGTTTCCGGAGGTGAACTTCACTCAAGCAGTGGTTCATATGACCGGGTCAGAAGTGCCGCCCTGACACTTACCGACGAAACCGATTACACCATCCGTACCGTAGGCGACGGTGCCTCTTACGTATATGCCGCCCGTCTGATTATCCAGCAGACAAGCACAACCAAAATCACCGATACCGAAACCCAGATCGAACTCGGTAATGCAGAATCCCAATCCAGTGATACCGCCACCCAGCTTACCAACAAGAAAATCTACAGTTATGACTCCAGTAAGTTTTCCCCCGCTCCTACGGCCTACTTTGAAGCCAACCTGAAAACCAACCAGCCGACAATTGAACAGCAGATTAACATCATGGATCAGACATATAACTATTCCTCCGGATCAAATATTCCCACCGATAATTCTTTAGGTTTAATCCATTGGGATGCAAGTAAATATTCAGGAGCCACCGTCTATTTCGAAGCGGATATGAAAAGCAACGGAGTAAATTGGCACCAGTACGCCACATTATATACTTCCGGAGGCAGCGCTGTTTCCGGCAGCGAACTTCATACATCCAGTGGTTCATACGACAGAGTCAGAAGTGCCGCCCTTACCCTAACCGACAACACCGACTATACCATTCGCGTCAGATGCGATGGTACTGCCAACATTTATGCCGCTCGTCTGGTTATCCAGCAGACTAGTACCACCAAAATCACCAACACTGAGACCAGTATTGAAATGGGAAATTATCAAACCGCTTTTACCAACACCTCTGCCGCCGAACTAACCAATTCAAAAATTTATCAATACAATGCCGGTGCTTTCAGTCCTACTGTGGAATCCAGCGGCGACGCCACTTTTTCCGCCACCTTAAAAATTGCCAGCAGCGGTGACACTGTCTATGCCGAGCTGTACAACAATACAAACAGCACTGTCGTGGCTACCGTATCCCATACCGGGAATACCAGCTGGAACTATAAAACTACCACCAACATCGACGGTGATGCTGATTGGGATACCACCAACGATGATGACTATGTTGTTAGGGTCTATTGTTCCGACGGGGGTGTCGACGGCTGCTCCGGCAGCATCAGCAATGCCAAAATTATTCTCACCCAGCATGGCGGCAGCGGCATTACCGCCCTGGAAACCATGCAGCAGGAAGTCAACTCTTTAATAACCGATGCCGACAGTACCTACACCAGTCAGGGACTCTATAACCGCCTCAACCTGGAATACCACGGCACTCAGAATTCCTTTGCCGGCGGTAACCTGAATCTGTATTACGAAGCCACCCTCAAGACATCGGCAGGAACAGGGTATGCCCAGCTGTATAACGCCACAAACGGCAATGCCATCACCAGCTCGGAAGTCTCAACCACATCGGCTACTTTTGCCCGCCAGAGAAGCTCGGATATCACCGGCAATCTGCCCCAGTACCCGACATTTACAGCCAAAGAAATGGATACCCAGATCAAAAACAACGCTACCAACACCACCTCTGTCTCCAATTCCTGGCTTGTTGTCCAGGTATCAAATCTCTCCACCACCGGCACCTGGACCGCTTACGCCGATCTTTACAATTTAACCGACGGCACCCAGGTATCCGGTTCCGAAGTCTCCTCAACCTCAATCACCTGGAGCAGGCAAATATCTTCGGCAATCACCCTGACTTCAGGCAAAGAGTACGTTGTCAGGCTTAGATCCGGCACTAATACCCTGCCCATCTATCTTATCAACGCCAAGATCGTCCTCGACCAAACTGCCGGCGGCGGCATCACCGCTCTAGAAACCATGCAGCAGCAAGTTAACACCCTGAAAACCGATGCCGACAGTACCTACACCAGTCAGGGACTCTATAACCGCCTCAACCTGGAATACCACGGCACTCAGAATTCCTTTGCCGGCGGTAACCTGAATCTGTACTACGAAGCCACTCTTAAAACATCGGCAGGAACAGGGTATGCCCAGCTGTATAACGCCACAGACGGCTCGGCAATTTCCGGTTCAGAAGTTAGTACCACCTCTGCCACCCTTGCCCGCCAGAGAAGCTCGGATATTACCGGCAATCTGCCCCAGTACCCGACATTTACAGCCAAAGAAATGGATACCCAGATCAAAAACAGCGCCACCAACACCACCTCTGTCTCCAATTCCTGGCTTGTTGTCCAGGTATCAAATCTCTCCACCACCGGCACCTGGACCGCCTACGCCGATCTTTACAATTTAACCGACGGCACCCAGGTATCCGGTTCCGAAGTCTCCACCACCTCAATTACCTGGAGCAGGCAAATATCTTCGGCAATCACCCTGACTTCAGGCAAAGAGTACGTAGTCAGGTTAAGATCCGGCACCAATAACTCATCTATCTATCTCTCCAACGCCAAGTTAATTCTCGACCAGTCAAATTCATGCAATGGAATTACGGCAACAGAAACTATTCAACAATCGATTGGCACACAAAGGACGGATACCGATTCTACCTACACCGACCAGGGATACTTAAATTCCTATAATGTCGGCAATTTCAATAGTGTTAATGCTGCATATTTTGAGGCTACGCTTAAAACTTCTGCCGGAACCGGGTATGCCATATTCAAGGGAAGCAGTGAAATTGGATCCTCAGAAGTCTCGACTACTTCTGCTACCTTCACCAGAAGAAGAAGCGGGGATATCAAGTCGGTTTTGCCCGGATCCGCTACCAATATGGAATCACGACTGAAGAATTCTGCATCATCGGGAAATACCACCACTGCCTCATCTTCTTGGCTTGTATTACAGGTAAATATAATTGCTAACGCAAATGTCCATAACAGCATAAATGCCTGCTACAGTGGTGTAATATATGGGCCAACTTGGCTAAGCGGATCAACCTGCAGATGGGGAAATTGTCTTGAATATGATGGAAGTAATAACTACGTCATTGTTTCCGATTCGCCTGGTATAGACGTAGACACCGACTCATACACCATCACTGCCTGGTTTAAAATCCCTGTTACAGCTACTACTGATACCATTCTGGCCAAATACCAGAGTACCACCGGGACTGATGGAGGTTATAAAATCTACCTTGATTCTGGCGGTCACGTAATCGCCGGAATGGATGATGACAATACATGGGGACCGGATGACTCGGTAACCTCAATAGAAGCATACGATGACAATGTTTGGCACCAGGTAGCTATGGTAAAAAACGGTCAGACAAATCTCTTGCTTTACATTGATGGGCAGATTATTGGTAGTGATAACATTATTACCGCCACCAACACCCTGGCCAACACCGATCCCCTGTATTTTGGTATCGACGGTGATGGTTCATCCAATGCCTTTAAGGGTATCATTGATGAAATCAAATTCTATCCCTATGCCCGTACCGCCAGCGAACTTAAAAACGACTACGTAGGAGGAGCATCTGTATTGGGAATCAAGAATGAATCACCGCTGGAAAACGGTTTGGTTGGTTACTGGAAGGTGGATGAAAACTCTACCCCATCACTGGACTCGTCTGGTCATGGCAACAACGCCACCTGGATGGGAAACACTGGATCCGCTGTAGGTAAATTCGGTAATTCTTTAAACTTTGACGGTACCTACGATCAAGCCAGTGCATCAGCTTATGGTATACCGATTTATCCGGCATGGCCTCCTGCTTTTTCAGCCTGGTCAAAACGCAAACTAATTGATATCTCAAACAGCACTGGTTCAGCGTTAACTGATTTTCAGGTTATGCTGAGCGTTACATACGATTCTGATATGCAGATTGATTTTGACGATTTGCGGTTTACAGACTCCACCGGCACTCAAATAAACTATTGGCTGGATGAACGGTATAAACCCGGCATTTCCGCAAGTGTGTGGGTAAAAATTCCTTCAATTGCATCTTCCGGAACGACCATTCATATGTATTACGGAAACGGGATTGTCACAACAACTTCCAGTAGAAATGACGTTTTTGATCCGACACTGGCGGGCACTTACATTTCCCAATTTTCTAATGCGAATATTGCCGACAATCACGGTCTTTCATCGGATCGGCAGAACAATTTCTATATTTCACAGACGGGTTATGTAAACCGCTTTAACACAAGCTGGTCTTATCAACAACAGTACGGAAGCCTCGATATATATACTGGACTTTGTTATGACGATCGTGAAGACCGGTTCTATGGTATTGATTGGACCAACAAACAATGGTCCACGTTTTCCACCAGCTTCACCGAAACTTCACCTATGGATCAAAGCGTAGGTGACGAGCCTATTGATTGCGCTACTGATTCTACGTACGTTTATACTAATCATAGAAACGGGTTGATCAAGAGAAATCTCATTTCCAACAATTCCAGTTCTTCGATAAATATGGATACCCTCTCCGGATTTGACTGGGGAGGACAAGGACTTACGTACGCCTATGGCTACCTTTTCGCCGGTACATCAGGATCATATGGTGCCAATGGCAATCGTGTATATTTGATCGACATTTCTAACTGGAGTTCACCAATCGTTACAGATTGGTTTGATTCAAGTGGTCACACCCTCACCGAAGTTGCCGGATTGACCTGGAAAGATAAATATATCTATCAGTCAGACCGTAATGATGATTACATCAATAAATGGCAAGGTCCGGTTAAAACTGCGTCCGTTGAACCGACTGCATCGTTCAGTCAGGAACAAACCGGCGCTTTACGTGAATCAATATCCTTCTCGGCTTGGGTGAACGCCACAACTTTAGATAGCTCTCAAAGAATGATCCTTGCCCGTGGTTCTTCTCCTTCCTTTGATTGGGGAATAGGTGCTTCAGCCACCAGTTCCGGAAAACTCTGGTATACCCTTGACGGTCTTACCAATACCGGCACATCCAATGCTACACTCTCCACCGGTAGCTGGAATCTGGTAACTTTGGTATCCGATGGTGTTAAAAACAAATTGTATATCAATGGCCAGTATGACTCGGAAACCAATAATTCCGGTGTCCTACCCGGTAGCGGTGATATCAGTATCGGCTCCGCCTACAACGGTACCCAAGGCTGGGACGGCAAGATCGACGAGGTCCGTATCTATAACCGCGCCCTCTCCCCCGCCGAAGTCAGTCAGCTTTACAACTGGGCTCCGGGACCGGTTGGATATTGGAAGATGGATGAAGGCACAGGAACTTCGGCTTATGACTCCTCCGGAAACGGTAATAATTCCACATCTTTTACCAACAACGTTTCATGGACTCAAGGTAAGTTCGGATCAGCCACGAAATATGCAGGAACCCAGGATTATATTACTGTACCAAGTGATGCCAGTATAGATTATTTACCGGCCTATACTATATCGGCATGGATAAAACCTGAAGAAATTATTACCTATAACATCCTTGATAAAACCGGGGGTGATAGTACAGGTTGGTCTGTGTTACTAAACTCAAACAAATATCAGTTTGATGTCAATTCAGATGGGACATCTCTAACCTGCGACGCACCAGTTACTGGCGGTGGAGAACCCGTGGCAAATCAATGGGATTATATATCCTTTTCTTGGGACGGATCTGGTACATGCAGCGGTGTTAAATACTACAAAAATGGTGTTTTATACCCATTCCTAACCACTCAATCGATGACAGGTACAAGAGACAATGATACAGGAAATAATTTTTTAATTGGGACAAACACATTCTCCGACCACTTCAACGGAGCCATTGACGACCTCAAAATCTACAACTACATCCGTACACCGTCACAGATTATCGAAGACATGAATGCCGGGCATCCGGCACCCGGATCTCCCATAGGCTCATCGGTCCTGCATCTTGAATTCGATGAAGGCTACGGCGACTCCGCCCACAACACCGGCAGTGGCGGAACCTCTCTGGATGGAAATCTGTACGGATCCTGTCCCGGTGATGCTACTTGTCCGTCCTGGACAAATCACGGGAAATTTAACAAAGGGCTTGATTTTGAAAGATCAGATTCGGATTGGGTAAATGCGGGTGATAGCTCCTCCATCCACATGGATCAAAGCAAATCTATGACATTTTCGGCCTGGATAAATCTGGAAAGCACCGGACTTTACCAAAATATCTTCAGATACGACGATTGCGATAGTGGAGATGGAGATACAAACTGTAGTCGAAATTTTTATCTTATTAGAGTCGCTAACGACAATAAAGTAGCAGTAAACTATGGACCTGATACCGCTTCATCTTCAATCTCTTCAACATCAACATTATCATCGGGTAATTGGTATCATATCGTGTTTGTAAGAGATACGAGTTTGGACACCGACAGTATTTATATCAACGGAATTTTAGATAATAGTGAAACCGATACGTCAACGGGAACATGGGAAACAACCGGGCAATACTTGATGATCGGTAGATTATATAATTCTTCAGACAGTGAGTATTTTGATGGAGTATTAGATGAATTAAGAATATACAACTCGGCTTTAACAACTGACCAGATCAAACTCCTTTATAACCAGGGCTCGTCTGCTGTCATGGGTGTCCTCTCTGACACCTCAAGCTTAACCGGTGGCTCTATTGCCTCCAACTCCGCCTCCGCCGCATATTGCATCCCCGGCTCCTCCGACCCCTGCTCCCCGCCTGTAGGTGAATGGAAATTTGACGAAAATACAGGTCAAATAACAAACGATTCTTCTGGTAATAATCTCAGCGGTGTCCTGGGTGACACCTCTTCAGTCGGAACGGATGACCCCGCTTGGACAAATACAAAAAACGGAAGCGGTCTAAATTTTGACGGTATCAACGATCATGTCACTATTGAAGATAACGACTTGCTCACTCCAAGTAATGATATGACGGCCGCTATCTGGTTTAAGCTTGACCAACTCCCAAGTGTAAAGGGTGTTGCAGATTACCTGTTCCATAAACTGAATAATGCTTCACCTTATGTTAGTTATAGATGTATGATTTCATCCATATCATCAGACGATATTATCTGCTACTACTGCAACACCTCTGATACAGTATATACCGTTTCATATACTCCAGCTCTCTCTGTTAACACCTGGTATCACTTGGAATTTGTCAGGAGCGGATCAAACTTATATTTATATGTTAACGGATCCCGCATCACCGGTTCGACAGACGTCTCCGGTAATATCAAAAACTCGGATCAAAGTTTATATTTCGGTGGCAATGTATCAGCTAACCTAAATTGGTTGGGTGGCCAACTTGATAACTTCGTTCTTTATGACTACGCCCGCACTCCTGCCCAGATTGCCTGGGACTATAACCGTGGAGCACCGGTAGCCCAGTATGACTTTGACGAATGTTCCGGCACCGTCCTCCACGATACGGCTCCCAAAGCCGACAGAAGTACCACCGGCTACAGCGGTACCATCTACTCCCGGTGCTTCAGGAAACACTTCTGTAGGTTCCTGCAGCTCCGGAGTTTCAACCGAAATGTGGAATGACGGTACAACTGGTAAATACAGTGCTTCTCTGGGTTTCGATAGAACGGATGATATCGTAACGGTACCTGATAACGATATTTTTTCTTTTGGAAACAGCAGTAATAATTTCCCTTTCTCTATCTCCACCTGGGTGAAAATTAACGACGCAACAAATGTCTGGATAGTAAGTAAAGACGATGAAACCACCGGAGATACTAAAATGGAATTCCAGTTATATATAAACTCTTCTGATTTTTTAAATTTCACTATTTATGATCAATCTTCCGGGGGATATATCGGGAGATTAACAAATACAGCATTCCCAGAAGGGAGCTGGCACCATATCGTTGCCGCCTATGATGGTGGTATTAGTGAACATTCCAGTATTAAACTATATATCGATGGGCTACGAGCCGATAAAACACCAACAGCCGGTGGCAGTTTTTCCACTATAGACAATACTACCGCTCCTTTAATGATAGGCTACTGGATTCGACAAGATGGAAACCCGGGTAACTTTTATGATGGACAAATGGATGACCTCAAAATTTTCAACTATGCCCTGACTCAACCGCAAGTCCAAACGTTATATAACCAGGATTCTGCATTCAAATTTTGATTTTCAATATGCATACAAAAACATCAAAGTATAACATTCTGCGTCGAAACATTATCAGAATTGAGGCAGTAATTATCATCCTTCTGGTTCCCCTCCTATTCCTTCTTCTAACCAAAGCTCCCCAAAACGTCAGTGCCGGTTGGTGGAATGATAGCTGGTTATACCGCAAAAAAATACTGATAACAAATACCGCAGGAACACAATCAAATTACACCTACGGTTTCTCCCTGGGTGCACTGACCAGCGGCCAGATTAATAGTGACTGCAGCGATATCCGTGTTAATGATACCAACTCCAATCCAATTATTGATCCTTTTTGGGTTGACTGTACCGTACCAAACAGTCCGACAGTCTGGATCAAATTCAGTTCCCTGGCTAACGACAGTACAATCCTTTACGTCTACTATGGTAATTCAGATGCTTCCAGTATCATGGCTAATCCTGAAAGCTTTTTTACTTATATGCACGATTTTGCAGGAACAAGTATTGATACTTCCAAGATAACCGTAGACGGAGGTACGACAACGCAGGACGAATACCTATGGCTTCTAAATAATTCCGATGCTTGGGATTCCTATGTATATGCAACCAGCACCCAGGCAAGGGCTGCCGATCTTGCCTTTCAGGCAAAGTTCAAGGCAACAAGCGGTGCCAGATCAGTAATCGGGTGGCACGATAGCGGATCAGGTTCCAACCGCAGTGACTTGGTTTATGCAATCTTTTTAGATGCCGGAACATTTGACATTTATGAAGACGGTAATAATCGGGTAGGTAGCGGTAGTTATACTGTGGGTACCTGGTATGATATCAAGGTTGTACTTAAAGCCACCGGCGCCTACTATTACTACAAAGCAGTAGATTCAAATACCTGGACTTCGATTTATAATTCCAACTACTCATCAGAAACCCCGCTAAAACCCGGTGCTGTCCATTACGATTCTGGTGAATACTCATACACTGACAACTGGATTATCCGTCAACAACTTTCAACTGAACCAACAGTTTCCCTGGATTCTGAAGAAAAATCCCCGAACCCTGTCGCCTACTGGAATTTTGATGAAGGATACGGAGATACTACACACAACTCAGGAAGTGGAGGATCAAGCCTAAATGGAAATTTAGCCGAGTCAAATTCATGTCCCGGAAATTCGGCATGTCCCACCTGGAAAGATGGGGCGGACTGCAGATTTGATAAATGCCTTTCATTTGACGGAACAAATGATTTTGTAGCCGTTGGTGACAGTAGTGTTATTGATTTCACTGCGTCTGATTCCTTTTCGATTTCCGCCTGGTTCAAAAATCCGGAAAGCCCATCGGGAGCCGATACGATTCTTTCAAAATACTACTCGACAACAGGTACCGACGGAGGCTACAAACTTATAATGGAAGTAGATGGTGACATCACTTTTGCCGTAGACGATGATTCAACCTGGGGACCTGATGATTCGGTAACTTCAACAGCCGCGTCATATGATGACAATAAATGGCACCATGTAGTTGCCGTAAAAACCGGTACCTCAAGTCTCACGCTTTATATCGACGGTATACCAGTTGGTACTGATTATGCAATTTCGGCTGCCTCCACGCTCGCTAATACCGATTCTCTCTATATGGGAATTGACGGAGACGGAGCAGGTAGCCCCTGGTTGGGATCACTTGATGAAATTAAAATCTATCCCTTTGCCAGAACCGCAGATCAGGTCAAAGTTGACTTCAACAACGCCGGTGAGATCTTCGGATCCTCAACAGAATACATTCTCAATAATGATCTTGCTGCTTATTGGAAGATGGACGAAAGTACTTCCAATACTTGCGATGCAACGAATGATGCCTGCGATTTTTCCCGAAACAATAATCATGCAGAATGGTACGATAATGCAACTTCGGGAAATGGAAAATTCGGTAATGCTATTGATCTTGATGGCACGAACGACCGGGTGGCCACAAACTCTGCAATAAGGGTTCCGATTCATTACACCTGGGCATCAGAACTATCAAGCTGGACTCAACGTAGATTAATAACTATTAACAATAGTAACATCTCCAACTTAACAAATTACCAATTAGAATTATCAATTCTATATGACTCTGATATGCAGTCTGATTTTGACGATATACGCTTTACCGATAATGCTGGGGCAAATCTTGACTATTGGTTAGAGAGTAAAACGGATTCAGTATCAGCTAATGTTTGGGTCGAAATTAATTCAATACCCGCTTATAGCTCATCGACCATTATCATGTACTACGGAAATAGTGGAGTATCTTCACAATCAAATAGTTCAAATACTTTTGAATTTTTTGATGGATTCGATTCTGATCCGGGTTATACAAAAGTAGGAGGAGGAGACGGCTCATATACTGTATCAGGCAGTGTAATTACTCTTACGGAAAATACTTCGTCTGCCTTTGGTATGGATCATGGATACCAGATTACTGGCTCATTTGCGGTAACAAGTGGATCGTATCAAGTCCAGGCAAGTTTCCAGCCATCAGTTCTTAAAGAAATTCATGGAATTTATTTTTGTGGAAATATTTACGGATATAATAGCGCATCATATTTTTATCAAATGGCTGGTACTCAAAGCTGGGGACTCACTCCTGAACAGGCTTATTCCGGATCAGGATTACAGACGGTTTACGCAAATCTTAACGATTTCTCCTGTACTGGAAATATTGCAATTATGCATGATGATGATTCAACGAAAATTGCAGAATCTAAGTATGATTATGTGTTTATACGAAAATATGCTGCTTCCGAACCTGTATCGTCTATAGGACTTGAACAGACCCACGCTACTACCATACCAATCTCCGTTTCTGCTTGGGTACAAGCAGACACTCTTGATTCAAACCAACGTATGATTATAGCCCGGGGTTCGTCTCCGTCTTTTGACTGGTTTCTCGGAGCATCAGCCACCAACTCCGGTAAACTGGTATACAGCCTGGATGGTGGTACCAATACCGGCACATCAAACACCACTCTAACAACCAACTCCTGGTACCTGGTAACTGTCACTAGCGATGGGGTTGCCACTAAGTTGTTTGTTAATGGTTACCTCGACAGTCAAACCTCCAATAGCGGTTTTCTGACGGGCAACGGCAACATCAGTATCGGTGCCGGGTATAACGGAACTCAGGGTTTCGATGGCAAGATTGATGAAACCCGCATCTACAACCGCGCCCTTACCTCTGCCGAAGTCCAGCAATTATATAACTGGGCTCCGGGACCGGTGGGATATTGGGACCTTAATGAAAATACCGGTACGGTTGCATATGATAAATCGGGTAACGGTTTTACCGGTACGATTCAAAATATTGAAAGTAATGATTGGGTTACCGGCAAATATGGAGGTGCCTTAGATTTGGAATACGACAACAATAGTGGAGAATACATCACAGTAGAACATAATACCTCATTGAATCCCAAAACCATCACCTATTCTGCCTGGTTTAAATTAAAATCCATGCCGGCTAACTGGTCAAAAGTAATCATTCAAAAAAGCAACAGCTCTTCAAATTATACCTACGACATGATGGTCATAAGTAATGTGGCGGGTGACGCTTATGAAGTTTATTGCGAAGTATCCAATAACGGATCCACTAAATATAATAATTCCGCCCACACAATCAATCTAAATACCTGGTATTACTCCACCTGTACCTACGACGGGGAGACCCTCAATCATTATGTGGATGGTGTATTTATAGACGAAAATACCAGCCCCAGCGGAAATATTTATTCCAACACCCAACCTCTTTATATATCAGCTTTTGAAATTAATCCCGATAATAGCACGGATGCCGTCATTGACGAAGTCAAAATCTACAACTACCCCCGCACTCCCGCCCAGATCATCGAGGACATGAATGCCGGCCATCCTGCACCGGGATCCCCCGTTGGTTCGGCTGTCGGAGATTGGAATTTTGATGAAGGTTATGGAGATACTGCAAATAATTCCGGCAGCGGAGGAACTTCTATAAACGGTGATCTCGGAGCTGTAAATCAATCTTGTCCTGCTTCCGGAACAGTCCCCTGCCCCGGTTGGGTAAACGACGGAAAATTCGGTAAAGCTTTAAGCTTCGACGGTACAGACGATTACCTGTCCATTGGCCCGGTTGACTCGCTTAAAATCAGTAACGCCATTACCCTTTCGGCATGGGTAAACTTTGATACTATACCCACTGGTCTGACTGAAACCACCATCATGAGCAACAACAATAGCGGCGGCTGGGGTCTTCTGCCCAATCAAGTGGAAAGCGGTAAAATTGAAACTTATTTTTATATCAATAGTGCCTACCAAAAAGCCGGTTTCAACCTTTCCGAAATATCCGCCGGAACCTGGTATCACATTGTGGGCACATTTGACGGAACTGATTCAAAAATCTATTTGAATGGCGCGTTAAAAGACACTGTTACTGCCGCAGGTACAATTTCCAATCCCTCTAACGTCAAACCCTTAATTGGAGCCAATCCCGGTACCGGAGACAATGTAGACGGCGATTATTTCGACGGCAAGATAGACGAAGTTCAGATCTTTTCCTCCGCTCTCACCGCTGATCAGATCAAACAACTTTACAACCAGGGCCAGTCAGCTGTTTTTGGAGCTGTTTCCACCGCTTCGTCCAGTGCTGAAATGTTTTCCTCTGCCCGCTCATATTGCCCTCCCGGTGATACCGACACCTGCAATCCACCCATAGCAGAATGGAAATTTGATGAAAATACGGGACAGTCTACATATGATACGAGTGGTAATGAAAAAAATGGTACATTGACAGTTAACAATAGTGGCCGAATGCCAACCTGGTCACATGGGAAATTCGGTTCTTCTATAGATCTGGGGGCAACATCGTTCTCCGACTATAGTGAGGTAGATCTAGGCACAGACACTCTTAACAATATGATTAATGGCGCTTCAGTTGTTACAGTTAATGGGTGGATTAAACCAAGATCGTGGATTCAATGGGGGAATGGAATCTTTAATAGCTTTATAAATTCTAATTCTGATAATGGAATTCAGATCGAAATTGATGACGGTGAATCTTATAAATTAAGAGTATCCGCCGAAAGTCAATCGTCTGACTCAGCTCAAACTGCGCTTTCGTCTTCAGCTATACCCCTAAATCAATGGACCAACTTCTCCACTGTTATCGACTATACCAATGACATAGTATACATTTACATAAATGGAAAACTGGAGACTTCACAAGCAGTCAGTTTTGGACAAACTACATACACCAAAGGTATTGCATCCGCCCAAGACGGATTTCCGGGTTACTATAACTTTGGCTACAATGGTTTAGTCGATGAAGTCAGAATCTACAACTACGCCCGCACCCCCGCCCAAATCGCCTGGGACTACAACCTGGGGGAACCGGTCGCCCACTACCGTTTTGATGAATGTTCCGGCACAACTCTCAATAATACCGCTCCTAAAGCCGACCCGCGGGGAATTTCCGGATACAACGGTACCATCACTCCCAATACCGGCAGGTCGGTTGGAAGTTGCAGTTCCGGCGTCTCGACCGAAATGTGGAACGGTGGAACCACCGGCAAATACTCCGCTTCCCTGGACTTTGACGGGGCTGGTGATTATGTTGATATTGGTGATCAGTCTGCTCTTGACTTCACGGATTCTTTTTCAATATCCGCTTGGATAAAAACAGACGCTTCCGGAGGAACCTATAAGGCCATTGCCGGAAAATGTTTCCTTACGGGGGGATGTAATGGTTATGGACTATATCTGAATTCAGATGATTCCAATCATATCTATTTTCAGGTCAGAAACGATAGCACAACATCTCAAGCCGACGGTGGTAGCGTGAATAATAATACGTGGCACCATCTTGTTGGGATCAGAGATCATAGCACTAACACCACTAAGATTTATGTTGACGGATCTTTAATAAATTCCGACACAACAATCCTTTCATCGGGTTATAGTAATAGTGTTAAATTTGGACTGGGTGCCAGAGATAACGGAAGCTGGTTATATTATTATGACGGCCAGATCGACGAGGTCAAAATATTTAACTACGCCCTGACTCCGGAGCAGGTCAAAACAGATTATAGTAACGGAGCCGTCAGATTCTAATAACTATGTTATATTATACTAGGCATATATGAATAGGATAGATATACTTCTCAAGCTGGATCGCAGGTTATTTCATACCAAAGACCTGGAACTGCTTTGGAGCATATCAAATAAAAGAACTCTGTATTCTGCGCTGGGGCGGTATGTCAAAAAAGGCGTTCTGATTCCGATTTACCGGGGTTTTTATTCTGTCGTGCCTTTTGAAAAACTTGACCCGGTAGAATTGGGCACAACGGCACTGCATCAGTACTCCTATCTCAGTACTGAAACCGTCCTGGCAAAAAATGGCGTCATTTTTCAAAAAATTGAACCTATAACTTTTTGCTCCACCAAAAACCGTCAGATTAAAATCGGTGATTACTCATATCTGAGCCGCCAGCTGGGAGACAAATACTTATTTCAAACATCGGGAGTTGTGAATAACGGAAAATATCTTGAGGCTACCACCGACAGGGCAATTGCCGATATGCTTTATTTCAACCCCCGATACCACTTCGACAACACCACGAAAATTGACTGGGATAAGATTACCCGATTAAGAAAGGAGATTGGATATATATGATACTGCCCAAAGCCACAGACGCCATCCATCGGGGTCAGCTCTACCGTCTGTTAATCGAAATTGCCGACAATAACATTTTAACTAATTCTCTTATTTTTAAAGGTGGTACCTGCGCTTCCATGCTTGGCCGGCTGGACAGGTTTTCTGTCGACCTTGATTTCGATATTCAAAAAGAAGCAAATATTAAAACTATAAAAAACCATCTGGAAAAAACGTTTAAAACACTCAACCTGGAAATTAAAGACCAAAGTATCAATTCGATCCAATATGTAGTCCGATATGAAGCCCAAAACAATCAAAGAAATAGCATAAAGATCGACGCCGTCAATCACCCGTTTCTGTCTGATAAACATCTCCCCTCTTATTTATCCGAAATAGACCGTTACCTGATTTGTCAAACGGTAGAAACCATGTTCGCTCACAAGTTGGTAGCTGTTCTGGACAGATACGAAAAACATGGTTCAATCGCCGGCAGGGATATTTACGACATCCACCACTTTTTTATCAGCGGGTACAAATACGATACAGGTATCATCAAAGAAAGAACCGGTCTTCCGGTAAAAGAATTTCTGGTTGCTCTTAAATCCTTTATCGAACAAAAGGTTACCGGCACTGCTATAAATGAGGACCTTAATACACTGTTACCCTCAGACAAGTATCAGACAATCCGCAAGTCTTTAAAATTCGAAGTATTAAACCAGTTGGAAAATGAAATACTATGAAAAAACGTAAACAACTAATCCGCCTGCTTTCCCGCACATCTTCTCTGGTTCTGGTCTTTGCCCTGATTTCTCTAATCTTCTTCCGTACTTCCAAAGTCAGAGCCGCCTGGTATAACTCAAGCTGGCTTTATCGTCAGGCAATTTCCATTACCAATAACAGCTCATCAGCCACTTATACCATCATGGTCGCCGTGGATACTTATACCTTGATCAATGACACCAAACTCCAGTCAGACTGTGATGACCTGATCTTTACCAAAAGCGACGGCACCACTGTTCTTGATTACTACGAGGAATATTGTGTCAGCAGCGCTTCATCAGGAAAAACAGTGGTCTGGGTTACTTACACAAGCCTGCCCGCCGGTGCCACAACCATGTATATGTATTACGGCAATTCCGGAGCTACAGACGGAACAACCACCCTCTCTTCCAATCCCACGGGCATAAACATCGGAAGCGGCAGGGATGGCTCGATAAGTATAACCGCCGATACCAACATTAATACCGCTACTTCTATTTCCGGAAGATCATGTTCCGACGGCGGCGACGCGGTCAATTACTCCGTTACAGAAAACCGGTCATCCGGAACAAATCAGATTGTCCTTTCATCCACCCCGAGTTCCGGCTGTCTGGCTGTCGGAGACGAAATTTTAATTATTAATTTACGCGGAACAAATGCCGGGCAATACGAAACCAGACGGATTACCACCATCTCCACCGCCACCCTGACTTTGGACAGAAACCTCGTAAACGGATACAACGGCACGGCTGATAAAATAATGGTCCAAAGGATTCCCAATTATACCGGTGTTACTCTCTCCAACTCCGGAACCGACTTCACCCCGTCGGCATGGGACGGAACAACTAATTTCAGAGGTGGTGTGATGGCGTTTCGGGCAACAGGTACCGTTAACGCCTCGGGTTGTACTGCAACAGCCTGCACCATCAACGCAAATTCCTTGGGATATGCGGGGGGAACTGCCGGTACTCTGACAGAAATAGGCGGAAATACAGGAGAAAGTTACGACGGAACAGCATCAGGCCGCGGAGGTAACGGATCTAGCGGCGGTGAATCCCGGGGCGGCGGAAGAGCCGGCGACGGGGCAGCGGGAAGTAATCCCGGCGGAGCTGCCGACGGGGTAGCTACCGGTGCAGGCGGAGGAGGAGGTTCAGCCGGATCGGATGATAACTCCACCGGAGGCGGTGCCGGAGGAGGAGGGGGAGGATATGCAGGCGGCGGCGGCGGAGGAGGCAGTAATAGTGATGATCCCAGCCCTCCCGGCGGCACCGGCGGTACCGGCGGCACCGGAGGCAGTGCGGGAACTGCCGGCGGCGGGGGGGGTGGTGCGTGTCTGGACACATCGGGAGGCGCATCGGGTGGTATGGCAGGTGGTAATGCCGGAAGCGCCGGTTCGGGCGGCTCGGGCTGTGGTAACGGAACCGGCGGTGGTGGCAGTGTAGGAAGCGGATCTACCCAGGGCGCCGGAGGAGGCGGAGTTGCCAACGTAAACGGAACCGGTGCCGGTGGCGGAGGAGGAGGAACATATGGCTCGGCAGCGCTGACCACTATCTTTTTTGGCTCCGGCGGCGGAGGTGGAGGAGCAGGAGATGATGGTGCCGACGGCACAAACGGAGGAACCGGCGGAGGAATTGTATATATCAGTGCCAATACGGTTACCCTGGATTCTACCAATGACGGTTATATTCAGGCAACGGGTCAAACGACAACTCAGGCAACAACGCACGGCGGTAACGGAGGAGGCGGTGCCGGAGGTTCGGTCCTTATTAAAACAATCACCGATACACTGGGAACGAGTTTGGTAACCTCTCTTGGCGGGGGTGACGGAGGCGAAGGTACAAACATTGCCGGCGGGGGTGACGGAGGCAACGGAAGAATCCACGTTGATTATACCGATTCCGGGGCACCTTCAACCTCTCCAACGGCCGATTCCTCCCGGGTTCCTTACGCCGGTTTACCCACCGGTGAAGAAACAGAGCCGACCCCGACTCCGACTCCCGCGGCAACCAATGCCTACTGGCCGATGGATGAGGGCTACGGTACAACCACCGCAGATTCGGCCAACGCAGGTTCAAATGCCATCAACGGAACACTCGCAGGTAGCGGCCTTCCCACTTGGCAGACAGAAGATATGTGTGTATCGGGTAAATGTCTTTATTTTGAAGGCTCCGCTGCAAAAGTTACATTGGCATCGAACATGAATATAAAAACGGTATCCATGTGGATCAGACCGAATACAATTGCCAGTATCGCTCTTGCAGACCTTGGCGGAAGTACAAGGATAGAAACAGACGGCTCCGGAAATCTGTCCGCAACAGGTTTTACCTCGCCCGCTTTTTACATCAACGGCCGGGCAACAATTTCCCCGGTCCTGACTGCAAACCAATGGCAGCATGTGGCGGTCACAACCGGAACAACCGTAAGCGGTTCATCAATGGTTTTGGGAAATTACTCAACCGGTTATCTTACCGGATTCATGGACGAAGTCCGCTTCAACGCCGCTCAGTTAACCGCTGATCAAATCAAAGCTATTTATACCTCCCGCGGTTCATCCGACGGGTCCTCTGCCCGCTTTGGCCCCGACAACAGTTACCTTTCCAATGGTTTGGTTGGTTACTGGAAGATGGATGAAACAACTTCGGGTTTATCAAGAACTGACTATTCGGGAAATGGCAATTCACTGGCAGATAACAATACTGTTGCAATTGCGTCCGGAAAATTCGCAAACGGTTCGGAACATGTTCCCGGATCTTCGCAATATCTTAGTACTTGTGATGGTTCGACTCATGATTACTACTTTAATGCCAGCGATAGCGGTCCCACCGATACAGAATCTGATTGGAGTAATGATGCAGATGCTTTTGATAGTTTAACGTCTACGAGTGCAAGTTGTAATAATGGGTCGGAACCTGGTGCTTTAACTGGAGGCGGAACAAACGCCCCTGCAAACGGATGCCCAACATCTCAGGTAGAATTACGACTTTATGGCTGCCGTTCTGCTTTGGGAACTTCAGGATCAGTAAGAGCATCTGCGTATGATGGTGGAGATTCATTGGGATATGTGAATGCCGCCGGAACTACTTGTCAGTGGACTGGATACACTACACTTGATGAACCAAGTGGCGGATGGACATGGAGTAAATTACAATCTTTATCCGTAAGTTTCGGCGCTTTAAACATAATAGGTTCAACCGTATATGCTTATCAGGCTGAAGTACGGGTTACTGATGTATCTGTATCGGGAATGGACAGCATTAAATCTGTTTCTTTCTGGACCAATCCCGATGCTCTTACAAATTATTATATTAATCTTTCCTCCTCCGCAAACATCCAGTCCAACTCTTCGGGTGTTATTTCAGCCAACGGTTTCACCAACCCCCAAATCTATGTTAACGGTGTTGCCGGTACCACCCTTTCTGCCAATACCTGGTCTTTGGTTACCGTCACATCCGATACCGCTATCAACGCCGATCAGTTTTATATCGGCCGGGTTGGTTCTAATTATTACGACGGCACTCTGGATGAAGTCCGTCTGTACAACCGTGCCTTTACCCCCTCTGAAGTCCGACAGCTCTATAACTGGGCTCCGGGACCGATCGCTGAATGGAAACTTGATGAAAACACCGGTAGTACCGCTTATGACACCAGCGGTAAAGGTAATAACTTAACCTTGACCGGTTACAAATGGAAACCTGGTAAATATGGAGGAGGTGTGGACTATTCAAGTACAGGAGGACACGGTGAAAAAACAGATCCCGGCGGAACATGGACTTTAAATAATGGTGGACTTGATGCTTCTACCGGAAGTTTTACTTTGGGTTTATGGGTAAAACCCAATCCATCCACTACGCACCCTATGACAATAATATACAAAGGCGCAGCCAGTGGCGCGACGGACCCCGGTTATTGGTTGTGGTGGGATTATTCAAACACCAGAATAGCTTTTCAGACCGGCAACGGCACTCAGAGAGATTATTATTACTCTCCCTCCATAGTTACATGGAACGGATTATGGCATTACTTAACGGTCACTTTGTCACGGTCAGCCACAACAGATACCGGAAAAATATACTTAGACGGAGTCCTTCTGGCATCATCCGATGAGACTGATTTAATAAACACATCCTTCGATTCCACTTACACCTTTGCCTTGGGGGGGGATGGATCAGGATATGAATATGTTGGTCAAATGGATGATGCCAAAATCTATAACTACGCCCGCACTCCCGCCCAGATAATCGAAGACATGAATGCCGGCCATCCGGCCCCCGGAAGTCCGGTAGGCAGTTCCCTTTTCTGGTACAAGTTTGATGAAGGTTATGGTGATACGGCCAACAACTCCGGTACGGCTACCCCTGGTGCTAATTTGGCCGGAACAGGCACCACCTGCCCCACGGGAGCTGATGATGCCTGCCCCTCCTGGTCAAACGACGGCAAGTACGGAAAATCCATGAAATTAAGCACCACCGGTACCGATGATTATGCAGTTGCTACCGGTGAATGGAACCTGCTGTCAACCAACGACTTCACCGTCTCTGCCTGGATCAGAAGGGATACCGACAGTGGTGCCATTGAATATCTTGTCAGCAACCAGGACAGCGCTTCCGACGGCTGGTTTCTTAACGTCTACAGTGATGATACCGTCAGATGCGGCTACAACGGCCAGAATCTGAACTCCACCACCACCATCAGCACCGGGCAGTGGTACCATGTAACTTGCACTTCCGATTCCTCACAGGGTAATCTGTACATCAACGGTGCTCTTGAAACCACCGGCACCCATACCGGCTCCATCAGTGAAACTGCTGACATGACTATCGGTATCAGAAGCTACACTCCCTTGACCGGCGGTTTTCCCGGTTTGATCGACGAAGTCAAAGTCTTCAACACCACCCTGACAGCCGACCAGGTAAAACTTCTTTATAACCAGGGCTTTGCCGCCTCTATGGGAGTTCTTTCCACCGCCTCCTCTTCTGCCACCATGACCTCCGCTGCCCGCTCATATTGTCCTCCCGGAGACACCGGCACCTGCAACCCCCCGGTCGGAGAATGGAAGTTCGATGAAAATACCGGCACCTCCTACATCGACAGCTCGGGTAATAACTATCCCACCACTATTTACGGTACCGGACCTGTCCACTGGGCCAGTGGAATATTTGGCTCTGCCGGCAACTTCAACGGTACAGATGATCGTTCCCAAGCCTCCGACACCGATCTTCACACCTTCGGCAACGGCACCACTGATTCCCCCTTTTCTGTCTCTGTCTGGGTAAACTTCAGTCAAAGCGCCAGCGCCCAAATTATGGTTGATAAAGGTAATGAATACACTCTCCAGATCAGCAGTACCCCCACTCTCAAATTTTTTCTATACGATTACAGCGCCGGTGCCAGGATCGGCCGCAGATTCGACGCCGGCACCTTCACCCTTAACCAATGGCACCATGTGGAAGCCACCTACGACGGCAGCGGTACTGCCGGCGGCATCAAAATATATCTTGACGGCATCAGAGTCGACAATCTGGATGACAACGTCGGTACATATGTTGCCATGGAAAACAGAAGCGGAGGTATTGAATTCAGTGACGCATCTTATCCCGTCAAAGGTAAGATCGACGAAGCCAGGTTATACAATTATGTCCGCACCCCGGCCCAGATCGCCTGGGACTATAACCGGGGAAAACCTGTAGGCTGGTGGAAACTTGATGAGAGCTCTTGGGATGGGACATCCGAAGAGGTAAAAGACTCTTCAGGAAACAATATGCATGGTGTCAGGGGCGGAGATGCGACAACCGCAACCGGAAAAATAAATAATGGCGGAACATTTGACGGTACCGGGGATTATGTAGAAATCTTTGATGATTATCCTCAACAATTTACCGGCTCATTCTCTCTTGCGGCATGGTTTAACGCAAACGCCTGGCCGGGCAGCGGAAACTGGGATACACTAGTCAATAAAAGCGACAGCGCCGATGGCTACTTTTTAGAGATAAATGACGCCGACGACCTAAACTGTGGATTTGGAATCGGTGGGAGTACGTATCATGACCACGATGTAACTTCATTTAATGGTATAACCGGAACCTGGTACCATGCGGTTTGTGTATTCGATACGATAAATGATACTTTCAGAATCTATATTAATGGAAATCAGGTTTATTCTGCATCAGAAACAAGTGACCCGAGCGATGAAGTAGCTTCTTTATGTATTGGGTCGTATAACCTTGGCGCGGACCAACATTTTTCAGGCAAAATCGACGAGGTAAAGATATGGAATTACCCTCTTACTCAGGAGCAAGTCAGCGGTGTCTATAACGAAGGAGCTGTCCGCATCGCCCCGGTCACCGGAACCCCGTAAACATTAAGTAATGCAAATACTTGACACTTCCCCATCAAAGTGATAATTTCTATATCAGATGACATCTCTGAACCTCGATTCACTGCCGGATCTTCTCACTGTCCGTGAAGTCGCCCAGGTTCTCCGAGTCTCCACTCTCACCATCAAACGCTGGGGCAAGCGCGGCAAACTGGTTCCCATCCGCATCAACTCCCGGGGTGACCGCCGCTATAAAAAAGAAGCCATCCTCTGGCTTCTGGGAATGACTCCAAAAACTGCTTAAATTATTTCGCCGTAAACTTGACTTCCTTCCCCGCCACTTTCAGAAAATATTCCGCTCCTTCCGAAAGCCCTGTCAGATTCCCCAGATAATATCCGTCCCGGGCAGTCACTTCCGCTTTATTCCACATCCACGCACCCGCTCTCTTGTACTCTATTTGCCCAACCTGCTGGTTAAGTTTAAATAACACCAGCCCCCGGCCTTGCCCCTGATAAGTCACTGACAATTCGCGAAGGCCCATTGTTGCAGCCGCGTTTGCCTGCTGTCTTTTTCGTACCAAATCCACCCCGGTCAGAGTCCCCAGTGCCAGAACTGCAATTGTCAGCACCGGCAGAACGAGCGATACCGCATTTGAGGTCACTCCCCACTGGCGCAGAAAATTTATTTTGGCTTCAATCGCCGGTTTGTAGGAAAACAGGCTGTCTCCGGGAAACCACCACTTGCCGCATCTGGAACACCGGACCACCACCATATTGGGCGGAATCGCCTCTCCCACATACCGGGTTAGTATTGTCTGGTCGGCCGGGCAAAGTCCTTTCCCCCCGTGACCCATCAGCGGATTCATGGAGCTGATTCTGCGCCACTGCGACAGCTGCTGCGATGTCAACTGGTTGACCGTCACCGCATCCACCCAAAAACCTCCGCATTTAAAACAGCGGTGAACCGATCCACTCTCCACCGATATCTCCGTCAGCGGGGTATGAGCAATCAGGACACTTCACAATTATTTGGCTTTGAAGTAATATCTCACTCCCGAAATCTGCATCTGATATACGCTGGTTTCATCAATATTTGAAAGTCTAACCCGGTACCACCCTTCACCCAAGACTTCTATATCCGCCGGTCCCCACTCTTCATCCTGTAACCGCTTTACCATTACCCACTGCAGAGTTTTATTGGTTTTGAATTTCACTTCTTCCACTCCTCCTCCCAGATAGGTAGCCCGGAATTCCTCCGCCCCCACGGACGCTAAACTGCTCACCGACTGGCGCCTGGTGACATTGGCTACCGAAATTCCCAGTGTCACGGCAAGTATCAGAACCATCAGAACCGGCAGGGCAACCAACCTGACGTCGTTTTTTTTGCGCCACCATTTAAGATAATTGTTTTTGGCTTCATATGCCCGCTTAAACTTAGCCAGGTTGCCCATCGGAAACCACCACCAGCCGCAATGACTGCACTTTAAGGCCACCACTTCGGGAGGCATATCGTCCCCGGAATAGCCGAAAAGCGGTGAATTGTCCACAGGACACTTATTGGTTTTCCCCGTAAACTTCTCGATATCGGTTTTTACCTCCGGCAGCTCCTTCATCTGACCTTCCGCTACCCGGTTGGCCACCCAGCCTTCCATGAACACCCCGCCGCAGTTTCCGCAGCGCCGTGACTTGTCAAATCCGGTCACGGAAACTTCCGCCAAATCCTGCCCGCAATCAGGACAAAACATATAGTTTAATTGTAATTTTTAAATATTTAAATGTAAATTGCGTCACTGTTTCTGTCCCACTGTCAGTCTGAAGACTCTTCCGTCAAGCGACAACCACAGTTTCTCTCTCAAATTCACTCCGGACACGATAATCGCTTTCCACTGTCCCTGGGACAGCATCATCGCCTCCTGCCACTGGTCATCCCGCTCCCGCTTGTATAAAGCAATTTCAATTTCTCCGCTGGTCATAAATCTTATCTCCGCCCGGTTGTCCCCCAGATACACCACCGAAATTTTTCCCGTAACCGGTGATGCTGCCACTGACTGTAATTGCTGGCGGTTTTGGATTGCTGTCACGATCATTCCCAAACCCAATATCAGCACGGCAGTCAGAACCACCGGCAGTACAAATGCCGTCGCCGGACCGCCCCTCTTCCATAACCGCCGGTATTCCGCTTTCACTTCAAATGCCTTGGTCAGTTCAAAAATACTGTTTCCGGGCAGGAACCAGTGTTTGCACTTCCCGCACTTCCACATCTCCACCACCTGCGGTAATCCGTCTCCCTCGCCACTCAGAAGCGAGCTTCCGTCATCCGGGCAAAGATACTTCTCCGCCATCTTTTTGCCTCCGCCTTTGATTTTCGCTTCCTCAATCCGCAGTCCTTTTCCTTCTGCCAGAGAATTTATCACCCAACCGACCGTCCATACCCCGCCGCAGCTACCGCAGCGGAAGGATTCATCCATCCCTAAAACTGACATTTTGGCCATCTCCTTGGTACACCCGGGACACTTCACACCTTTAGCTTACCACAAACGTCTATGCCACTCTCTCTTTCAGTGCTTCGTAAAACTTTTCCAGATAATCCCTCGCTCTCCTGAAATTGTTTTTTTTCAGTTCGTTATTTGCCAGATACGCCAGATGCGCGCTTTTTGAAGCCTGAAAATCCGAAAACCGGTAAGTCTCGGCATACAGTTTCCGGTAATCCTCCTCGTTATCCCCGTTTTGCCACAGGCTCACCTGAAGCTGGGCTGCCAGTTCCGGCTCCAAAGCCAGACCCAGGTTTTTTTTGACAATTTCATAAAGCCCCTGAAGCGCTTCTTTGGCCTGCACCCAGTCTTCCTGTTTCCGGTAAACGAGGGCTTTGGCCAGACTTTTTCCGCCTTCTTTGGCTAATGTCCTGGATAATCCGTATTGCTCCCGTATATAGCTTACTACCAGATCCCGAAACCGTTTGCCGTTTCCGGCTTTCACTTCCCTGCCCAGATCAATTTCCAATTTTGCCGCAATTTTCGGATCAAATTTCAGATGCTTCTCCGCGTCATTTCCACCGAACCTTCTTCTTCTCCGGGAATAATCGACCACCGCTTCTCTCAGTTTCTCCGGTGTCATATCCGGCAAATGATCCAGCTCCCAGTAAAATTCCGCGTAATGCATCTGCCACGGCAGGAGGCCTGAAGACCGCTGCTCCCCGCTGGTTCTGATAAACAAATCAACATAAGGGTACGGCTGGTCCCCGGTATCCAGATATTTTTCAAACATCTTCTCGTCCAGCCGGTCCGCGGGTATTTTGTCTTTGATAACCTTTTTTACGGCCCGCAGTATTTCGTCGTGCCCGCCGTAATCCAGAGCCACATTTAAAACGTGCTTGGTATTGCCTCTGGTTTCTTTCTCCACCTGACTGATATATGAAACCAAATCCCGGGGAAACCGGTCTTTCCTTCCCAGATGCACAAACCGGATGTTTTCCTTGACCGCTTCCTCCCTGATAACATCCACCATTTTCCGGAAAAGCTTCATCAGACACTCAATTTCCTCGGCCGATCTTTCCCAATTTTCCGTCGAAAATCCCCAGACGGTAAAAGTGTGGACCCCGAAATTTCTGGCGGCTCTGGCCACTTTCATCCCGGCTTCAAAACCGGCTCTGTGCCCCTCAAAAGCGGGCAGTCCCCGGGCTCTGGCCCACCTGCGGTTTCCGTCCAAAATCAAAGCTACATGATCCGGTACCTTTGTTCCGGGTGGCAACTTAATATCCGCTTCTTTTTTCGGCATATCCGCCATTATATCTTAGACTACTATCTCTCTCCAACCCCATATCTTATTAGTATCTCTCAAAACTTTCCTTCCATTATCGAGATTATCCTACTCAACATGAGAAACTTCTCCTTTTGTTTATTTAATAGTTTCTTGGGAAACATCCGAAAATACATTTCCTCTGTAGCTTCAACCATATAATTTGACTCTAATTCCTTCTTGCACCATCCCGAACCCTTTCTTTTTACTTCCACCCCCAAAATTGATAACAAAACCGCCTCCAAACAAGGGGTGTTTTCAATCAGCTCAATTCCCCTACGGCCAGCTTCAGATCTAGCTTTCTTCATCTCCAAAACCGGCTTGTCGTTATCCAATACAACTATCCTCTTATCATGACCTGCCAATCCTCTGCCCGCGTCAATCACAACCTGATCCGCCGTACCACCCCTCCCAGACCGAACAAAAACAGTCACTCTATTTCCACGCGTGTACAACCGGTTTAAATATCTCAAAAAACGTGCCTCTTTTAACCCTTCGCCAAACACTAAAGCCGTTTTCTTATAGTGACGGATTTTATTAGATTCTTGGTACCGCCCCATACGCCCCGGCCATATACTTTGAATAATAGTTCTCATCAGAGCGTATCCCTGAGACATCGTCTAGCCGCCACACCTCACTCCCTCCGTGATCCTTCTTTTCTACCAACATAATCTGGTATTTATCCAGGCTATTCAAGATCGAGTGACCATGGGTAGCAAAAATGAGCTGAGCATTATTACGATTCTTTTCCGGTTGCAAAAACAAATTCACTAAAGCCAGCACTATCTCCGGATGTAAACTCGCATCCATCTCATCCAAAACCGCCACTCCGCCTTGGCTCAACACTGACAAAACCGTCTTCAGCAGCACAAACAACTGCCTTGTTCCGGCTGATTCATATTGGAACGGCAAATTTCCTTCCCCGTTATCAAAAATATGAACTCCCCTCACAGTAATTTTAAAATTACCTGCCTCATCAGCTTCTTTCTTAAGATCTATGGATTTTAAACCCAAATCGAAACTCGCCAGTATCTCATCTGCTTGTTTTTTCTGGGAAGCATTTTCCGGTTTACTATAAAAATCAACTGCGCTAATTACATAGCGCCCGGAATCTGGTGATAATAGATCCCCAATCCAACCAAACTCCTTCACATTGAATTCCACCTTTTTCCAACCATCAACAATCTTCTGGCTCCCTAAATGCCCCAGCCGAAAAGCTGAACTAACTACACTGGCATTGCCACGATCTAAATCCATAAAACCCTTAGGTAACTGGAAAAGCGCATCTTCCCACACATAGTTGCTTGTTGCTTTGTCCCACGTCCTGCAAAAAACCATTTTTTTAGTCACTTTTTTACTTGACTTATTAGTTACACTCAGTTTCTCAGATAAAATTCTCTTATCATTCAAACAAAACTCATAACTATAAATATTGCCATCAATTTCGAAATCAGCTGCCACTTCCGATAATTTGTTTTTCTCACCGGTAAAAGCAAAACTTTTTACCGGAATGCTACTGGCCGGATCTCTAGCATAGGAATCCACAATCAACCACTTCATAAACGGTAACACTCTCAACATATTCGTTTTCCCAGATGCATTCGCCCCAATTATTGTTTCAATCTTCGATAACCGCTTCCCCGACTTAGCCATAAAATACCCATAGTTATCCGGTGCTTTATCATTTACCACAAAATTGACTGTTGCAAAATCCTTAAAAGAGTAGAAATTCTTGCACGAAAATGAATGAATCATAAACCTTTGAGAATACTACTAAAATATACCTTGGTTGTCAATAACCAACGTATTTTCGTTAAATATGCCAATCTAGATTAAAAAGTCCTTCTTAATTAATAGGACAACCCAAACAGCCAGCGGTAGGTAGCCTTCTTTCCGCACTTGATACACTTCCCGTTCTCCTCCCTGGCCTCCCGCGGCAGACACCTGACCGTCGCTTTTGTTTCCTCTTTGATTTTCTCCTCACAACCGGGATCCTCACACCAGAAAGCTTCCAGAAGTCCCCTCACGCTTTCCATAATTTCCTTAAAATCCTTGTATTCATCAACTCTGCGGGTACTTTCAGCCAAAAACTTCTCCTGCCTGGCCAGAAGATTTGCCTGGATATCGGTTAACAGCTTCTCAATTTCACCGGAAGTTTTGACTTTTACTTTCTCACCGGTATCCCGGCGGGCTGCCGTCCACACTCCGCTTTCCATTTCCTTCTTGCCGATTTCAAGCCGTAAGGGGACTCCCTTAAGTTCCCATTTGTTGATCCGGTAACCCATCGATTCATCCTCCCGGTCATCAACTTTAACTCTGAATCCGTCTTCGACCAGACCCGTCAGTATCTTAAAACTGTGCTCCAGAACATCCGCCTCATACGTTACCGGCAGGACAATCACCTGGATGGGAGCCAGTTTAGGTGGCAATACTATCCCCGCATCGTCGCCGTGAGCCAGAAGCATGCCACCTATTGATCTCGTCGAAAATCCCCAGCTGTTTTGCCAGACATATTTCGTTTGTCCGTCCTTGTCCTGAAACTTGACGTCAAACTGCTTTGAAAAGTTCTGCCCCAGATCATGTGACGTGCAGGCCTGCAAAGCTTTGCCGCCGGGCATCATCATTTCATAGGTCCAGGTCGCCCCCGCCCCGGCAAATTTCTCCGCTTCCGATTTTCTCCCGATCACCCCCGGCATGGCACACCAGTCGCGGTAAATGGACGCATACATTTCAATTGCCCACTTCACCCGGGCCAAAGACTCCTCATGTGTGGCATGGGCACTGTGCCCTTCCTGCCACAAAAATTCCAGAGTCCGTAAAAACAGATATGTCCGCTTCTCCCAGCGGACAATATTGTTCCACTGGTTAATTTCCAGAGGCAAATCCCGCCACGAATGTATCCATTTGGAATAAGCGTCATACATAATCGTCTCCGAGGTCGGCCGGACAATCAGTCTCTCTTTCAACTCTTCCCCCCCACCGATAGTCACGACAGCCAGCTCCGGCGCAAACCCCTCTATATGTTCCTTCTCCCGTTTTATAAACGATTCCGGTATTAACATCGGAAAATAGGCATTCTCTACCCCGGCTGACCGGATTTCCCAGTCCATCGCTTTCTGGATATTTTCCCAGATGGCATAGCCGTAAGGCCGGAATATCATCGTCCCCCTGGCCGGCCCGTAATCAGCCAGCTCCGACAGCAGTACCACCCGGTTGTACCAATCCGACAAATCCTCGCTTTTTTTCGGCAGCTGCCTTTTCTCCCGGTTCATATTCAAATCTTATCACGAAAATATTATTCTTTACCCCGCAGCAGCTCTTTCGGATATTCTTTTTGGCAGAATTCTTCAAAAGACGGCATATTCTTTACCATCACCCCGTAAGCCTCCACCGCCTGCCAGTCCAGATTTCCGACCATCAGTCCTTCCTCTCCCTGAAAATACTTTAATAACTTAGCCACATTTTTCTTAGTTACAGCGTTTTTATCAAAATTAATCCCCGATGCCAAAAACTCCAGCATTTCTCCTACATCCTTCTCGTTAACCAAAGCGATCATGGCCAGTTTCTTCAGTACGGTCCCAAGCCTCATATCTAATACCTCAATCTTTTTATTAATCCGGTCAGAAAGATAACACCGGTCCCACTTTATCATCATGTCCATCGTTTTTATACCTTCCTGAACCTTTCGATCCCATTTTCGGGGATTTAAAGCATAGTTTCTTTTACGGTCTGCCCGAACTCCTTCCCAATCAACTATTCCCGATTCCTTATCAGCAAAACGTACTTTTTTATCATGCCAAACCTGTAAAATATCCTTCGTATCTACAACTTCTCCCTCTTCACCGTAGAGAAGACGCCCGGTAATTTCGACTCTTTTCCCTGGCTTCATTCTCACGCCCACTGCCTTAACTTCATCTCTAAATCCCAATGTTTCCGCAAAAACATATTGCAGTCCCTCCTTACTTCCGCCCATTATGTCCCGAATTATACGCCATTCCTCATTGGATGCTAAAATAATCTCATGGATCCAATATCCGAATTTCTCGCCCGCGGCGTTGCCAATATCATCCCCGGCCGGGAGGAGCTGGAAAAAGTGCTTCGCTCCGAGCGCAAACTGAATATCTACCTGGGTATCGATCCGACCGCAGTTCGTATTCACCTGGGGAACGCGGTTCCTTTGAGAAAGCTCAAACAGCTGGTTGACCTTGGCCACCACGTCACTTTTTTAATCGGCGATTTCACGGCTTTGATCGGCGACACTTCCGACAAAGATTCCGAGCGCCCGGTCCTCACCTATGAACAAATCGAGGCCAACTTTCAGACATACCGGGAGCAAGCCTCCAAAATTCTGGATTTTTCCCGGGTTTCAGTCCGCCACAACAGTGAATGGTTAAAAGCCCTGACGTTTGATGAAATTGTCAAGCTCATCCGCCACTTCAGCCTCAACGATTTTATATCCCGGGAACTGATCAAAAAACGCCTGGGCGACGGTAAATCCGTCTCCCTGCCGGAAGTCCTGTACCCGGTGATGCAGGGCTACGATTCTTATTTTATGGATACCGACCTGCAGATCGGCGGCACCGATCAGACCTTTAATATGCAGGCCGGCAGAACCCTGCAGAAAGATCTGCGGCACAAAGATTCATTTGTTATGTCTACCGTCTTTCTGGAAGGCACCGACGGCCGGAAAATGAGTAAAACCTGGGACAATGCCATCTGGTTAACTGACAAACCGGAAGAGATGTTCGGTAAAGTGATGAGCCTCAAAGACGATTTGATTGACCGCTATTTTCTGCTGGCTACAAACCTCCCCCAGAATAAAATTCCCCAAAACGGCCATCCCATGGACCGGAAAAAGCAGCTTGCCCTGCAAATAGTCTCTGAACTTCATGATGCGCAGGCTGCCACTTCCGCCCAAAATTATTTTGAAAAGACCATCCAGAACAAAGATACTCTTTCAATTAATGTTCATGACACAATTAATGTCTCAGAATCAGGCGATATTAGCGTAATAGGCGTCCTTGTCTCTTCCGGCCTTGCCAAGTCCAACTCCGATGCCCGGAGATTGATTGATCAGGGCGGAGTAAAAATTAATGGTCAGACAGTATCAGACTATAAACTTGAAGTACATGAAGGTGTCCTTTCCGTCGGCTCCCGAAAATTTGTCAAACTTACTACCGGCTCCTGAACACTTTCCAGGCAAATACCGGGAAGGCATTCCAGGCCCGCCGCAGATGCCCGGGGTTTCGAACTACCCGCCACAGCCATTTCAGACCCATCCGGTCCACCCAGCGGGGTGTAGCCGCCGCCCACGGTCCGATACCTGTCAGTTCATCAAAGCTGCTGCCCACCCCCATCACCACTTTGGCATTTAAAAGCTTCAGATTCGCCGCAATCCATTTCTCCTGCCTGAATCTGCCGAATGCCACCAGCAGAATATCCGGCCTGAAGCTGTTTATCTTGGCCACCAGCTCTTTATCAACCCCGAATCCGGCGTTTATCGGCCCGGGGTCGCTGTTAATCCTGATTTTCGGAAAATCCCGGCGCATCATTCCGGATAATTTTTCTTCCACATCCCGCCATCCGCCCAAAAGAAATATTCTCCATCCTTTTTCTCCGCTTAGCCTTAAAAGCTTTCTGGTCAGATCCACCCCGGTTATTTTCTGGCCCGAGTATTTTCCCTTCAGAATATTCCACCCGACGATAAGCCCCAGACCCAAATCATCCAAAATCCGGCCTTTTCTTCTTTTCAGATAATCTCTTGCGGCTACCGCGCTTATCCCGTCCGATACCACCAGGTCGGCTACTCCGAAAGCTTTGGCCAATTGACTGTCCTCTTTGGTTTGCAGGATATTCTCTGAATAGGCCGTAATTATAAAATAGGGCTTTGTATAGGCCTTTTCCGTGCATAAACTGCCTATTTTTGTTAGCACTTTACTTGCCGAAGTGCTATTCACCACTACCCCCAGGATTATGGCTTTATTACCGTCTATATTTTCTTTCCCAGCTTCACTTGAATCGTTCATTTTTAACAATTATACAAAATAATAACTTAAAAAAACGTTCTTCCTTTAAATGTCAAATTACTACAAGACATATAAGGCAACATATTGAAACAAAATACTTGCATTGTTGTTCACAAAACACCTGCAATATATCAAGGCTAATATAGCCACTTATCCCCATTTTGTCCCCAATCCTATAATGTTTATAAGTCATCAGAAACTATAAGTTGATATGTCTGTCTTGCGGCTTTCTCCCAGTTAAACAATTTTGCCCTCTCCCTGCCCTGCTTTACCAGTTTCTTTTGAAACACCCGATCATTTATGACCGACAACAACTTATGACCAATGTCCCGATTGTCCGTTGGGTCAAACAACACCCCTGCTTTACCGACCACCTCTTTTAAGGCTCCTCCGTTTGAGGATACGACCGGAATTCCGGCCGCCATTGCCTCCAAAACCGGCAGTCCGAATCCTTCCGTAATACTGGGCTGCACGTATACCAGAGCCTGGTGTAACAATATTTGCCTTGTGTAATCACCTATGTAACCGGTAATCACGACCCTGCCTTCAACTCCGAATTTCTTCGGCGCATCCAGTACCTCCTGGTAATTCCACCCCGGCTTACCGGCAATCACCAGTTTAAGCCGTGGGTTGTTTTGTTCAAGTTGTGCAAATACCTCTATCAACCTCACCAGGTTTTTTCTCGGCTGTATGGTCCCCACAAACAACAAATACCGCTTCGGTGTTAATTTGTATTTGTTTAAAACCTGAATTTTATTTGTCATTTGAAATTTGAATTTTGGCATTTGGACGTCAAATCCCTCCGGAATGACTTTTATCTTATTCTGATCTCCGTTAAGCCTTGCTATAAGCTGCTTTTTGGTAAATTCCGACACCGCAATAATCCGGGAAGCGCTGTGCACCGCGTACCGGGTACTTAAAGGCAGGTACCATCTTTGTAATTTATTCTCATATGCCGGCAGCCACTCATATTCAATCCCGTGAATTGTGACCAAAGTCCTGATCCCCGGTTTTCGCAGTACCGGAAGGGTATGTGCCGGCACCCAAAGCACATCCGGCCTGTCAATCCAGGTTCTGGCGGCCAACCCCGCCTGTGTCCACAGGTACTTTAACGGGATTTCAACAATTGTTACATTCACGTGTTCCGCATTTATCGAGCGAACATTTTGTGATTGTTTTACATACAGGATCCACTTATGTTTCCCGGCCTCCGGCAACCCAAGCATCCTGGTTATCACTTCGAAAGCATATCTCTCCGTCCCTGTAGGCTCTTTTACAAATGCCCGGCTAGCGTCAATTCCGATTCTCATTTCACCCACCATTTTAACCCGTCGCTGACAATTTCAATATCTCCCTCCCGGTCAGTCCGTAAAATCCCGATCCCCAGATCACTGATTGCTTTCATTACTTCCGGCACCGGATGTCCGTAACTGTTCTTTCCCACCGATATCACTGCCAGCGCCGGCCGGACCTGGCGCCACCACCCCGCATCAAAATCGGTTTTACTTCCGTGATGCGGGACTTTAACTACCTCGATTCCTGTTTCCGGCGGATACAGTTTTGTGGGTGTGTCGGAAGTCAAAAGCAGGGAAAATTGACCGTACTCAATCCGGCCGACAGTTGCCTGCGTATTGTCTTCCTGATCTTTCTCATTATTTATTAATCTTTCCACCGGCCACTCCACCCGATACTCAAACCCTCCCGTCTTCACCGTATCTCCCCTAACCAGAGCCGTCTCATAATATATAACACTATATCTATCTCTAACATAGGATATTCCCCGGCTGTGATCGGAATCGTCATGAGTCAAGACCACTGTTTCTATTCTTCGGTCATAAAAAGGCATATGATCGGACAGGCAGCGGATCACTTTATCATCCGGTCCGCCGTCAACCAGCAGTTGATCGGTTCCCCGGCTGATCAAAATGGCATCCCCCTGTCCCACATCGCAGAATACCACATGCAGTTTCTTATCCGGCAGAGCCAGCACTGCCATCCAGATGGTTACACCCGCCAATATTAACCATTTCAGACTCCCCATAAATTTCCTGACTTTTTATTTGAAATTTTGATGATTAAAAATATCACCAGGTAGTAAACTCCCACCCATCCCCACCCCAGCCGGGAAAGCGTCAGGCTGGCACCCGGCCATGAAGCGGACCATTCCACCACCCGGACCATTAATGTCAGAAACGGCCAGGCCAGCAAAGCCAATATACTGCCTGCCGGCTTCCAGATAATACCGGCAATGGAAGCTAGCGCTGAAATCTGCATTACCGGAGGCACTGCCCACAATACCGCTCCGTTTACCGCGGGGGATATCACACTTAAACTGCCGAAGTGGTGAAGAATTATCGGTAGGGTAGTAATTTGAGCCACAACAGTGGTTTTAAAATCACTCAATAGGCTTTTACCGGGAACCGTATTTATCCAGATCAACCCCGCAGTTGCCGCCACCGACAGTTGAAATCCGATATCCGTAATCCACGCGGGATTTACGGAAAGCATCAGGAGGCAGGCAAGAATTAGCGTCCAGCCGGCGTCTGCTTTCCTCCCCCAAAAAGAAGCTATCAGAGTCAATATAGCCATCACTCCGGCCCTGATCACCGCCGTCGAAAGGCCGGCTAAACACATATATATTAATGTACCCCCCACCCCCAGCCAGATGGCCTTTCTCCGGCCCACAAATCTTATTCCCAAAGCCATCATCCAGCCCGCCACAACCGTCACGTTATATCCCGAAGCAGCCGTAATATGCATGATGCCCGATCTGATAAAAGACTGTTTGGCCTTTTTGGACAAACCCTCATTACCCCCTAAAAGTATTCCCGAAGCCAGCGGTCCCGTATCTCCCGGCAGCCACCTGATCAGATTCTTTTGCATCATCATCCTGATGCTTCCCATCGGATTAACAGCCGTCTGAGAAATTGTCTGTTCCCTCACTCCCTGGTATCTGACTAAAAATATTAAGGCCAAAAGTCCCGCTGCCATCCATCTGATGTTTACCACAGGCTTATTTGCTCTTTTATTTGATCAAAAACTTTCTGCCCCACCACTTTTTTAGTAAGTAGTTCCTCCAGACTCTGATATGGTCTGTTGGCAATAATTTTTTGGGCGGTCACCGGACCAATACCGGGAAGTGTATCCAGCTCGGATACACCGGCCCCGTTTATACTTATCCGGTTTGTAATTTGTGTATCCTGCAAAACTTGTACAGAATCTGTTGTGCTTGAGCCTGTGTTCAGTTTGGGTATGTAAATCTTTTCGCCGTCTGTAATTTTTCGCGCCCTGTTTACATTGGCTTCATACCACTTTACATCTGCCTCGGGAGACAATCCCCCGGCCGCTTTTATGGCTTCCTCCACGCGTGTATTGGCAGGTAATGTATATACACCCGAACGGTTGACCGCTCCGCTGACATCCACCACCAATTGCCCGGCCCCTGTTGCTGTACCTTCCACTTTTACAACCTGCGCTCCGGGTGTATTCCCTTCGGATTTCCATATAAATATCCCCAGACCGGTCAGGATTAGCCCCAGAAGCATCAACCCCAATTCCCATCTGCGTTTTTCAACCCAGTCATCAAACCCGCTCATTTGGTAATAAAGTTAATGATTCTCCCCGGTACATATACCACTTTTTTATACCCCCCGCCTGCCAGATGCTTTTTGACGTTCTCTTCTTTTAAAGCCAGCTGCTCAATTTTTTCCTGCCCTTCCCGGGTCTTCAGGTGAAGCAGAGCCCTGACTTTCCCGTCCACCGACACCACCACCGTTACCTCCCCGCCCTCCAGGTCATTTTGATCATATTTCGGCCAGGTTTGAGAGTGAATTGAAGCAAATTTCTGCTTCCCGGGATTTAAGTACTGATACAATTCCTCCGCCATAAAGGGAGCCGCAGGAGCCAGCACTTTAACAAAAGTTTCCGCTTCCTTTCTGCCGACTTCCCCTGGATTTTCCATCCACCAATTGACAAACTCCATCATGGCCGCCACCGCCGTGTTAAACTTCATCTCTTCCAAATCCTCCCCGACTTTTTTGACCAGCTTTGCCAGTTCTCTATTTACTGTTTGTGATTTGTGATTTGAATTTTGGATTTTTGTTACCAATCCCCATACTCTTTTCAAAAACCGGTATACCCCTTCCAATGACTCTTCACTCCAAACCACCGTCTGGTCAAACGGACCAATAAACATTTCATACATCCGGAAAGTATCCGCCCCGAACTTGGATACGATATCATCAGGATTAATTACATTCCCCCGGCTTTTGCTCATTTTCCTCCCATCCGGGCCCAATACCACACCATGGCTGGTTCTTTTGGCATACGGCTCCGCGGAAGATACCACCCCGAGATCAAACAGGAACTTATGCCAAAACCGGGAGTACAAAAGGTGGAGGGTGGTATGTTCCATCCCTCCGTTGTACCAATCCACCGGCAGCCAATACTTCAGCCTGGCCGGATCAGCCAACCCCTTATCATAATGCGGATCGCAATAGCGCAGGAAATACCAGGACGATCCCGCCCAATTCGGCATGGTATCTGTTTCCCGCCTGGCTTTACCCCCGCACTTCGGACAGATGGTATTCACAAAGCTGTCAACATGAGCCAGGGGTGATTCTCCGGTTTGGGTAGGCTGGAATTTTTCCACTTCCGGCAATTTCACCGGCAGCTCCCGCTCCGGTACCGGCTGCCAGCCGTCTTTGGAGCACAAAATCATCGGTATCGGCTCTCCCCAATAGTGCTGCCTGGAAAATACCCAGTCCCGCAAATGGTAATGGAAACTGCTTTTTCCGATTCCGTCATTAATCATCCGTTCCCTGGCAGTTTCCGACCGTACTCCGTCATATTTTCCTGAATTGACCAGCACTCCTTCACCCTCATATGCCCGGTCGGTTACCTTCCCGCCGCTGACAACCTCGACTATCTGTAAATTATATTTCTTGGCAAATTCCCAATCCCGTGTGTCATGTCCCGGGACGCCCATCACCACCCCTGTTCCGATATCCATCATCACATACTCCGCCACCCACACGGGGACTTTTTTTCCGTTTGCCGGATTAATCACTTCTATTCCCGTATCCATGCCTGTTTTTTCCGCTTTTTGCTTCCTATCCCTCTCGCTTTTATTCAAAACCTCTTCGACATATCTATTTACTTCAACCGGCAGTCCCTCCCACTCTTTTACTACCTCCGGGGCCGCCACTAAAAACGTTACTCCGAATATCGTATCCAGCCTGGTGGTAAACACCTCCAGATTTTTTGCCGGTAACCGGTCACCGGCAACCGGAAAATTCACCCTGGCTCCTTCTTTTTTACCGATCCAGTTTATCTGCTGGGCTGCTATGTCATCCCTGAAATTTACGGTTTTCAAATCTTCCAGCAGCCGGTCGGCGTATTTGGTTATCCTCAAAAGCCATTGGGATTGTTTTCGTCTCTCGGTTTCGGTTCCGCATCTTTCGCACTTTCCGTCAATTACTTCTTCATTAGCCAGGTTTATTTTACACTCCGGGCACCAATTCACGGCAATCTCTTCCTTGTAAGCCAAACCCTTCTCAAAAAGCTTTACAAAAATCCACTGGGTCCACCGGTAATAATCAGGATCCGAGGTGTTTATTTCCCTGCTCCAGTCAAAAGACATTCCCCACGAAATTGCCTGAAGCCGGGAATGCCTGATATTCTCCCTTGTGGTAATTGCCGGATGAATTCCGGTTTTAACAGCATAATTTTCAGCCGGCAGCCCGAATGCGTCCCACCCGAACGGATACATCACATTAAACCCCTTCATCCGCCTCAACCTCGCAACCGCGTCCAGACAGGAGTAACTTCTGGCATGGCCTACGTGTAATCTGTCACCGGACGGATATGGGAATTCTATCAAAACATAGCTTTTGGGTTTTTTGGAAAAATCTTCAGCCTGATATATTTTTTCTTTTTGCCATACTTCTGCCCATTTCTTCTCGATTTCCGAAGGACGATACGTTTGTGGCATAATTTTTCCTTATCCAAATTATAAACCATAAATACCCAATTACACTTGAGAACTTCAAACATCCAATCACTGAAAATATATTTAATATTATCCGGTCCAATCCTATATCGTCAGACATGTTTCCGGTATCCTGAAGTATCGCTAATCTGAGCATTTGGCTTATATCCGGTCCCTTGGTGATATTTAGTTGTCAAAAAAATCTGGCACTCATACACGTAAATCTGCCACCTTTCTTTCACTTATATCCGATAGTAACTTTACTAAAGAGTAAATTAGATTTTCTAAAATCGCTTTGGCACCATCTAATATTATCCAATGGGACACATTTTCATGTACAAGATTTTCACCAAAGACCCACTTGAATTTATGGTGTAACTGGTATATATTCCAGCGTGTAACAAGGCTGATTACATATGGATTACCCCCGCTACTATATCCAGGAATTTAAAAAGTATATTTCTCTTCAGACGTCCTCTGTCAATACCATTAAAAACTATCTTTCGGACCTTAGGTTATTTTTCGCCTTTATCACCGAAAACCAGCGCCAGAATTTACTCCCCCAGTCTCTCCCGTTTTTTATCTCTTCTGAATTTCTCCGGGGTTATGAAGAATATTTGGCCAGTTCCAATCCCCCGGCCACAGCCAAACGCCGTTTATCATCACTGAAAAAATTTATCGATTATTGCGCCACACAGGAAATATTTCCTCTGCCTTCGATTCCCCATATGACCCCTCCGCCTCCGCCGGTCCAAACACCTCCCCCTGCTCAAACTTTTGCGTCATCTCCGCCGGTCATTCCGTCCCCGGAACCGTCTTTTTCGCCTCCTGTCTACTATCCCGACACCACCCCCGAACCGGTTACCACCCCTCCCGAGTACTCCCGCATCACTCACCGGATACCGGAAGATTTGACTGCAACCACTCCCCGGGAAAATATCCCGGATCCTTTTCAGGATCTGGCTAATCTTATCCCCGATGTTACCCCGATCCATTCAGCCGCCGCTGCCCCCCGGACTACACCTTCCTCCGTATCAGAAAACATATCCCGCCGTTCTCCTCTCCCGTATATTGTTGCTTTGTTATCTTTTTTTACCACCTTCATTCTCACCCTTATTCTGTTCCGTTAAAGTCGGAAATCTGCCGTTCTAAGCGACTACAGCGGGTCGTTATTCCAGGACCCAATCAAAAAGTTCTTCTTTTATTCTCTTAGTCTCTCCCTCCACGTACTGGCGGTAACTTTGTTTCTGATTTTCAGAAAGTCTTTCAAACATGTCCAATACCGGACCGGATTTAACCCACCCCTCCTGCCTTAACCCCAAATAATTCTGATAACTTGAGTATATATAATACTCAGGTGATGACACCGTTACCGTTTCCACCAAACCGAACCTTTTTACCACCCGGGCAACCGGATTTAAGTGCAGATACCTGGAAAGCCCGACCACCACCCGGTCATCAGGAAGTAGTACTGCCCGGTACACATTTTCAAAAAGTACTCCCCTTCTTTTGTACTTTTTGTTAAAGTACATCACATAATTGGTCATTACCCGGCGCATCAGCTGGGTAATTCCCTCGGCAGACTGCTGTCTGGCCATAATATGGAAATGATCCGGCATCAGACAATAAGCCATCAATTCTACTTTCCCCTGTAAATTCATATCCTGCCTGTGTTTTCTTAAATACGGCCGTTCCGTTTTATATCCGCTTTCAGGTTCTTCCTTATATTGATCCAGGTAGCGCCGGATGACGTCAATAAAATACGCCATATCTTCCTCCCCGCGGAATATCTCTTTTCCGTCTATCCCCCTATTATATATATGGTATATACCCCCGCTTTTATAAATCTTCACCCTGTTTTTGACCGGCATGCACTCATGTTATCATGGGTCAGACCTATCGCGCAATAGGTCAGACCCGTTTCATTTTCCTGCTTGACATAGCTTTTTTTTCCCTTTATACATATGTTTAATATGAAATCACCCACTCTCCTTCATAAAATAGGTTTTTATATTATTGTTGGCTTGGTATTTATCTTTCCGTTACTGTTTCTTCCCATAACATCGGAGTATTACGAATATAACAAACACTTTCTTCTTTTGCTCTCCTCGGCTTTCCTCTTACTCATCTGGACTTTGTCTTTCGTATTAAACCACCAGGTCAGGATTACCAGAAACCCTCTCGGTCTTCCCATTCTGGCTTTACTGGGTGTCTGGATTATCTCCACTTTTTCCCAGACCCCCAACCGCCTTGATGCCCTTTTGGAACCCGGTTCAACCGGCACCATAATTGCTCTCTCCATCATTTTTATTACAGCCACGAGCTTTATCAAAACCAAGAAAGAACTGGACCAGCTCACTCATACCCTGATTCTTTCTTTCTCCGTACTGGCTCTGATTTCCCTCCTTTGGGGAAGCGGACTGGCCGAAAAAATCGTTCCCTGGGCTTTTGCCAAAACACCTCTCTGGACTCCCGCCGGCAATCCCCTGACCGTATTAACCTCGCTTCTTATATTAGTCCCTTTTGTAGGGCTTTTAATCCTTCGCCTGAAAGACAATTCATCCAAAGTCCTGGCACTTTCCATTGCTCTGTTCCTTTTTGTGATCTCTTCCGGTCTGATTGCCTACCGGCTCTTCCGCCAACCGGGTAACCGCCCGGTATTTCTCTCTCAGCAGGTCAGCTGGGCAATCGCTATGGAATCTTTGAAGCTTTCACCGCTTCTGGGCACCGGTCCCAGCACCTATTTGTCGGATTTCACCCGTTTCAAGCCGGTCACCTACAATCTCACCCCCAACTGGGCTATCCGTTTCACCAGCGCCAGCAATTATTACCTGCAGATCCTGACCACCCTGGGACTTCTGGGTCTGACGTCCATGATATTTTTAGCTTATAAAGTCATTGATCTCCTGGTCCGGTCCATCAGATCGGCTTCCGAATCCCCGGCCCATTCCGGGGCAATTGCCGCGCTTGTCAGTGCCGCTCTTATTCTGACCTCACTGTTGTTTATTCCTCCCAGCATCATCACTTTGTTTCTGCTCTTTATCCTCTTAATCCTGGCTATCTCCTCTTTCAAGCTTATGGGGTCGTCTTTAGTCCACGAAGCCAACATTGACATTGTAGCCGCTTCCGACTCCGGAGTGCGCACTCCCATCCTTCCCTGGATTTCCCTGCTTTTAGCTCTCGGGCTGATCATCCCCGGATTTTATTCTCTGGGTAAAGCCTACTATGCTGAAACTTATTTCCAGAAAGCCATATTTGCTGCCGGTAAAAACGAAGGCCGTAACACTTACCAGAACCTGGTTTCCGCCATCAATTACAATCCCGCTAAAGACAGCTACCGTGTCACCGCTTCCCAGACCAATCTTTTGCTGGCCAACTCTGCCGCTACCAAAACCAACCTCACTGCGGAAGACCGGACTCTGATTACCCAGCTGATTCAGCAGTCCATTCAGGAAGCAAAAAATGCCGTGGCCTTAAACCCCTTCAAAGCCACAAATGTCGAGAATCTGGCCGCCATCTATCAGAACCTTTTAAACTTCGCCCAGGGGGCCGATCAGTGGTCAATTGCCTCTTACCGCCAGGCGATCGCTCTGGATCCCACCAATCCTTCGCTGCGGATTTCTCTGGGAGGTATCTATTTTGCCCAGAAGAATTATGATGAAGCCATCCGCCTCTTCCAACAGTCAGCAGACCTAAAGCCCGACCTGGCAAATGCTTTCTATAACATTTCCGCCGCCTACAAGGAAAAGAAAGACTACCAAAACGCTTTTGCCGCCATGCAGCTTGTGGTAAGTAAGCTTGACCGTACCTCTCCCGACTTTTCCAAAGCCCAGAGTGAATTGGAAGAACTGGCCAAGCTGGCCGGCACCACAGCCCAGGTTCCCGCAGCTCCCGAAGGTACTCAGTTGGCAGCACCCCAGCCTCTCCCCACTCCCAAAGTCAACCCTCCCATCACTTTGCCTTCAAACCTCGGCCCCGAAGCTACAGTTACTCCCGCTCCGTCTCCGGCTGCCTCCCCCGCCCCGTTACCCTGACCCCTCTGGTAAAATAATATCTGTCTCAGTGGGCCATTAGCATAGTAGTAGTGCGCCGCATTCGCATTGCGGATACGGGGGTGCGATTCCCCCATGGTCCACAATAAATTTGCTAAAATAGATCCTTAATCTTGGGCCCATAGCTCATTTGGTAGAGCGTTCGCATGGCATGCGAGAGGCGGCGGGTTCGAATCCCGCTGGGTCCACCACTCTCTACGGTATCGGTTCAAACACCACTTTCCGTCTCAATCCCACGTCTCTTAAGATCCGCATCATCCCGGGGTTGTAATGCACAAACTCGGACGGCCACGGTCCCTTGCTCGTCCGCCCGGGACTGATGTTAATCGCTCCCATGGCCACCACTCCTCCGTCAATTTTCAGCTGGTTGAGTACTGAATTCACCGTAAAATTGCCCTGGGCGTAAATCACCGCGGAAATATGCGCGGGAAATGCCGAATTCGCTATATCATCCTGAAAAGGCATAGTCACGGGCGTGGGGGTTACCGCCACACTGGTCTCCACGGTTACGGAACCCGAAGCAATAATTGCCACAAAGCCCTGGGTTGCCGGGTTGCCGGTCGGATTTGAATCACTCAGTATGCTGCTCCCTATCGTTACATCCCCGGGAACCAGCAGGACTGCCTTTCTGGTTTGCAGACTGGCCAGAGGATTACCCGGTGCAGCACCCAAAGTAATTGACCCGGTCGTCTCAATAATTGCCACATTAAAGGCTCCCCCGTATTCATATGTAAACGTTCTTCTCGTACTGGAAGATCCGTTCGCTGCATCAATGGCATTATTCAAATCACCGGCGGTTAATACGGAATCGCTCAGGTGATACGCGGAAGCCCGGGAGAGTATCCTTTCCCTGATCGATGTATATTGATTTTCCACCTTCTCCGTCATCCCGCTGCCGCCGCCTCCCCCCCACCCTGATCCGATGGGTACCAGCCATCCTTTGATACTCACGTTATTCGGGGTCAAATTCCCGGTAAACCCGTTCCCGAAAACCATTCCCGGAAGGCCGGCGGGATTAGGAGGAGCAACAGTCGGTTCCCCCTGCAATATCAGTTTAGCCTGGGGATTATCCGGAACACCGGTCGGCGGCAGTTGGACACCCAAATTCCCGGTAGCCGCCGCCGCACCCCCTCCCTGGCACTGAAACCATCTGGTGTACACCGGACAGGCGGGATGAAATGGAGACGGGCCGCTCCTCTCCCCGTACCGGCAGGCAGGAGGATTCGATGCGATTTCCGATCGTATCTGGTAATTAAATGCCGCAGGGGGAACAGGCGGATTGTTATCAGTGTAGGTAACGGCATCAACCGAAAGTGATACATATTCGCCGGGCATGTCCGGTGTCCGGGCTATTCCGTAACCGGTTTCATTAGTCGCATTGTCGGTCCAATTGACTACAATATCGTCAATCAGGCAATCCGCCGTGATATTGGAGGGCGGGATGGGTGTGCATACCGCCGCCGGCCCGGCAGTATTTCCGGAATACGGGCTGTTTGCCCGGCAGGCCGAAATCGCTCTGACTGCATAATTGCTGGCTGTCCCGCAGATTTGGGCAACGGTCTGTGTCGGAGCCACTACGGTCGGCTGCGCCACCAGGTCTTTTCTGACCTGGTAATATGCTGCCAGGGGTACTGTCGCCCAATTCACATCCACCGAACTGCAGTTGACTGTTACTGTGGGGTTTGCCGGTGTCCCCGGTGTGGGACATACTCCGGCACTTACTGCGGCGCTTGTCCCGGTACTGCCGCAGGCATTTAGAGCCCTGACCCGGAAAGTATGCACCCCGCAGGCTACCGGCAGATTATTAGCGGGACTATTTGGATATATTGTCGGATTTACCACACCGTCAACCAGCACTCTGTATGACGTTGCCCCCGGAGCGGGACTCCAGCTTATATTCGCCCTGGCTGAAGTGTAATTGCAGCTATGCGTAACCGTAACTCCGCCGGGTGTGGGCTGGACCGGAGCCGAAACCGTAATTGAGTCATAACCCGTACCGGCGCAGGTCGGCCAGGTGCAGGCCCATCCCAGGAAAACGCACATCGGATTGCCTGAGCACTGGTTGACATTTCCCGGCACATCGCAGTGCACCCAGTAATTTCCCGGCGGAATTATCCCGCCTACGGGTTCCGAATCGGTACAGCTGACTCCGTTGACGCTGTTGCAGAAACCCAGGTTGTATGAATAAAAAGCCGGTGTCGGGGACGGAAACAGATATGAAGGGTATGCAATCGGTGTGGGCAGTCTGCCCCCGTCCTGTCTTTCCAGGAAGGCTCTTACCTGATTGGTTTCACCGGGATTTCCCTGCCCGTTCCAGCTGACCGTAAACGGTATGCCGCAGGTAGCTGTAGCCGGTGCAGAAATATTGCAGGTTTTTTGAGGCATCGCCTGCACACATGGACTCGTTTCATAGTATGCAGGGTAAGAATTATTTATATGGATAAACCATCCCACACCCGGAGGTCTGATGAAAGTGTGAAATATCGAATTACTCCAACCCCAACCACCCACCTGCACCTGAAAAGTGTGCCAGCCTTGACTCAGGTTGACACTCCCTTCCCAACAAGTACCATCCTCATCGCCGTCAACTTCACAGGCATAACCTCCCGGACCATTACTTACCACCACAACACCATCTACAATCACATGAAACCATTCACCATCCAGTTCAAGTTCCTCCACTTTAAAACTCCACACCCCGGCGATTTTGATGTTAATAAATCCGTGATTTCCGTTGCCATCCTCAACTTCCCCTCCCCAAGCTACCCCCCTCATACCCGGCCAGCACCCGGAATTACCAAGAATGTCCTTAGGGCCTCGAATTCCTTCCGTATCTGACAATTTTGTGTCAACACTCACAGGTGCATCCTGAATGCGGCAGGTATACCCGGGAAAATGATTGGGTGAACAACTCACCGTGTCATACACATATGTTTCAACCATCAGTCCCCTGGTCGCTGCATTCCAACCATAATAAGCGCAGCTTCTATGAACAGAATCCACCGCATCGCATTGGGGGGGAGGCGCACTACAACCACCGCAATCTGCTACACAAACATCACAAGCTTCACCAAAACTGTTTCCACAAATTCCATCCCCGCAAAAACCGCCGCCGCCGCTGCAACTTCCTTCGCAGGCACAATTACCTACCCCGCAAGGGCTGGGACAGGACAGCGTGCTGCAGTTATGCCAGCCGTCACCAGGCTGACCTCCCACACAATTACACCACGGCAGGGAACAAGTACATGTACCTCCGGAGCCACATGCAGCTCCTGGATCAGTACATGGATTTCCACCCGGATCACTGCATGTACAACCGCCGGAATAATTTATATGCCCGCAGTTAATCGTGGCGCCGCTACAAGGGGCAGCATAAACTCTATCAGCTTTGAAAATATACAAGAAAAAAAAGCCAAAAAATACAGCGAAGGACAAGAACAACTTCATTCTCATTACTCGTTCAGATTATCACAAAAACAAATGACTATACAAACTGCAGTGTTACGGCGCCGCAAATACGTTACTGCTAATTTTTTTATTGGAGTTATAATAAATTTGTAAATTAATTACAGTATTTTCAAGTTCAACTTTTGTAATAGGGTAAACAAAACCGGGATAAGTAAATTGGCCCCAGCCCTGTAAAGCCCCCAACTCACCCCCTAATGATAATAAACTCGTGGATAGCTCGTTGCCTGTGACGATGCAGAAATTAAACATATTTGAAGCAGAGCCTGCTAATTGCTGGATTATCCTTAATCCCCCGTTTTCTAACTGTATATACCCGCGTCTACTGGCGTTGTCATTAAGAAGCGCTGTTCCTCTGCCATTCGGATCCGTTTCGGATTCTGTGACCACATACTCAACCGGTTTAAGTGGGTCGACCAAAAATTCACCCGTATCCTGATCCGTCTTGATTCCGTATATTGCATAACCCATATCTCTTCCCGCTTTCAGGTTTGCCATATATTCTTCGAAGGTAAATTGAGTCTCGCTTAAACGATTATCCCGAAGGTAACCGACATAATGCCCCAAAAAAACCATTTTCGCTATCCTGTCTTCAGCCGGATACCCGTATTTCGCCATCTCCGTATTAAGCATACATCCGCGGGTTTGATTGTACCTTATAAGATTTCCTTCGGATGTCACTGCGGTAAAATTAACCGGAACGCCTTCATACTCAGCATTTATTTCAAAACCGGAGCCGTATAAATGTTTTGCCGCCAGCTGTTCGGATGATAATTCATACAATTCATATGCCTCAGTAGGCCTGTATGCCTGCTCAAAATTCCAAACTTGGGTAACCGGATCATATTTGCCGATGATCTGGTCTGTACCTCTGACCCAGACGGCCGTCTGCTCTCTGCCGACAATCAGTTCCATCCGACCTTCTATCCCTGGGTTGGGAATTGGTTGGGCACCGAAACCCAGACCATTTCCGTCCGGCCGGCCCATGGCCATACCCAGAACATTGGTTGCCCAAACATCTTGGCCGTTCTGGTCTTCAAACATCAGCCCATATCCGCAGCCCCTGCCGATCCATGTACCGGCATAATTTAATTTATTATCAGAAACCCAGCCTGAATTCGCGATGTATCCCACCCCGTCATAGATGGAGTTCCCGGCTGCATCCACAATCGTTGTTCTTTCCGCCTGGTTCCACTGATTTAAGGGTTTATCAATTTTACTCATATCCGCCGGGTACCTGTATCCCCCATCGGGATGGCGGTTCCCCTCCGCAAATACTGTCCCGTCGATCAAGCACGATTCTTGAGGTGTGGGAGTAATTGTTTCCAAAGGCACTGGTGAATCTAAGGGTTTTAAAGTTGAAGTCAGAGTTATGGTTTCTCCGGGATATATTACACCTGAAGTTACGGAAGGTTCGGTTGTTGGTAATATAATTTGGCCGGTTATTTCTTTTCCACACGCCACCATAGCTATGGTAAGTAACCCTACTGCAATAATGGCTTCCCTTTTGCTTAAATGTTCTTTTTTCACCTGGACCGATTATAAATCCGGTTTTTTACATGTCAAACCTACGGTATCGGTTCAAACACCACTTTCCGTCTCAATCCCACGTCTCTTAAGATCCGCATCATTCCCGGGTTGTAGTGCACAAACTCGGCCGGCCACGGTCCCTTGCTCGTCCGCCCGGGACTGATGTTAATCGCTCCCATGGCCACCACTCCTCCGTCAATTTTCAGCTGGTTGAGTACTGAATTCACCGTAAAATTGCCCTGGGCGTAAATCACCGCGGAAATATGCGCGGGAAATGCCGAATTCGCTATATCATCCTGAAAAGGCATAGTCACGGGCGTGGGGGTTACCGCCACACTGGTCTCCACAGTTACGGAACCCGAAGCAATAATTGCCACAAAGCCCTGGGTTGCCGGGTTGCCGGTCGGATTTGAATCACTCAGTATGCTGCTCCCTATCGTTACATCCCCGGGAACCAGCAGGACTGCCTTTCTGGTTTGCAGACTGGCCAGAGGATTACCCGGTGCAGCACCCAAAGTAATTGACCCGGTCGTCTCAATAATTGCCACATTAAAGGCTCCCCCGTATTCATATGTAAACGTTCTTCTCGTACTGGAAGATCCGTTCGCTGCATCAATGGCATTATTCAAATCACCGGCGGTTAATACGGAATCGCTCAGGTGATACGCGGAAGCCCGGGAGAGTATCCTTTCCCTGATCGATGTATATTGATTTTCCACCTTCTCCGTCATCCCGCTGCCGCCGCCTCCCCCCCACCCTGATCCGATGGGTACCAGCCATCCTTTGATACTCACGTTATTCGGGGTCAAATTCCCGGTAAACCCGTTCCCGAAAACCATTCCCGGAAGGCCGGCGGGATTAGGAGGAGCAACAGTCGGTTCCCCCTGCAATATCAGTTTAGCCTGGGGATTATCCGGAACACCGGTCGGCGGCAGTTGGACACCCAAATTCCCGGTAGCCGCCGCCGCACCCCCTCCCTGGCACTGAAACCATCTGGTGTACACCGGACAGGCGGGATGAAATGGGGACGGTCCGCTCCTCTCCCCGTACCGGCAGGCAGGAGGATTCGATGCGATTTCCGATCGTATCTGGTAATTAAATGCCGCAGGGGGAACAGGCGGATTGTTATCAGTGTAGGTAACGGTATTAGCCGGAAGTGATACATATTCACCGGGCATGTCCGGTGTCCGGGCTATTCCGTAACCGGTTTCATTAGTCGCATTGTCGGTCCAATTGACTACAATATCGTCAATCAGGCAATCCGCCGTGATATTGGATGGGCGGGATGGGTGTGCATACCGCCACCGGCCCGGCAGTATTTCCGGAATACGGGCTGTTTGCCCGGCAGGCTGAAATCGCTCTGACTGCATAATTGCTGGCTGTCCCGCAGATTTGGGCAACGGTCTGTGTCGGAGCCACTACGGTCGGCTGCGCCACCAGGTCTTTTCTGACCTGGTAATATGCTGCCAGGGGTACTGTCGCCCAATTCACATCCACCGAACTGCAGTTGACTGTTACCGTGGGGTTTGCCGGTGTCCCCGGTGTGGGACATACTCCGGCACTTACTGCGGCGCTTGTCCCGGTACTGCCGCAGGCATTCAGAGCCCTGACCCGGAAAGTATGCACCCCGCAGGCTACCGGCAGATTACTAGCGGGACTGTTTGGATATATTGTCGGATTTGCCACACCGTCAACCAGCACTCTGTAGGAAGTCGCCCCCGGAGCGGGACTCCAGCTTATATTCGCCCTGGCTGAAGTGTAATTGCAGCTATGCGTAACCGTAACTCCGCCGGGTGTGGGCTGGACCGGAGCCGAAACGGTAATTGAGTCATAACCCGTACCGGCGCAGGTCGGCCAGGTGCAGGCCCATCCCAGGAAAACGCACATCGGATTGCCTGAGCACTGGTTGACATTTCCCGGCACATCGCAGTGCACCCAGTAATTTCCCGGCGGAATTATCCCGCCTACGGGTTCCGAATCGGTGCAGCTGACTCCGTTGATGCTGTTGCAGAAGCCCAGGTTATATGAATAAAAAGCCGGTGTCGGGGACGGAAACAGATATGAAGGGTATGCAATCGGGGTGGGCAGTCTGCCCCCGTCCTGTCTTTCCAGGAAGGCTCTTACCTGATTGGTTTCACCGGGATTTCCCTGCCCGTTCCAACTCACTGTAAACGGTATACCGCAGGTAGCTGTAGCCGGTGCAGAAATATTGCAGGTTTTTGTAGGCATTGGAGTGGGAGAACTCCCCGGATTACAGGACCTGAGCATTGCAGCTGTAATATAATTCCACGTCGCCCCGCCATTTATGCTGTAATCTACCCAGAATTTGGTTTCAGGCCAGTACAGCTGGTCAAATTGAAAAATATACCATCCGTCCGAGATAATAGTAATGCTGCCCTGATGCGACGCCATTCCTGAACTGCAAAAATTACCGTTATCACCCCCATAACCTACCCATGAACTGCTCCCTCCCCAAAGCCAGACTCCGTTAATAAGCAGCCTGTCATCAACCTGCCCGTAAGCCCTGCAGGAATTATTCGGCCAATCCAGCCAATAACCCCCGGTCCGGCACCCCGTTGACCTGAAAATATAATTCCCCGCGGTAAGATATATCCATCCTCTGCCGGGATTGTAATTGTCTGTTTGATCGTAGATTAATCCTCCCCAACTCATCCTGCGCTGGCTTGTTTCTCCGTCACAAGTGCCGTCATCACTTGGTTCAAAATGACTCTCATAATTCACTACACCCCGATTGCTGCCATCCAAGGAAACGTCGCTCCTTCGGTAGGAATAACTGCTCAATCCTCCCAGTGAACTGCTATCGTTATATTCTATCCTCCTTAAGCCAATCCCGGATTCGCACGAACAAATACGAGGCGAGACAGGTGAATCACACCAATAAGTCGTACCACTCGGGCACCATTGTGAAAAATACTGCATATCATCCTGGCACCCGTTTGCGCCACATCCCCGCTCCTGCCTTGGATAACATCCTGGTTCACCCCCCCCAGCGCACATATTGTAATCAAGACACATCCACGAATCGAAATAATTTAAATCAATCGCCTGATTAGCGTCCCAGTAGTAACCATCGGTACAACTTCCGCACAGGATATCAGTCTCCCAGGTCAATGATTCACAATTAGCGATATTCATTCCCCCTCCGGGTCCGTAATGACACATCATCCCGTCGGTGCATCCCCCATGTGGTCCGAGATACCGGTATGCGGAATATTGATTTTGCGGATAGGGAGAACAAAACGTACATTCAGCAAAACAATAAGTACCACCGCAATAACAACTTTGCGCAGCAATTTTCTTAACGGAAAATATATAAAAGAGTACCAACAACAATAACAGCACTTTTAAAAAATTCTTATATTGCTTCATTTATTTATTTGCTGCATGATTTTATTTAATACTTCTTTATTTAAAACCGAATGAAATATCTTAATTTCGCTGTTTCTGTCGTCATAACCCACAATTCCATAACCGTTTGTGCCAAACGCCCAAATCAACCAGCATTGATCAGTCTCCGGGACTTTTTGATAATAGTATAAAATTCCCTCTGCTTTTTTTGAATCTAAACCTAACTTTGACAAAAACCTGTTATTCATATTTCTAATATAGGTATCGTAGTATTGAACGCTACCCGGATATCGAACAACCTTATTTTCATAACAATTATTTTTCGCCAGGTTAATTATTTGTTCCTCTGTTATTTTTTTTGTACTAAAAAAAAATTTTACCAATCTTATATCGTAACCTGCAATTTTCTTATTTAATATCGATTTCTGAATATTGTTATACCCTACAGAGGCAGACTTTATATTCCTAAAATAAATATACCCGATAAATCCCAAAAATAATATTATCAATGAAAGCACAACCTTTAGTGCTGTTCTTTTGGGATTCTTTTTGTTCTTAACATTTGAATCAATCTCCTCATTTGTCACACGACCTGGAATACTCATCACCACTAATAATAAACATATTATATTAATCAATCAATCATGATTTTAGACTTTGAAATTAATATACACATATGCTAAAATAGGGCCTTAAATAGAAACAATATGCCAATTAATGAAAAGGAATCTGCCTCCGGACAAATTAAGATAGGCCGGCGGCAGTTTATTGAACTGGGTTTGGCTGCAGGCTGTGCTGCCCTGATCGCAATGAAAACTCCTGAGTCAACTAACGCCTTTAGTACTGATCAGGATGAAATTCTGGCTGATATTCTTGAGCAGATCAGGATTAATAACGGTGTTTACATACCCTCGACAGAAGGCGAATTTATTAAGAACGAGGTTTGCTTTGATTCAAATAACCGGATTCAGAGGTGTGGAACAGGAGAAAAAAACACGGAAATCACCAAGGAGGAGGCTATCTTAATCAGAGATTCCCTAACAGGAATACCCTCTGTTGGAACATACGTACAGCTTCTAATTCCATTCAGGGACAAATCCAGCGACGCCATTGGAGGAGGTGGAATGTGGGGACATAATTGGGAATATTTTCTCGATCCTTCAAAATACCCCAAATACCCTCAAGATATATATTTAAGTAAAATATCCGCAGCTACATTAACTCTGTCAGATTGTAATCCCCAAGAGAACATTACCCCCGGTTACAAATGATTCAAATTTTTTACCTGTGTTAAGTGAGGCCAGTTTAAATGAAATTGGCTTAAAACCTAACAACCGGGTAGATTATCCTTGGACTACCTACGGAGAAAGGCTTAAACAAATAACCATTCACGAATTGGGAGGTCATGGAGTAAAAGAGTACGCCACAGAAGTTAAAGCAAACCATGATCCAAAAATCGATTATTACGCTTCAGGTATGTCAATTTTCGGAGGGATTCCTCTGGATACATACCATCCGATTTTATCCTCATTTGCTAAAGTGAATGGATGGAAGCTGGTGGCTTATCGTGACTATTTAACTCAATGGGGTGACCTCGGCAAACAAACATCTGAAGAACTCGTAATTTCTAACCCTGGTAAAGCAGCTTGGCCTGTCTGGGACAGGGATCCGCAACTTTGGGGTGAAATACAAAACAGAAAAATCAGATTGGATCCTTATGCATCTTACGGAACAATAAATGAAACTTTCGCCACCTTCTTTATGTTCTGGTCGATGAGCGAATTCGATAAAAATTATGATAAATCTCTTTTAACGAGAGACGAAATAAGATACTTTGATAGAATGTTCCACCGGTTATCTCAAAATCCTGAAAAATATATTCAACAATTAATAAAGGAAAATCCCGGTCCGGTTTACAATCCGGATTTATTCGAAAATCAAAGTAAAAATGTTAAAAAGGATCAAAAAATAATATATAAAAGCAACTGAGTCTTAAAACGTTCCTATTTACAATTTCCTGATTTTCCCTGAATCAGCTCATTCTCCTTCTCTACTCTATCCTTGTTATTCTGCTCCTGCTGATATCAAAACATTTTCCCGGTTTTGTATATACTTCGGAATTATTCAGATCGCACACTAAAAAATAAGATGTTCCTATTTCAAATACTCCAGCGGGTTAACCGGCACTCCGCCCCGGCGGATTTCAAAATGCAGATGCGGACCGGTAGACCGGCCGGTCGACCCTTCATAACCAATCACACTCCCCCGGCCAACCGTCTGTCCCGCCGAGACTGCAAATCTGGACAAATGCCCGTACCAGGTCACATATCCGTTCCCGTGATCAATTACCACCCGGTTCCCGTAGCCGGAACCATCCGGCCAGCCGGCTACCGTTACCGTTCCGGAATCGGCAGCCAGAACCGGTGTCCCGAAAGCCGTAGAAATATCCAGCCCCCGGTGGTACCAGGCAAACCGCTGTGTAATCCGCCCGCCAATCGGCCAAACGAATTTACCAATAGCTGATATTGCTCCTGCATTTGGCGTATTTTGAGCAATATATTTACTCGGGGACCAGAGCACTGCATTGGGCTTCTTTCCGTCAGGAACAATCAAATCCTGCCCGGTCGCCAGGGCAAATGTTTCGTTATCCGCAAAAGTATTAAAGGGAAAATCAACGACGGCCTGCGAGTTGGCATCATACTTCTTGGCAATTGAATAAATCGTTTCTCCCCGGCTTACCTTGTGCCGTACTCCGGATACGGGCAAAATCTTTAATGTCTGTCCCGGCTTGATGGCATTTAGGGATGCCAGATTATTCTCCCACCTGATAGTATCAGTGGAAATTCCGTATTTATCGGCAATTTCCGATACCGTATCCCCCGACTGCACCGTGTATTCCACTACCTGATCCCGGACTTTGTCCGATATCTGGGTCGTTGTGTCTGACGACCGGACTTCCAGTATCTGAGTGGAAGGTATCACTTCTTCCGACAGTTCTTTCTCCACCCCGGGAAACGACGAGGCCAAAACCGGAGCCAGAGTCACCGCCATGGTTACCAGCCCTCCCATGGCTGTATGCACAAACGGCCGGGCAAATCTGCCCCGCTGCCGGTACAGTAGCTGCACAACCACGTCTTTTACTTTTTCAAACCGGGAAAAAGCCTGATACAGCCTCCAGTACCAAAACCTGCGCCACCCGGCTGCGAACTCTCTGAACTCATGCCAAAATCGGCGTACCTCTTTCATAGATTTCTCCAAAATAGCATAATAAAACCCCTAAATCAAAAATCCGATGACCGGCTTTATCTGTCAGTCAGCAATTCTTTGGCGACCTCCGCATCCGACCAGGGATATTCGGTTTTCCCCAAAAGAATTGTTTTTTCGTGGCCTTTCCCGGCCAGCAGAACAATATCCCCCGCTTTAGCCATTTTTATAGCCATTATTATCGCTTTCTTCCGGTCATTCTCCTTAAATACTTTGATATCTTTTAATTGAGTTTCGGGTATTCCGCTCATAATCTGGGCGGCAATCTCATCCTGATCCTCGCTTCGGATATCATCCGAGGTAATTATCATTACATCTGCCAGTTTGGCCGCAATTTCCCCCATCATCGGTCTTTTTTCTTTATCCCTCTCACCGGTAGCCCCGAATACCGCAACCAGTTTTTTGCCTTTGGGCAGCTCTTTTTTAAGCTGGGTTAAAACCGCCTCCAAAGCATTCGGTGTATGGGCAAAATCCACATACACTTTAAAATTTTGCCCCGCTTTAACCTCTTCTCTCCTGCCGGGAACTCCCCGGAATTCTTTTATCACCTTGGCTATCACCCCCTGATTAATTCCAAGGATCCTGCAAACCATCTCCGCCGCCGCAATATTATGCCCGTTGTAATCCCCCGCCAGCTCCGGACTGATATTTTCAATTTTCGTTTTTGTATATTTGAAAATTTTAATTTTAGGAATTGATTTAAAATTGGAAATTAAAAATTGAAAATTATCATAAGAAGGGTCATCTCGGTTCAATACTGCATATTTGACATTTCTGAACAATTTCAGTTTCGCTTCCCGGTATTTCTCAAACGACCCATGGTAATCCAGATGCTCATGAGTAACATTGGTCAGAACCCCGATTTGAAAATTGCATCCCCAGACCCGGTTCTGGTCCAGACCGTGGGAGGTCACTTCCAAAACCATATGGGTTATCCCTTTCTCCGCGGCCTTTTTCAGAATCGGCTGCAAAAGACTCGGGTCGGGATTGGTGGTATGCAGCCCGGTCTCGATTTCCTCACCGCCGATAACAGCCGCCACGGTTGTCAACAGTCCGACTTTAATCCCTGCGGCTTTAAGTATTTCATAAATCAGGGTGCAGGTAGTCGTTTTTCCGTCGGTTCCCGTCACTCCGATGATATACAGTTTCTTCGCCGGATATCCGCACCGATACGTCCAGTAAACCGCATTAAACAAATGATATAAATTCTTAAGTTTTCTGATCATAGCATCGCCAGCCAAACCCCGAAAAGCGCCAATGCCGCTCCGGTCAGCCATGCCCGGGCCACAATCTTCGGCTCCTCCCAGCCCATAAGCTGCAGCCAGTGGTGCAGCGGCGCAATCGGAAAAATCCTCCGCTTCATAAATCTTTTGGAAAAAAGCTGCAGCAGGCTGCTCATTCCTTCGGCAATAAACACTCCCCCGATAATTAGAAGTGCCACAATTTTCCCTGATAACAGACCGATTACCGCCAATCCCGCACCAAAAGACAGCCCGCCGACGTTGCCCAGCATCAACCGGGCCGGAAAGATATTGAAATACAGGTAGGCAATCACCGCTCCCTGCCAAATGGCAATAAAAAGCGACAGCACATGGTCCAGATCCTGAAACGAAATTACCCAGAACGCCCACAGGCACACCATCAGAAGTCCGGATGAAAGTCCGTCCAATCCGTCCGTAAAATCAAATGAGTTGGCAAATCCCACTACCAGAACCACTGCCATCGGCAAATACCACCACCCGAGCCGCACCAGTCCCACAAACGGGATATTGATAAAATTTATCCCCAGTCCCCAATAAAGCATTACAGCCGTCCCGATCCCCAATAAAACCTGCAGTATCAGTTTATGCCGCATTCTCAGACCGAAAAAACCGGTTTTGGCAAAACCGAATATTTTCATCAGGTCATCATAAAGGCCCAGAAGGCCAAAACCCGTCAATGTATAAAACAGCACCGCCAGCTCCCACCACATCGGATGTCCCGAAAACAGCTGTCCCCTGGAAATCATCACCCCGGCAACCGCCACAAATAAAACCGTCACCACAAACGCCACGATTATTCCCCCTCCCGTCGGAATCCCGGCCTTGACAGCATGCATTTCCCGGATCTTATAAAAGTTCTTGGTCGCGTCCTTCCTGATTTCCTCGGTCTCTTTTCCTCTTTGAAATTTCAGTTTATACAATAGATTGATGAAAGGAATCATCAATCCGAAAGTTACGGCAAACGAGATGAGCACCCACCCCAAATAATAATGCACCAGATTATTATATCGCGGGTGGCGATATAATACGCATATAGAAGCCAAAACCAAACACATTCACTTCATGGGCATCGGCGGCTCCGGCATGTCCGCCGTCGCCCAGATTGCCCGCTCCCAAGGCTACCAAATCTCCGGCTGCGACCTCTCACTGGATACGCCTTACATTGAAAAAGTCAGAAAACCGGGTATCAAACTCTATTCCGGTCACAGCCCGGCCCATTTGGATAATGCGGATATTCTGGCTGTCACTCCCGCAGTTTTTTACCAAAACGACGACCACCCGGAAACAGCCCTGGGAAAAGAAAAAGGTATATTAACCAAATGGCAGGACTTTATGGGTAAATACCTCCACCGGGATAAATATGTCATTTGCGTCGCAGGTACCCACGGCAAATCCACCACCACAGCCATGGCAGGACTTCTTCTGGAAAAAGCGGGTCTCGATCCTACAGTTGAAGTAGGGAGCCACGGTAAAAGATTGGCAGAACAATGTCCGTATCGGAAAATCCGGGTATTTCATCTGCGAAGCCGATGAATTCCATGATAATTTTGCCACCTATCATTCTGACGTAATTCTTCTGACTCTGGTGGAATACGATCATCCCGAATATTTCGGCACCATTAAAAACATGCTTTCCTGTTACCAGCGTTTTATCAACCGTCTCAAACCGGGAGGAGTGGTAATTTTCAACGCCGACTCCCCGCTTTCCCGTAAACTGAAATTTCCTGAAAACTCCGTCCCTTACCGTTTATCTGACTTTCCCGAAAACCTGATCCTCTCCCAGCCCGGCAACCACAACAAATCGAATGCTTTGGCGATAATCAAACTTGCCGAAGTTTTAAAAATTTCCGGCCGGGATTTAACTTCCGCCCTCAAAAACTTCCGGGGCCTTGAACGCAGGCTGGATTTTCTGGGTGAAAAAAACGGCATTAAGGTATATGACGACTATGCCAACCATCCCTCATCTTTTGCCGCTGTCATTTCTGCAATCAAGGAACTCTATCCCGGTCAAAAATTGACTGTTATTATTGAACCCCACACCTTCTCCCGTCTCAGGGTTATGTCAGACCTACTGCCGACAGCTGTAAGAAAAGCAGATGGCGTGATAGTCTCAAAAATTTTCGCCTCCCGGGAAAAAGATCCGGGAGATTTTACCGGAGCTGACATCATTAAAGCCATGCACCACCCCAACGCCATTTATATTCCGGAATTTAATGAAATTGTTTCATATCTCGTCTCCCATAAATCCGGTCTTGACATCGTAGTTGTCATGGGTTCCGGTAACTCTTACAAACTTGCAAAACAAATACTGGAATCAGTTTAAGAATTTCTCTTCTGCCTTAGAGGATCTCCGTTCTCCTGTATTTAAACGATATTTAGACTCTACAATCAAACTAATTGCTAACAATCCTAAGGCCAAAGAACTGATATACAATCCTGTTTCCGGATATTTCACACCTATTATCGGACCGGATATCGACAATGCTGTCTGGATAATTCTCCAGGGTATAGGCGATGGTAAATTTGCAGTTTTATCAACATATTCCTTACCAAAAACCGTATAGTCGGCAAAATGCTTCAACTCATGCAGTAAATACTTAACTTTAGGTTCTAATAATATTATGCAACTGCTTTTATCCTTATCCCCCTGATCAGTTGCTAATACGGCTCCGGCACCCAAAAAAGATAACCGGAGTTTAAATTTATCCTTCTTACTCAAAGGGTTGACGTTCTCTGTATACCACTTTTCATAACCATTGACTCCGGAAAATATCTTTAAACTTGAGGTTGCTTTTTCAATCTCTTCTTTTGTCATTTCCTTGGGTACGATTCCTTGTATAGGATGGGTTTCTGAATCCTTGATCATTTCATGTAATATCACCGTTATTTTCTGCTTCTGACCCGGATCTTCTATTTTTATAATATTAATGTCTTTTGCTCTTATCAAATCAGGGGATTCATTATCGATGGGTCCTTCCATGGGCTTATAATAGCATGGTATGAAATTTCAAGATGTTCTTCGGAAATATCCAAAATTTATTTACGAAAAGTGTGAATATGAAATCGTAAATGACAATTTGGAAATTAAATATTTCTTCTCAATTCCCCCTGATCATAAATTCACCCACAGAATAATAATTGAAAATTGTAAATTGAAAATTGAAAATTTGGACAACCTCGTTTTCCACGTCGGTCTCTCCCTTATGCCCTCCTACTGGAAACTCACCTGTTCCCCGGTTATTGAAATTACCGCCGGAAACCTATCGGTAAATCAGATCAAATTCTGGGAAAAATTATTTATAAAAGGCATGGGTGAATATTTTTACCAAAACCAAATAGATTTCACAGATAATGACTTTCTTCAAATAATAATAGGCGAGCAGACGGAGGCGTCTCAAACATCGCGCGCAGCTGGATCCAGGCAACGACCAGGTAGCGAGCACAAAGTATTGGTTCCGGTAGGCGGCGGCAAAGACTCCATCGTCACTCTGGAACTTCTCAAACCTCATTTTAAAGTTATTCCCTTTATTATTAATCCCGTCCCTATAATGTTAAATGTCTGCCAAACCGCCGGTCTCAAACCATATCGTTGCAAAAAGCCTTCTTGATCCGTACTTGCTTGAACTAAACCAAAAGGGATATTTAAACGGCCACGTTCCGGTTTCCGCTTTCTACTCTTTCGCTTCCCTCTTAACGGCACATCTTTCCGGTTCCTCTGCCATTGCCTTTTCCAATGAGCGCTCTAGCAGGTGAAGGCAATACCACCTATCTGGGTCATGAAATCAACCACCAATATTCCAAAACCCTTGAATTCGAATCGGATCTTAAATGCTTATCTCAAATCATTATCCTGTACCGCGTAAATTGCTTTTCGTTTTTTAAGACCGCCTTTATAGAACTGCAAATTACCAAACTTTTCTGCCAATATCCCCAATATTTTTCAAATATTTTTACCAGCTGTAACCACAACTTTAAACTGGCAATCGGCTACAGCAACCGAACAAATTGTGGTGCCGCACTGTCCCAAATGTGTTTCCACTGCCCTGATGCTTGCCTGCTTTATCAGCAAAGAAAAAGTGACGGAAATTATGGGCACTTATCCTCCCGATCTGCCCGAAAACCAAAAAATTCTCGATGATTTAATAGGTAATAATCCCGTCAAACCTTTCGAATGTGTTTTAACCCGCGCCGAAGCCCGGGCTGCCTATACCGGACAGGGTTTAAAAGAAATCCTCGCCTCCTGGCTTGATAATCCCAATCTGCCGGAAAAATTTAGTAAAATCCTCAAATATGCCGTCACCCATTCTTAACCGGATATCCAAACTGGATAAAATTCTCATCCTGGGTTTTGCCCGGGAAGGTCAGTCCACTTTTAACTTTCTTCATACCCGATTCCCCCGTCTCAAAATCGCAACCGCCGACCAAAAAGACGGTCCGGATTATTTGAAACATCTTCAGGATTTTAAATTAATTATCAAAACCCCGGGAATTTCACCTCACAAACCTGAAATCGAAAAAGCCGCAGAAGAAGGAGTTATTATTACTTCCCATACCCAAATCTTTTTCGAGGTTTGTCCCTGTCAAAAAATTATCGGGGTGACGGGTACCAAGGGTAAATCCACTACCGTATCTTTGATTCACCATATGCTGGATGCAAATAAGATCAAATCCGTTCTGGTGGGCAATATCGGCCGTCCTGCTCTGGACTTTTTACCGGAAATTGACAAAGAAACCTGGGTGGTAATGGAGCTTTCCTCATACCAGCTTATGGATCTGACCGTTTCCCCCCATATTGCGGTTTTGCAGAATATCTATCGCGACCACCTTGATTATCACAAATCTTTTGCCGAATATGTCGAAGCCAAAAGAAATATCGCCCGTTTCCAAACCCGGAACGACTATTTTATTTACAACAACGACTTTCCCCTTCCCGCTCAAACCGCGGAACTGACTCCCGCCCGCAAACTTCCGTTCTCCCTTCTGGATTACGACCGGCAAATCTCCACCCAACTTTTGGGAAATCACAACAAATACAACATTCTCCCGGCTGTTAAAATTGCCGGTATTATGAAACTGCCGAAAGATGCTGTTTACCGGTCAATTGCCTCTTTTAAGCCATTGGAAACCCGGCTGGATCTGGCAGGTACCAAAAAAGGCATCAAATACTACGCCGATACCCTGGCCACCATCCCCGAAGCCACCATCGCCGCCATTGACGCTTTGGCTCCGGATATCGCAACTCTGATCGCCGGCGGTCATGAACGCAAACAGGATTATTCCCTTTTAGCCGGCAAAATTCTGGATAGTCACATTAAAACCCTGATCGTTTTTCCCGCCACCGGGCCCCGGATCTGGAAGGAAATCCAAAAACTGGAAATCCACCCTAAAATCAAATATTTTCATCCCAAAAGCATGTCCGAAGCCGTAAGGCTGGCTCACAAACATACCGCCGCGGGAAAAATCTGCCTGTTATCCCCCGCCGCTCCCAGTTTTACTATGTTCAAAGATTACCGTGACGAATATGAACAATACAAACAAGCCATCAATTCTCTTTGATATTGACCTGACTCTTTTCGACGCAGATCTGTTCCGCCTAAATGTCTATCCCCGATTGGCCGAAACCATAAAAATCTCTTTACCGGAATTTAACGGGACTCTGGCCGCTTATACCAACGCCCTGGAAAAATCCTCTGACTTTCTCCCCAATAGATTTCTCAGACATATCGCTAAAGACCATTCTTTTCCTTTTCAGCAACTTTACAATACTTTTTTCAATCCACAGAACTTCATAAACGCTCTCTATCCGGATACGGTACCCGGGTTACAAAAACTTTTTCCCGGCCGCAGCCTGGGAATTTACTCCGAAGGCTACCGGGAGTTTCAGACAACCAAACTCAGACTTTCAGGAATCCTGGATTACTTTAATCCGGATTTGATGCACATCCACCGCCGTAAAATCGATCCGGCCGTTCTTAACTGCCTTCCTAATGATTCTGTTATCGTTGACGACCGGCCAGAGATGATTTCCGGTTTGATCCCTTACCCCAACATCACTCCTGTCTGGTTAAACCGTAAAGACGACGCCACCCACCCGACCGTTAAAACCATTCACTCCCTGACGGAGCTATTTTGATCTCATCATCACCACGGTTGCAAACCGGGCTTCAGGTTCACCCGTCTTCACCGACCGGACATGCGAGAAAAATCTGGGATCGTTAAAAACGTCCACCTCGCTAATCCTAATATTTTGCTCTCTAATGCCATTATTTATAAAATGTGAACACAAAAATCCCCCGATGTTTATCTGCCATTTATTCACCTCTGACTGCACGGCAAACCCGCCCCAGTCTTTTTTAAACGGTAATTTCCCCTCCCAAACATAAGATTTCTGTCTAATTCCCGGACCTGCACTGACAACTAAATCTTCGGGTTTGGACCCCAGATCTTTAAACCGCCCGACCACTTTTTCCGCCAGTCCCCCGTCCGCTCCCTGTCTGCCCAGATGCACCAGTCCCAGGATTTTTTTCTTCGCATCATAGACCACAACCGCATAACAATCCGCAGTTAGCATCCACAAGCCCACACCGGGTTTCGCCGTTATCAGGGCATCACCTTTCACAAGTTTCCCTTTGTTTTTTTCTCCGACTATCCTGATTTTTGTTCCCAGAAGCAACGACACTGCTACACAATCCTCGGGTTTGATATTTAGTTTGCGCAAAAAATTCCGCTTGTTTTTCCTTACACTTTCCGAATCTCCCCATCTTTGTGACATATTTCCTTCATCCGCCATTGACACTCCAGACACCAGTTCGGGAAATTTCTCCAATCCCGGTAGGCTATACATCTCAGATTTCCTCCCAATTTTCCAAATATACCGGAATTTTTGTTTTAATCGCCTTTGTTATAACCGGCATCAATTTAATTAAATTCCTTCTAGCCAGTTTATTCGCTTCCTCCGGTTTTACAAACCGGTATTCTAAAATCTCTTCTCCATCCACTTTTATCTGCTTGGTTTGTCTTTCGTCTAATATCCCGCCATAAAACCACCACATTACATTCTCGTCAACATCACCCTTAGCCCAATTATAGATAACCGCTACCAACCGCTTCAGATTCACTTCAATATTAATCTCCTCTTTAACCTCCCTTTCTCCGGTTTGTCTGGGAGACTCGTTTTTGTTACATGCCCCGCCGGGTAAAGTCCAATTATCCTTGTAAGAAGGTTTCAGTATCAATATCATTCCCTCTTTATTAAAAAACAGCACCCCCGCCGACATCCGCTTCTTTGGTATGGTTTTCTGATATTTTTTCCAGGGGATAAATTTCACATCTTGATTATACATTGCGATATACAGGTATAATATCCATTACAATGGCTCAATTTGAAGTTACCGGCGGCACTCCCCTGTCCGGCCACGTCAGCATCTCCGGCAACAAAAACGCCATCCTTAAGCTTATTCCCGCCTCACTTCTGGCTTCTTCCCCCGTCACTTTAACCAACGTCCCGAATATTCACGACGTCACGGTCATGGTCAAAATTATGGAATCTCTGGGGGCTAAAGTTACCGGTGCCGGAACATCCAAACTGGTCATCGACCCCGGCGGAGTTAATAAATGGCAAATCGACCCCGATCTTTCCCGGCAGGTCCGCTCCTCTATTCTGTTTCTGTCACCCCTTCTGGCCCGGTTCAAAAAAGTTGAAATCGGTTTCCCGGGCGGAGATGTTATCGGCAAACGCGCCATCGGCACCCACCTGGATGCCTTAAGCAAATTGGGTGCAAAATTTAAAATCACTCCCGAAACAATTTCCGGCACTCTAAACCCGGTTAAATCCGATGTCAATATCTTCCTTGACGAAGCTTCTGTCACTGCCACTGAAAATGCCCTCATCATGGCCTCGTCCCTTCCCATTACCACCACTATCGAAGATGCCGCCTGTGAACCTCATGTCAAAAATCTCGGAGAATTCCTGATAAAAATGGGGGCAAACATCACCGGTCTCGGATCGGGTATTATCACCGTCACCGGTACTCCGCATCCTAAATCAGCCACTCATGCCGTTTGCCCCGATCATATGGACGCCGGCACATTCGCCATTGCCGCAGCCGCCACCCGTGGCCACATTACCATTTCTCCCGCTGACAAAGCCGATTTAAGAATGACTCTTCTGTATCTGTCCCGCCTGGGAGTTAAGTATTCGTGGCCTAAAGATAATACTCTGGAAATATTTCCGTCGGACTTATCCGCCGACCCCGAAAAGTTGGGCATCCGGCAGAAATTCCAGGTCCGTCCATGGCCGGGTTTCCCGACCGACCTGTTAAGCCCCCTGATTGTTTTGGCTACACAAGCCAAAGGTACGGTTTTAATGCACGACTGGATGTATGAAACCCGGATGTTTTTTACCGACAAACTGGTAGCCATGGGAGCCAATATCACCATCTGCGATCCCCACCGCTGCCTGATTACCGGTCCCACTCCCCTGGTCGGGCGTCATCTGGCATCCCCCGATATCCGCGCGGGAATGTCAATTCTGATTGCCGCCCTCGCCGCCACGGGAAAAAGTGTGATAGATCACGCCGAAATTATCGAACGCGGCTACGAAGACCCCGCCGCCCGCTTTGCTGCCCTGGGTGCCAAAATACAACGAACCACAGATCACAATTAGCAATTTTATCCAGTCCGTCCGATTCTCCCTTTAAGCTCCGAAACAAACCCCTTATTCCGAAACATACACCCTCGGCATATCACAGCAATAACGGTATCATTTTTACTCCGGATATCCGACTCCAACTCTGTGGAAACCAGCACGTTTGAACCCGTCGGACACGTAATCTCCGTTTCTGGCAATTCCGGATTAAAACGTACACTCCTGGAATAACCACCCCCGTCCGTCACAAAAAGACTGCAGGCCGGCTGGAAATCAATATTTACTGATACCTTCCCGTCGATTTTTTCCGTCATCTCGATATTTTATTATGTTTTTTCAAAAAAACAATTGTTTGGTCTGTTATTGTCTGATGTTAAAATTAAGTAATGGTTGATCTTTCCGGCTGCAACACACTTCGCCTTCCTGCCAAAGCCCAAAATTTAACGGAAATAATAACTGAATCGGATATCAACCGGCTTTCCCGGGAGAACGTTTTATTCCTGGGGTTGGGAGCAAACATCCTTTTTATAAACGACTATCCCGGCACTGTCGCTCTGGTAAAACTTACCGGCCGCAAAATCATCGATGATTCAGAAGACTTTGTGATCATCAAACTCGGAGCCGGGGAAAACTGGCATGACTTTGTCTCCCATACCGTCGAAAACAACTGGTCGGGTGTGGAAAATATGGCTTTGATACCCGGTAAAATTGGTGCAGCTGCCATAGGTAATATTGCCGCTTACGGTCAAAATCAGGAAGATGTTTTTGTCTCACTTGAGACGGTTAACTTAAAATCCCGAAAAACGGAAGTCTTCACTAAAAATGATATGAAATTTGCATACCGCGAGAGTGTTTTAAAAAAAAATCCCGGAGACTATCTGGTTACATCAGTCACTTACAAATTATCCAAAATAGCCCGTCTGGAACTTTCATATCATGCCTCCCGGCACGCTTCACTTTTACCCACCCTCCGGGAAATCGCCAAAGAACCGTACACCGTGAGGGATGTCTTTAACGCCGTCGTCAAAATGCGCACCGAAAAACTCCCGGATCCGAAAATCATCGGGACCGCAGGCAGTTTCTTTAAAAATCCGCTGATTTCCAAAACTCATTATCTTACCCTCAAATCCCGGATTTCCGGATTACAGGCATATCCGCCCGAACAACTCAAATATGAAGATGAATCCGCATGGCTGGAAAAAACCGAAGTGGTTAAAGTTCCCGCCGGAAGACTCCTGGACGAACTGGGCTGGCGCGGTAAAAAAATCGGGAATGTGGGCACTTTCCCGGGCCACGCACTGACTCTGGTAACTTATCCGGGGGCAACCGGACCGGAAGTATACAAATTTGCACAGTCTATGCGCGAAGACGTTTTAAAAAACTTTGACATCGATCTGGAATATGAAGTTGTTGTCGTTTAGCCCTATTTCTTCTCTCCGGGTTCAACCAATCCCAATCCCGCCAGTGCCTCAAAAACATTTTCTCCCCGGTTCAGCATTTGTTCTATCAGTTTCTTTTCCTCGGAATTTCCCGCCACAAATGTCCGGCCTTTAACTTTATACGCCACCGGCCATCGCGGACTTTCAGTATTATTCATGAAGTAAACATTGTATCATACCCGGTAAAATGGTCAATTCATATCTCCATTGGCTGGAAATTTCCCGAAGGTCCCTTGTGCATAACCTATCCCAATATAAAAATTTAGTCTCCCCCGCCACCCGGATAATGGTCATGGTCAAAGCCAACGCCTATGGCCACGGCCTGAAAGAAGTAGTGGAAATTCTCAATCATCGTGTTGAATTCTTTGCTGTCAACACCATTCAAGAAGCATTGGAAGTAAAGAAAATTAGCAATTCTAAAATCCTAATAGCTGCTCCAATTTCCGCATCTGATTTTTCTCTCGCCTCCAAAAACAACATTTCGCTTTGTGTTCATTCTTTGGATTATTTGTTAAAAATTAAAAATTTAAAATTAAAAATTCATCTGAAAGTTAACACCGGGACCAACCGTCTGGGATTATCTCTTGTCGATCTGCTCAAAGCATTAAGCCTTTTACGCCATCATCAAAAACTGATCCCGGAAGGAATCTATACCCACTTCCACAGTTCCGATGAAGGTTCCCCCCAAAGCCTGATACAGCTGGATATTTTTAATCAGGCCGTTTTCCAAACCAAATTTTATTTCCCCCGGATTCTGGCCCACTGCAGCAGCTCTTCGTCCGCGATCCTCTGGCCCCAAACCCACTTGGACATGATCAGGATCGGAATTTCTCTTTACGGTCTCTGGCCGGACCCGTATGTTAAAAAACACTCTCCCCCAAAAAAACTAAAACCGGTTCTTTCCTGGAAATGTCACCCGGTCCAAATCCGCAGTATCCGAACCGGTGAAAGCGTCGGTTACAGCTCCGCCTATATCTGCAAAAAACCCGGCATGATGGCAGTTTTACCCGTCGGTTACTCAGACGGTTACGACCGCAAATTAAGTAATAACGGCAGGGTTTGGTCAGCAGGCAAATATCTTCCGGTAATCGGCCGGGTCGCCATGAACTTCACCATGATAAATATCCCAAAGCCCGTTATAAAACCGCAAAATATCGTCGAACTGATCGGTCCTCACGTCACCGCCGACGAAATCGCCGCCAAAACCGGCACCATTAATTACGAAGTTGTTTCCCGCCTAAATCCCCAAATCCCCCGAATAATTGTAAAATAGTCCTGATGACAATCGACTTCTTACGTCTCTGGACCGGACCGCTTCCTGCCGAGGAACTTTACCCGAACCGGAAAATCGATCCCTTTCTCCACTGGTTTATTCATCCTGTGAAGCGCCATCTGGCTAAATACTACCTGCTGCTTCTCCGGCACTTTTACGGTCTTAAAGTCATCGCTTTGACCGGCAGTACCGGAAAAACCACCACCTCCAATATGCTTTTTTCCGTCTGTTCACTGGCAGGTCCTGCTGTCAAAACTGCCGACTCGGTAACCAGCACCTACAATATTCCCACCACGATTTTGAGATGCACTCCGAATACAAAATTTCTGATTTTGGAAATGGGTGTGGAATACCGGGGAGATATGGATTTCTATACCTGGCTGGCTCACCCCGACATCGGAATTTTTCTCAATTTAAGCCCGGTCCATTCCTCATTTCTGGGTTCGTTATCGGAGATTGCCGCCGAAAAGTCCAAACTTCTGATCCGCTCACAGGTGGGAATCGTCAACGGCGACGAACCCGATATTTCTCCGGATACCCCGTCTCCGGTTTATAAATTCGGCAGTAAAGCCAATTTTCTGGTCCGGATTGTAAAAAGTCAGATCGTACCCAATCTGACTACCCAGGTTAATCTTCTTATTAATCAGGATCCGCAAAACCTGACCCTGCCTTTTCTCGGGCCTCAATTCGGTCAAAATGCCGCCGCGGTAGCTGCTGCCGCCTTTCTTTTGAAAATTCCCCCGGAGATCGTTAAAAAAGGCTTGGAAACCACTCCCCATCCGGCTCATCGCCTTCAGCCCATCAGGTTAAAAAACGGCAGCATTATTATCGACGACACTTACAATGCCAATCCCCTTTCAGTCTCCGAATCCCTCAAAACTTTATCTCTTGTCTCTGCAGCCCAGTCTTTGGTGCCTGTTTTTGTTTTCGGTCAGATGAACGAACTGGGTAAATACGAAGAATCTGCCCACAAGGAAACCGGTTCGGAAATCAAAAAACTGGGCATTAAACATTTGTACTGTCTTGGCCCGGCCACCAAATTTACCATCGCTGCCGCAGGTGTCGGCCGGTATTTCGAAGATTTGGATGCACTCTCCGATTTTATATCCGGACTTTCCATTCACAACTCTAAGTACTGTATTCTCATCAAAGGCTCCCATTCCTGGCAGATGGAAAATCTGGTTACCCGGCTCGTTTCCGGGTCGCAATAATCTTCTTCTTTATTTCGAGCATCTCCCGCCTGAGATTTGCCGTTCTTAAATGCAGAAATTGATGATCTTCCATTACCATCTTCGCGCCTTCGTTCTCCCGGAAGTCATCCCCCATATCCGCCAGAATCCGCTTCTGCCGGATTTTTTCCGTCTCCACCGTTTCCAATTTATACAATTGGTCCCGCATATTTTTCAGTTGTTCCTCAAGTTTGGTTAAATCCATATTTTGCCATTGTATCGCCAAAACTTGACTTGATACAAGTCCCGGGGTATACTTGAAAATGTAATCCGCTGATAGTCCGGATTAAGGAGGGTCCGACCACCGAAAGGTGGTTTTTTAACGCACCATAGTTCCCGAAACTTCAGCTCCTGACAATGCCTCTCTTAATCTCCCGGCGATTTTTCCGCTGATTATTACCGTTTCAACTTTGTATCTTCTCGCAATTTCCAGGCTCTCTTCCACTTTATGCAGCATTCCGCCCGTTACATCCGTCCCCGCAGCTCCCGATACATTCTTTTTTATTTCTTTCCAATTTCGGGTATTGATTACCGGCACCGGCGTACCATTCTCATCCATAACCCCCTGTTCTTTACTAACCTGAATTATCTTTTCCACTTTCCGTCCGTGGGCTGACAAAATTGGTACTAATAATTCAATTATTTTTTCCCCTGAATAAACCATCCACCCCCCGTTAGGTAAATCCATCACATCCCCGTAAAAAACAGGTGTCATATTTAAATCCCAGTCTGCCTTTTTACCAAAAAATTTATGTGCCGCGATTAATTGCGTTTGAAAACCTGATTCCCGCATTTCCTTCGCCACAATTTCCCCGATTTTCCCGGCACTTTTTCTGACTTTCCTCACTCCTTCCAATGTTGCTATACCATATTTTCTCACAGCGGTATGACCAAAATTCCCGCTGCCTGATACCACTACCACCGTCCGTCCGCTTTCTTTTATCTCTTCCACAAGCCTTCTGATCACACTCAAATCCGCAGTTTCTTCCCCCCATTCTTTAGGGGCAATCAATCCCCCTCCCAGCTTAATCAGTGTTAAATTCTTGTTCACCGATATGTCCCATTAGCTTTTCGTCAGACTCTCCAAAAACTCATCATTGTTTTTAGTTTTCTTCATCTTGGTAATCAAAAGTTCCGTCCGTTCATCATCGTCCAGCATATCCAGCATCCGCCGCAGTTGAATTACTTTATCCAGCCTCTTTCCCAATAACTTTTCTTCCCCGCGGGTCCCGGACCGGATCAGTTCAAATGCCGGGAAAATCCGCCTGTCAGCCAGCTTCCGGTCCAGATGCAGCTCCATGTTTCCGGTCCCTTTAAATTCCTCATAAACCAGGTCATCCTGCCGGGATCCGGTATCCACGATACATGTCCCCATAATCGTCAAGGATCCGCCCTCCTCGCACCGCCTGGCGGCTCCGAAGGCTTTCTTGGCAGGATATATGGCCGCAGCTGAAAAACCGCCTGAAAGCGTCTTACCAGAGTCAGATGTAATCATATTATAGGCTCTGGCCAGCCGGGTAATCGAGTCCAACAGCACAAACACGTCTTTCTTCATTTCCACCAGCCGCTTGGCCCGCTCCAGAGCCAGTTCCGCTATCCGGACCTGCTCCAGCGGAGGTTCATCAAAATGCGAAGCCGCCACCTCCCCCTTTAAGCTCCGAGAAATCATGGTTACTTCCTCCGGCCGTTCACCGATCAAAACCGCCATCAGATGCATATCGGGATAGTTTTGCGATAAAGCCTCGGCAATTTCACGTAAAAGCCATGTTTTTCCGGCTTTGGGTTGCGCCACAATCAGTCCTCTTTGCCCTTTCCCGATCGGGGCAATCAAGTCAATAATTCTGGTCGATAACACCTCGGGTGTTGTCTCCATCCGTAACTGCTCTTCCGGAAAAATTGCAGTCAGAGCGTCAAAGTCGGGTCTGTTGGCCGCTTCCTCCGCCGGCAACTCATTCACTTTCTCGACTTTCAGAAGCCCCCAATATTTTTCATTGTCTTTGGGTTCCCTGGCCTGTCCGCCTACCATATCCCCGGGTCTTAAATTAAATCTTCGTACCTGGGAAGCGGAAATATACACATCTTTACTGGACGGAATCATCTTCGGTCGCAAATAACCGTGTCCGTCGGGGGTAATATCCAAAAATCCCTCTACATATTCTGTCGGCCAACCGGCATCCGGCAACACCCGGTCATCCACCACTCCGTCAAAACTGCGTCCCTCGGCAACCGGATACGACGGGGCAGAAGTATAGGCAGGCCTTATCCCCCGTCCCATGGGTCGGGGGGCAACCCTCCCCACAATTTTTACCACCCCGGGTCGCATCACTGAACGCACCCCCGGCCTGACCATCACCGAGTCATCTTGCAACATATCTCCAACTACATTTGGCTTATCATCGGCCATATACAAAAATCAGGGGTTTCAAATCTTAAACTTTTCCTCCAAGAACCCGAAGGCTAAGAGCTAGTATAGCATCCGCTCTTTACCTGTCAATACCTGCCTGCCTTAAATTCTTTTAGCCACTACCACCAGCCGCTTCCAGGTTGTCCCCGGAGGGTAGCAGGTGGCTAAAACCAGCTTCTCCGAAATTGTCTGGGGTATCAGGTATTTGGTATCGGAAGCTGCCAGAATTTCCCGCTCCGCCATCTCGTATTTATAAAGTTTTTCGCCGTACACAATTTCCACCCTGTCTCCTATCTCCAATTTTTCCAGCAGGTAAAATACCGCATTATATCTTGCAAAATCCCACCTCGTACCCACTGAATGTGCAAATAAATAAGTCGTTCCCGTCTGCCCCGGATGGGACAGTCCCAAAGCTTCCGCTACCCCCGTTTTCAAAGCGGGTAAATAGACTTTCGGATCTCCCGCATCCACGTTGGGAATTACCCGGGAAATTGCATAAATTTTGGGAATGTATATCGAATAATTCGTATCCGGAACTGCCCAGTCTCTGGGTAAATTATCTTCCGGTGGTTTACTCACAGACCGTCCTCCGGTTTTATTTTCATTCAATTTTTGTGTCCAGGCCTGGTTTCGCGTATTTTGAATCGCCCTGGACAACTGGGTTTTTGAAAATGTATACCGCACTTCGGCTATCCCGAGCGGTATATACACAAATACCAGCCCCGATACCGAAATCATTATCAGAGCCGATCCGATCCAACTGACAACCCTGGCCGCCGTTCTAAGTATTGCCACTGCCGATGATATTCTCACTTCTTCCGTAGGTAACCCTTTTTGAAAAATTATTCCTTTCTTCACACTTTTAACTTTACACCAAAGTCTGCTCCCGGATCTTTCTTCCCCAGGTTTTCAAGCCCACCCCGAAAACTCCCACCATCAACCACCTCAAAGCCGGTGACGATACCCAGTCACCGATACCGGCTTCTGGATTTGATTTAGCAACCGCGGATGCACTGGCTGTACCGGATCCGCCTATCGCTCCTTCCGCGGCCGCTTTCGATCCGGAACCGGAAGCCTCTTTTTTACTCTCCATTATCTGCACCTGATACGTGATGGTAACCGCATTCCCGTCCCCGTAGGGGATATTCCCTATCGCAATTTCCTGGGTTGTGATATTGGTGGAATCGGTATCCGGAGAAATCCCCCGGCTATTCCCCCCGGCAGTCAATTTTGAAGTCCCGGGCAGATACTCCATAACCATATACCCGGACGGCACACTGACTGCAACTTCCGTATCCAGACTCCCCGAATTTAAAGCCCGCAGATGGAAGCGCTGGTGTAAAACCAGCCTTTCATCGGACAGCGGCACCATTATCTTCACATCCTGTATTGTCGATCCGGGTTCGGTATTACTCAATACCGCTTTTAATTCCAGTTTGTCTCCCGTATTGGCATCCAGGCTTTCCCCCCACGCAGATCCGCTTGTCAGATTTCTGGCCGTGTACTCAATTTTCAGCTTCGGCCAGGCAGCCACGACCCTCTGAGGCCAAGCCAAAGCCAAAACCATTCCCCAAATCAAGCCTAAAATTACCAAAAAGTTCAATTTCATACCCCATATTATAGGATATTATCCTGATTTTGTCAAGATCTCCCCCGCCATACCTTTTTAGCTACCCGTTTCAGCTTCATTCCCAAAGCCCCCAAAGCTGCCATACCGGCCATCCCCAGCCAGGTCTCCACTCCGGTATCCGGATTCATTTTTGACACCGCGGAGGCTGAAGCCGATCCACCCTGGCAAAAACAGGTTTTATCGGAAGGACATCCCGGATTGCGGCATACGGCTTCAATACAGGCAAAACCTGCCTGACAATCCGCCGCCTGCTGACATTTTTGCCCGCACATTTTGACCACGGGTGCCGCAGTCGGTGTCGGAGTCAATTTGGCCGGAGAAGATGCCGCCTGATTGGTAAATTTGGATACAATCACCGCCGTGGGGTTAATTTTCGGTTTAATCGTCGGCGTGACTGTGGCAATCGGTACCTTGGTCGGACTGGGTTTGGGTGTTACCATCGTCCCCGCTTCCCAACACTCCCCTGAATACCAAACCATGTATCCCAATAATCTGCATCCGGCATCCCAGCTCCCGTCCTCCCTGCGGCATTTTTTATCAAATAGTGACAATTGCACTGTGTAACCGCATCCGACATTATCGACCTGTTCATAGTTTGTCCACTGACTTTCAGATTCCAGGCACTGATTCCACTTACCCAGACACACCCATTTGACCACACCGTTGTTAATGCTGGTACAGGACCCGGTCCGGGGATCACATCCCGGATCACAATTGTAGTATGTGGCTGCGGTACCGCTGTCGCATAAATTCACATAATATCCCGAACCGTAATCCATCCTGGCCTCAACCGGTCCGGATCCCAAAAATAATAAGCCTGTAAACAAGGCTGCACCAAAGATCACCGACCGCAAATTATTTGTTTTCATATACATCCTCAAACGGGAAGTGGTAGGCCTGCCCTACCCACCACCCCCCGTTTCAAGATGCATTTTAAACAATTTATCAGTATAGCTAAAAAGTTTAAAAAAGTGCGCTTATTGGGCAGATTTTTTTCTTGACAAAAAAACGGGCGAATGTTATCACCTTAAATTAAGTGAAGGCGCCCATTCTGTCCAGGCGTTTTTATCTCAAAGAGGCATTGCTACTCGTGGCCCTCAAGCTAGCGTTAGCGATGCTTCTTTTTTTGCCGGAGTAATTACCTTCCGGCCCGAACTGAAATAATCTCCTGATTCATAGAACTCATTTTTCTCAGCTGCTGCCGCATCCAGGGGTTTGAACTCTTAAACACCCGCCTAATCCTCCTCTTTTCGGGGACAGACTCACCCCGTAACCATTTGAGCAGTTTTTTCATTGCTTCTCGTAACCCTCACCGGGTTTATAACATTTTCTGTCAAATATTTCAAGCCTATAGCGAGCGAGAGCGAGATATATGATATCCCATAGTGGGATATCATATAGTGAATATGGCTTTAAATAGCCTTTTGTGGATAAGTTTATATAGTAATTAGGAATTAGAAATCGGAAATTGAACAATGTGTATAACTCGTGGAGAACTAGTCCGTAAGCAATTTCTTCAAGGCCGCTGCCACCGATCTTCCGGATTCCGCTGAAGCCACCCGGTAACCCAACTTTTTTGCTTCCTTAACTCTCCTATCCAAACCCTGTACCTTGCGCACCTCCCCCAAAAGTCCCACTTCTCCCACCGCAGCTACATCGGCGGACAGGGTTTTATTCAGAAACGCCGAAGCAATTGCCAGACAGATCGCCAAATCCACCCCCCTGTCGGCCAGCTTGATTCCTCCCGTGACATTTACAAAAATGTCCGCCTCATTCAGGTGCAGATTGGCCCGCCGCATTAAAACCGCCACCAGCATCTGCAATCTGGCAAAATCCACTCCCATAGCCACCCGCCGGGGTACTGCCAGTTGTGAAGGGGTCGTCAGTGCCTGAATTTCCACGAGCAAGGGTCGTTTACCTTCCATCACTACCGATACCACGCTTCCGGCAACTCCTTTTACCCTTTCAGCCAGAAGCACCCTGGAAGGATCACTTACACCCAGAAGCCCGATGTCCGTCATTTCAAAAACCCCGACTTCATCAGTCGGTCCGAACCGGTTTTTTACCGCCCGGATAACTCTCAGAGACTGGCTCCTCTCCCCCTCAAACCACAATACCGTATCCACCACATGCATTAAAACCGCCGGCCCGGCAATATTACCCTCCTTGGTCACATGTCCGACCAGAAATAACGGGGTATTCGTCCTTTTGGCCAAATTTGTCAGTCTCTGGGCACATTCTCTGACCTGCCCTACTGATCCCGAAGTCCCTGTCAGATCAACCGTAGTCAGTGTTTGAACAGAATCCACTATCACCAGGTCCGGTTTCTCGGTCTCAATTTTGGCCACAATTTCATCTGCATCGGTACTTTCAAACAGCATCATCTCTCCCTTGGTCTTTAATCTTTTTACCCTCAAAGCCACCTGATCGGCTGATTCCTCACCGCAGACATAAAGTACTTTTTTATTTTTTAAATTCAGGGCCAGCTGGGTCAGTAAAGTCGATTTGCCTATACCCGGCTCTCCGGCCACCAAAACCACCATTCCCGGAACCAATCCTCCCCCCAAAACACTGTCAAGTTCATTTTCACCGGTCTTTATTCTTTCCTGCTTCGTAACAATTATTTCGGACAGTTTTATGACTTTGGATGTAAAGTCCCGGCTCCGTCCCTGCGACTCCCGTCCCGGTGATATGGTTTCCACCAGGCTGTTCCAGATATCACAATTCGGACACCTCCCCGCCCACTGGGACTGGGTATATCCGCATTGCTGGCAAACATATGAAGACCGGGATTTTGACACGCCCTATTTATACCACAAACCGCTAATTATTCCCCCGCAGCAACTTCAGCTGGTTTACCAACTGGATATTTTCCCGTTCCAGACCGGCAACACTCCACTTCAACTCCTCCACTTTATTCGAAAACAGGACTACCAAAAAAACAATCATCACCCACGGCACAAACCACAACAACATCCTCTCCCACCCCAGATTCTGTGACCACTCCACTTTCCACTTATCCGTACCCATATCTAAATAATATCACAGACCTTACTTATACCCCACCGGTTTTGCCGACAAAATTACTCCCAGTGATAACCTTCTTTTCTCCAAATCCACTGATTCCACAAACACTTCCACTTTCTGACCTTCCGCAAAAGCCATTTCACCTGGCATTTTGGATGCGTGAATCAATCCCTCTATACCTTTATCCAGCCTGACAAGCACCCCGTATGGTGCAACTTTCACAACTTCTCCCGAATGCTTACTGTCAGTTTTAAATTTCTTTTGCACCACTCCCCAGGGATCATCAGTCAGCCTTTTTACCGACAAGGCCAACTTACCGTTATCTTCATCAATACCTATCACTTGAACTTTAATCTTGTCTCCCACCTTAACCGCCCGGTTCACATCGTCGATTTTCTCCCAGGACAATTCACTGATATGAATCAGCCCCTCTAATTTGGTCTGCTCTGCCTGCTTATCCTGCTTTTTTCCCGAACCGGCAGGTATCTCGATTTCCGCAAACACCCCGAAAGGTACCACTCCCACCACCATTGCTTCATAATCTCCGCCGACTTTTACCGCGCCCAAAGCCTTCTTCCGCCCAGCAATTTCCTCCACTTCCGATACTGCCCTTTCTGATAAAACCAGCCTGTTTTGTGACCGGTCAACTTCCAGCACTTTAGCCCGGATTTCTTTACCTACTGCAGAAGTTAAATTCCCCTCCCACTCTTTCCCGAGCTGGGATGTCGGAATAAACCCAAACACTCCGTCCGCATCCACAAGTAAACCTCCTTTTGTCACCTCCCGTACTTTTACGGGAATATCCTTCTCTTCAGTCATCGCCTGCTCCAGACTGCCCCATTTGGTGTCAATTGCCGCTCTTCGTAAAGACAAAATAACCTGGCCGGCATCGTTTTCCGGAATCAACACTATTCCCTCTACCGTCTCACCCGGTTTCAGGACTCTGAAATAGTCTCTGGCCAAATCATATTCCTGTTCGGAAACCACCGCCTCAGCTTTCCCCCCCACATCTATATAGACGGTTTTATTCGTGACCTCCACGATAGTTCCCTTGACCTTCTCCCCTCTTTTAAATCCTCTCAGCTTGTATCCGGTTTTGGCCAGAAGCTCCCCCATTGTTATCGGTGTGCCTGACGTTTTAGTTACAGTAGTCTTCTTGGTAGTCAATTTTCATTTTCCTCGCTTTCTTTAAGAGTAACGGGATTTTAACATATCCACTCTCAAACCCGCAAACATCACTTTCTCTTTCTTCAGTTTTTCTCTCTGTCTTTCCATGCCCCCGAAAGCAAAACCCGGAGCCAGGCTCCCGTCGGCAAACACTACCCGGTGGCAGGGTACATTCAGATCCTTATTGGCATGCAGTGCCTGTCCCACCCTTCTGGCATCCCTGCTTCCCACCACCCCGGCCACCTGACCATAAGTCATTACTTTGCCGGCGGGGATTTTCTTCACCACTTCGTAAACTTCCTTAAAAAAGTTCATCTCAAAGCTGCTTTGATAAAAGCTACAAACAACGGATGTGGTGACAGCGGCCGGCTTTTGTATTCGGGATGAAACTGTGTCCCCACAAAAAACGGGTGAACTTTTGCGGATAATTCTATTGCTTCCACCAATTTTCCGTCCGGGCTGGTACCTGAAATTATCAAGCCGGATTTTTCCAGTTCTTCCCTGTATTTATTATTCAACTCATATCTGTGCCTGTGCCTCTCGTTAACAATTCCTTTGCTGATCATGTTTGGCTTCTTTCCGTAACTCCGGTATGCACCCTCTAATATTGATCCGGGTTTAACCAGGCAAGGCCATGAGCCCAGTCTGATGGTCCCCCCGTATTGATGTTCTTTTAAATATTTTTTCTGGTCCGGCATCACATGTATTACCGGATCCCGGGTTTTGGCATCTGCTTCTTCAGAATTGGCACCGGCCAAACTTAAAACATTCCTGGCAAATTCAATCACTGCCATCTGCATCCCGAAACATAATCCCAGGTAAGGAATTCTGTTTTTCCTGGCAAATTCTATAGCTGTAATCTTCCCTTCCACCCCACGGCTTCCCCAGCCCTGGGGTACAATCAATCCGTCAAATCCCTTCAAATACTTTCCTGCCTTGTTATTTACTACATCATCGGAATTTATCCAATGCAGATCAGGTACTACATTCCATCTGGCCGAGGCATGTTTTAAGGCTTCTACTACACAAATATACGAATCCGACAAAGTATAATCCCCCGTGGCAAAATATTTACCTACTAATGCAATTTTGACTTTCTTCTCCCCTCTTTGCAGCGCCCTGACAAAATTATGCCACTCCCGCAAACCCCGATCTTTAGCCTTTAATCCCAGCTTCTTTATTATTTTTTCCGCCAGTCTCTGCCCGTCAAGATGTAAAGGCACTTCGTAAATATTGCTTAAATCAGGATTGGTAATAATATCCCCGTCCCGCATATTGCAGAATAATGCCAGACGTTCCCGTCTTCTCTGGTCAATCTCCCTTTCGCTTCTGGCTACCAGCATATCAGGCTGAATTGCCATTGAATTTAATCTCTGCACCGACTGTTGTGCCGGTTTACTTTTTAGCTCCCCTATACTTCTGATCACCGGCAGATAAGTCACATGAACGTGGATTACGTTTTCCGGTTGTTTCAATTTCATTATCCGGCTGGCTTCAAAAAATATGGCGTTCTGGTATTCCCCCACAGTCCCCCCCAGTTCTACGATCACCGCCCCCGCTTCATTCACTTCTCCCGCTTTTTTCAACCGGGAAATAATTTCATCCGTTACATGAGGTATGGCTTCCACATCTTCCCCGTTATAAGCAAATGCCCTTTCCTTCTCAATCACAGTTTTATATACCTGACCTGTGGTTATATAGTTCTCGCGCCTCAGTGATCTGTTTAAAAATCTCTCATAATGGCCGATATCCTGATCCGTCTCAATCCCGTCGTCAGTTACAAACACCTCTCCGTGCTCCGCCGGTCGGATGGTTCCCGCATCCACATTAAGATACATGTCGATTTTGACATTCGTTACTCTTATCCCTTTTGACTCCAGCAATAATCCCAGCGAAGCCGCGGTTATCCCCTTCCCCAAGCCGGATATTACCCCTCCTGATACAAAGATAAATTTCGTCACTTTATTTGAAGACACCGACCATTATTACCGGTAAAACCCTATTCCGTCAATCCCAAATTTTGTATAAAAAATTGGACGTCTCTTTCCACAGCCAAACCCCAATCCGGAATCAGGTTATGATCTGCCCCCGGATATTCATAATAATTTACTTTCTTTTTCAAACTGTTTAGTCTCTCAATCAGCCTTCTACTCCAATCCTCCGGTACTGATTTATCACCTGTTCCCTGATGTAATTGAATCGGTGCATTTATTTTGTTTAAATAATTTATTAAATTAAACAATCCGGTATCATATACATTTTCAAAATCAACCAGTTTCTTTCTTAATTCTCTATCCCCTTCTTCATTTCCGTCCATATAATATAGTATCGAATACGGAAAACCCGCCGATACCGGAGCCCACAACACGACCGGATAATCTTTTTGTGATATCTCCGACACAGTCAATGTAATCTGCCCGCCGTTGCTGTGCCCCCAAATTCCTATCTTTCCGTTTCCCATCTCCCAATTTTCAGCAGCCGCCAATATATTAAGGGCCGTCGTGTATGTTTCAAATCTGGCCTCAAACACATCTGCCGAAGGGCTGGCCGATTTCCAGTATCCCAAAAAATCGGGAGCCAACGAGATAAATCCGCGAGCCGCAAATGTTTCCGCACTGTGTTTGGTTCCGTATCCCTGATAATACTTCTCAGACTCTGCGTAACCACGGTATTGGATGATAATCGGACACTTCTCACAAGACCTTGGCATATGAGCCAGACCGGTCACCGCTTTCCCGTCGGAATCGAAGTGAAATCTTTGCACAAAAAAAGCCGCTTCCGTAGCGACTATTCCATCCAAAATAATTTTGGAACTATATTCCCTCCCCGCCAAACTCTCAATCGTATACTTCAATAGCGGTCTTTCCGCTTCTTTCTGACTTAACTGTCCCGGGTAATTACTAACAGACCGCGTAACATAAATCTCATATCCCACCCCCAATCCGATGACAAATCCCGCCAATAATCCCATCCACCATTTCATTCCCCGATTTTACTCCAAAAAAAAGCAAGTTATTCCCGGCCATGACGTATCTTCACGAAGTCTCGCGACTTAGCTATTGTCCGCGCTGGCGCATTTTACGGCTCTGTTCGGAATGGGAAGAGGTAGTTCCACGCCGCTCAGATGACCGGGAAAAACTTGCCTTCTTTGCTCCCTGAAAGGTGAAGAAAATTTTAGTAATAGAGTGTCGTATATCTACTCCAAAAGACCTATTAGTACTGGTAAGCTAAACGCTTTACAGCGCTTACACTGCCAGCCTCTTATACGGGGTAGTCTTCCCCGGGTCTTCGTCCGATTTGCATCGGACTGAGTTTCTTATCTTGGGTAGGGTTTCCCACTTAGATGCTTTCAGCGGTTATCCACTAGATACGTAGCTACCCGGCGCTGCCGCTGACGCGACAACCGGCACACCAGAGGTATCTCCAACCTGGTCCTCTCGTACTGAGGTCAGTCCCCCTCAAAAACTCCACGACTCTACTGGATAGAGACCGAACTGTCTCACGACGTTCTGAACCCAGCTCGCGTGCCCTTTTAACCGGCGAACAGACGGACCCTTGGAAGGTACTGCCCCTCCAGGATAGGGCGAGCCGACATCGCTCAAAAATACTTTGATTACTCAAAGCGCTGACTATTCCTTCACCCGCCACAACTTCGCAGATGTTGGCGGGGCTGACGTCTTACCCCTCAAATGATTTGAAGAGTCTGTAGTCTTGAAACTACAAGTCGATACGGGGTCAATCCCCTAAAAAGCGGGACGACTTCCCTCGGAATTGTCCTTAAGTGTTCAAATTTAAGGATTCCTCCGATATGAGTCAGAATATAACCATTGTTCAAAACATAACTAGGCTTGCTAAGACCATTACTGGCCATGCACCCCGATAACCTTTTTGGTTAAGGTGCCAAACCGCCTCGTCGATATGGACTCTTGGAGGCGATCAGCCTGTTATCCCCGGGGTAGCTTTTATCCGTTAAGCCCGGACCCTCCCACGACGAGATCGGAGGATCACTAACGACCTGCTTTCGCACCTGCTCGACCTGTCAGCTCTCACAGTCAAGCTCGCTTATGCCGTTTGCACGACTTGCTCGATTTCCATCCGGGCTTAGCCAACCTTTGTACGCCTGCGTTACTCTTTAGCAGGCAACCTCCCCAGTTAAACTGCCCACCAGACATTGTCTCTGCTGGCGTTTCCAGCCAGCTCAGGTAAGTTTCGACAATTCCGAAACGAGAGGTATTTCACTTTCTCCCGACTTGCGCCGGGATCCCTCCTATGCTAAACAATTTCAGAACCCGAAACAGTGCCAAGGTACAGTAAAGCTCCACGGGGTCTTTTTGTCCTGTAGCAAGTAGGCCGCATCTTCACAGCCATTTCAATTTCGCCGGGTGATAGTTCAAGACAGTTACTCACTCGTTTAGCCTTTCGTGCGGGTCGGAACTTACCCGACAAGGAACTTCGCTACCATAGAACAGTTATAGTTACTGCTGCCGTTCACCGGAGCTTCAATTCAAGCAGCTTCACCTTGCGAATCTCACCCATCCATTCTTAACTTACCGAGCACTGGGCAGGTGTCAGCCCGTATACGTTGCCTTTCGGCTTTGCAGAGACCTGTGTTTTAGTTAAACAGTCGCTGAGTAATCTTTTGCTGTGACCCCGACTATACGTCGGGGCAGGGCATCTCCCAAAGGTTACGCCCAGTTTTTTTGCCGAGTTCCTTGAACTACCTGTCTCCCGATCGCCTTGGTCTACTCGACCAGCCCACCTGTGTCGGTTTGCGGTACGGCATAACAAATGTCTCACTCAACGAGATCTTTTCTCGAAAACAAAAGCTATCTATGTTGCCCGCCAATTGCGCATCAGACTTCCCATCACTGCTCAATTAAACACCAGAACGGATTTTCCAATCTACACTATCTTGACAGCTTAGACGCCGCATTCACTGACACACGACTCGATTCTCTCATTTTGTCATCCCTTTGAGTCTTAATCGACACTTCTCATGTAGCGGAATATTAACCGTTTATACATCGAGCTACGCCCACTATCGGCGGACTCGCCTTAGGTCCGACTAACCCGAAGTCGACGAACGTTGCGTCGGAAACCTTGGGTATTCGGCGTGGCGGATTCTCACCACTCAATACGCTACTCATTCCGGCATTCTCACTTCTGTACCGCTCCAGCCTCGCCTTACGGCGTGACCTTCACTGCAGTACAGAACGCTCCCCTACCACTGCTCCGATCAAATGCGGAGACAATCTCTAATCTTCGGTACTATGCTTAAGCCTCGATTCATTTTCGGCGCCACAACTTCCATCGACCAGTGAGCTGTTACGCTTTCTTTAAAGGATGGCTGCTTCTGAGCCAACCTCCTGGGTGTCTGAGAAATCATGACTTCCTTTAACCACTTAGCATACATTTAGAGACCTTAGATGAGAATCTGGGTTGTTTCCCTTTTGACACGACGCGCTTAGCCCGGTCATGTCTGACTGCCCAGTACACACTAATAAGTATTCGGAGTTTGATTGAATGAAATTCCTTGCGATGCTTGCATCCATTCAGTGCTCTACCCCTCCAGTAAGATTAACAGACCGCTATACCTAAATATATTTCGGGGAGAACCAGCTATCTCCAGGTTCGATTGGCATATTACCCCTAACCACAAGTCATCCCACAGATTTGCAGCTCTGACGAGTTCGGGCCTCCTCCCGACTTTCGTCGGGACTCACCCTGCTCATGGTTAGCTCACCTGGTTTCGGGTCTTCCAACTACTGCTAAATCGCCCTATTCAGACTCGCTTTCACTATGCCTCCTCTGGCTTTGCCAGATTAGACTCGCAGTAATCGAAAACTCGCCGGTTCATTCTTCAATAGGCACGACGATCACCCATCGACTTGCGCGAGGAAGCTCTCGTCTGTTTGTTAGCAGACAATTTCAGGTTCTATTTCACTAGGTTTTCACCCTTCTTTTCACCTTTCCCTCACGGTACTAGTTCACTATCGGTATGCATTGGTATTTAGCCTTGGAGTCGTGGTCGCCCCAGATTCCCACAAGGTTTCGTGTTCCTCATGGTACTTAGGAACATTCGGCTTCAGGTAACTTCAGGTTTCGCATACACGGCTTTCACTTTCTTTGGCTCCTGTATTCCACAGGATTCTGCTACCCTCGGTAAATCCCATATGCCGGACCCTGCAACCCCCTTCGATTGCGCTCAGGGTTTAGGCTGTTCCGCTTTCGCTCGCCGCTACTGACGGAATCTCGTTGATTTCTTTTCCTCCCCTTACTTAGATGTTTCAGTTCAGGGGGTACCCCTCCCGACATAACATCGGGATCTCCACTAATTATGGAGGGGTTTCCCCATTCGGACACCGCCGGATCAAAGCTTCTTGGCAGCTCCCCGACGACTTTCGCGGCCATGTGCGTCCTTCTTCGGCCAATGCATCCATTAGGCATCCATTGTCTGCCTTACGGAAGTATAAAAAATACGGCTCTACTACTTTATTTTCTTCACTTTTCAAAGAGCAACCGGTATTTTGGTTGTCAATCTCGATCCCGTACAAAGCGGGACCGGGACTGACAACCAAATCAGTGGACCCGAGCGGACTCGAACCGCTTACCTCTTCGTTGCAAACGAAGTGTTCTACCAGGTGAACTACGGGCCCCAACGCTCTGTCCCAAAATTTTAAAAAAGCCCCTATTGGGGGCTTAATTCCAGAAGCTTGCTAGCCAATAAACTACTGGCTGGTAAAAAAATAGGTTATTTGCAAGATTCTCATGGAAAAAAGCACCCTCAAAAAGGTAACCGTATCCTACCTCGCCCTAAGAACCTTGTCAGACCACCAAATTTATTCATACCTCAGTGCATCAATCGGATTTAGGTTCCCCGCCCTGATTGCCGGAGCAATTCCGGATACAACTCCCACTATTGCCGAAATCCCGAAAGATAGGATAACTGAGTTCAATGTTACATACGTCTCAATAAATTTATTCATCAGTATCGAAAGCCCTCCCCCAATAAGAATTCCTACCCCTCCCCCCAATATTGATAGAGTTAGCGATTCAATTAAAAATTGCATCAGGATATCTCTTTTTGTTGCTCCCAGAGCTTTACGTAAACCAATTTCCCTGGTTCTTTCGGTAACTGATACAAACATGATATTGGCAATTCCGATTCCCCCCACCACCAGTGAAATAGCAGCAATTCCCGACAACGCTACAGTAATCACTCCCAAAAATGAATTTACAGTTTCCAATATTTGTTTCGGCTCCAAAACGGTAAAATCATCATCAGTCAATTTCCTCCTGTAAAAATATCTCTTTATTTCCCTGGTTACCACCGCCACACCATCAGAAGAGCTAGCTTGGACAATTATCGATCGCCGGACTTTTTGTACCCATCATTTTTTGGGCAGTTGTTACCGGTATAAACACAATACTGTCCCGATCCCCGCTCCCCCCTATACCTCCACCCTTAGATTCTGTCACTCCCGCCTATTACATACTTCCTTCCTGCCAGGTCTACTTGTTTGCCGATAGGATCAGCTCCCGAAGGAAATAAATTTTCTACAACTTTCGGTCCTACCATTGTAATATTTTGTGATCTTTCTACCATTGATTTGGTAATAGACTGTCCTTTTTGAGGCTTAATGTTAGACATATTCGGATATTTTTCATCTATACCCATAATTGTTACGTCATATGATTTGCTTCCGTATTTAGCAGTTCCGGATTTCGTTAGTATCCCGCTTACTCCCGAAATCGGGTCTCCCAACCTCTCCAGTTCCCTGACATCATCAAAAGTAAACTTGGAAGTAAAACCCGTCGGGGGTCCCCGCCGCCGCCGCCGGATAAGTTTTATTTTTCCCGGTGCCACAAATACCAGATTCGCTCCCAGACTTTCAAATTGCTTGGTCACGTACCGCTCCAGGCCACTACCGATAGATACCAGCAATATCACCGACGCTACACCGATAATTATTCCCAATGCCGTCAGAGCCGATCTGGTTTTATTCGTGATAATCGCCCTAATTGACGATCGGAATAGTTCTGTCTGGTCCATTATTTTTTACCTCCCGTATCTTTGACAATTCTGCCATCCCTGATAATTAACTGCCTGTCTGCCTGATCAGCTAACTCCGGATTATGGGTCACTAAAATTATCGTTACCCCATTCTCGTGCAAATCCTCAAGTATTTTCATAATTTCTATTCCTGATTTGGTATCCAGATTTCCCGTCGGTTCATCAGCCAAAAGAAGAGACGGTTCTGTCACTAGTGCCCTGGCAATAGCCACCCTCTGTTGTTGTCCGCCGGATAACTGTGACGGCTTGTTATTCAATCTATCCCCCAAGGCCAACTGCCATTAGTTCTTTTTTTGATTTCTCATGTCTCTCTTTTTGACCCATGCCCCGGTATATAAGAGGCAGTTCCACATTCATAATAGCGGCTGTCTTTAGACAGCAGGTTAAATTGCTGAAAAACAAAACCGATTTTTTCATTCCTCAGATTTGAGCCATTCTGTTTTCCGACAAATCTGAAATTTCTATTCCGTCTACAAAAATTTTTCCGGAAGTTGGTTTATCCAAAAGACCAATAAGATGCAAAAGAGTAGATTTTCCGCTCCCCGAAGGTCCGGTTATGGCTACAAATTCCCCTTTTTGGACCCTAAATTACCTCCGCCAACGCCTCCACCACCGTCCCCCCTTCATTGGGATCTCCGTATTCCTTCCCCACATTTACAAATTCTATGACCGGAACTGCTTTCGTCATATCACTTTCCTGTTCACTGGATAACCACCTTTATGCCCTCATTTATTCCGCTGACTATTTCCGTATCCATATCCCCCTCAAGCCCGGTCACCACTTTTATCTTTTTCTTCTCCTGACCATCCAATATCACTTCTCCGTCTACTATCGCTTCCACCGGCAGTTTCAGTACATTTTCTTTTACTGCCAAAATTATTTTTGCATCCCCGTTCATACCGATTCTCAGTTTGGATAAGACCTCCGGCGGAAAACGCAACTTCACCGGATAAACCGTTGCTCCGGTTGACGATAATTGTGATACAAATCCGATTTCCCCGATACTTGCCGAAAATTTCTCGCCGGGATATGCGTCCAGATTCACTTCCACCTTTTGAATTTGACTGACTTTCCCCACATCCGATTCATCTACTTCGGCCGAAAAATAAAGACTTTTCGGATTAACCACCGTCACCCCGTCGGTCACGCTTACCGTATCTCCGACAGCCGTAGCTGTAACAGTAGTTACTATTCCTTCAAAAGGAGCGGTGAGTTTGGCGTTATTGATTGCCCGCTCCGCAGCCAGCATCGTATCATATGCCATATCTCTGGCTGTTTGGGCGGCTACTCTGGTATTTTTTTGTACAAACGATTCATCTTTATCATGATCCTTCACCTGATCTTCCACCAGCTTCGCATTGGCATCAGCTGCCAAATATTGGTAATAAGCCCTGTTCCATGCCGTCTGCAAATCTCCCAAATCCAATGATGCCAACAACTTGCCAGATTTGACCAAATCCCCCTCTTTTACTCCGATATAAGAAAGTTTCCCGGGAGCCGGAAAGTTCAGAACAGCCTGCTGATCGGCTTTTACCTGCCCGGAAACCGAAAGATACGAGACTACTTTCCCTCTTGTTACCTCGGTAGTTTTCACCGATCCGTTTTTTTTATCCGCTGCCCGCCTTCCGTTCCACCACCATCCCAATATAAACACCACTACAATCGCAATAATGACGTTTCTTCTGGTCAGATACTTACGCATAACTCTCTTTGTCAGTATAAACAAACCTCAATATTTTATCTAATAATAGATCCAATTTCTCCTTCTCTTCCGCTGTTAAGATATCCAACACCTCCCCCAAACTCTCCTTGGCTACCTCCATTCCTTTTTCCAGACTTTTTTTTCCTTTTTCCGTCAAAGCTACTGCGTGTTCCCTCCGGCTTTTTGGGTTCTCCTTCCTTGTTACCAATCCCTTTTCTACCATTCCCCCTACCATCCGCGATATAGCCGCTTCGGTTAAATGCCCCATTCGGGCCATCTCCATCTGCTTGCAATGTTCTTTATGTTTTACCATTACCAGCATCATAAATTGGTGAAATGTCAGTTCCGTCCGAGCCACCAATTCCCGCTCCACTCTTTTAGCCATAAGAAAAGCCGCTTTGTGTAACTTCACTCCCGGAATTCCGTCAAATACTTCACCTAACATCGGGAAATCTTAAACCTTCAATACTTAACATGTCAAGTGTCATATCTCTTACTCTCGCTCAAATCCCCCGCCTGCGATATAATTCAAATACTCAAAAAGGGCTGCTAGTTTAGCGGTAGAATGCCTTCCTGATAAGAAGGAGATGCTAGGTCCGACTCCTAGGCAGCCCACCACAATTACAAAGAAAAGCTCTGCTTTGATATTCCTTGCGCATCCACCATCACCCATCCTCATATGTGGTCACTTTCGCGCTGCAGTCCATAATGGGTTTATAATTTACTAAACCAACCGTCTCAATCATGGACAAATCGGAAAAATTTACTTTCTCCTTCACCCTGGTCCTGGTAGTAGTAATTATTGCCGCCTGCCTGATAATTTTTATCCTTACTCCCTCCCCGGTTTCCCCCACCAGAGTTCTTTTTGGTTATATCACCAGTGTCTACACAAAAAACAAATCCGTCTATCTGGATTTTGACCCCGCCCGGTGGTTAAAAGACACAAATACCGAATTTCCGGCATCCATTGCCTGTGCGATGGACAAAATATGTTCCGGGTGCTCACTCCCGATCACCAAATCCTGTGTTCCGGATGGATACTATATCCAAAATTCCGATCCTAAGGCCACCTCTTACCCGATAGCTTCCTTTACCAAAATCGGAACTTTAATATTAAACCCTGATTGGGATGAAACAAACCCTAAATCAAAACCTTACAAAACCATCACCCCGTCCCAACTCCGGAATATCTTTCAGGACCCGAAATCACCGGATAATTGGATATCCAAATCCCCCTTCAATATTACGGTTATAGGGGGAGAAATAATTATTATTAACCAGCATTACATTCCCTGACTCCCGGCAGATTTCTTCAGCTCCCTGATTTCCTTCTCCAATCCCTCAACTCAATAGCCGATAATTGAATTGACGTTAGAGCAATCCCAAAACAGCTTTGTACTATTCTTTGTACACGACGTTAGTTCAACTCCGGTAGTAATATTACGCAATTTTACACTCCCGTTGGTATATATAGCTTTCAGTTCATATTTTGTTTTGGTATTTTTGTTATAAAACTTATAAATATTTGATTCACCGGAATCCAAAAACACATAACCCTTGAGTTTTACCGGATCAGTCGCATCACCGATAATTAATAGCTCCTTCTCTTTAATAAATACCGGGTAATCAATTCTGTCACCCACAGTTCCCGAGCTCAGACTGGGTATGGTGTAATCCTCATACCTCCCGCCTGCAGTATCACCGTACACCCTGGATATGGTATTTGGTTTGCTGATTAATGGCAGCCACTTCCTCTGGGAAAATACACGGACACCTTTCCCGATGCGGGTTCGGTAAACACCGGTCTGATCAATAACGCATTCCCTGCTCATGAACTCATCCCTGATCGTATTCGCATCCGTTGTCCATGAATACAACTGATCGACATTGGCATCATTACCCCAGTCCAAAGTCAGAGGTCGCATGGCCCAGGGTTCGCCGGTTTGATACCATTTCATCGCCTGGTCGTAAAAATATTGCTGTAGTCTGTTTCGCAGCTGCAGATACCACACCGCCGTCCCCTGGTATTCCGTAGTGGATAAATGCCAGAAACCAGCCGAAATGGTTTCCACCGGTAAAAATGTCGCTATCTGATTGGCTCTTAAATACTGCACCGGTGACTTTATCGTCTTTAGCTTATACCCTTCCCAGATATAATCCCCAAACCACTTGGGTCCGATGATATTCATCGGATTCGGATAACCCGAAAATACCCGGGTCAGATTGTTATCCAGATAATATTTAAACCCGTATCCGGTCCAACTTGCCGGAGGATTCATATTCGGATAATGTTCAACCAATCCGTCCTGCTCCTCACCGTCACCGCCGACGGAAAACCAATCGTTATCTGTAAAAATAATCGCCTTATTCTGACCTATTTTTTGAACATACCTTTCAAAAATTCTGGTTGAATAATCATCGCCGCCGTTTCCTCTGACCCCAACAGCCTGAATCGGTGTCGGACTCAAGGTACGGAAAAATGATAAATTCGTCATTTTCACCAGCGCTGTTCTCTGATCGGATATCGTCATATCATCGTGTTTTATACCGCTGAAATCCCCGTAAGCTTCCCTTATCAAATCAATCCAGGCATCAGTGATCCTGCTGTCATCAGTTCTTAAAAGATAATGATACTGAAAATAATTTTTGTTATTCAGTTTGTAGTAATCGGCAATAATCATGGGCATTTTGGTTGCCGGATCATTCAAATTGGCTGATACGAATATGTTTCCGTTTATTCCCTTTCCCGAAAACTTGGACTGTATGGCCGCGATATTGTCAAAACCTGCATTCCCGGGTTGTATCTGATGCCTCATCCCGATCATCGGCTGTATTCCCTGGTTTCTTAATGTCATGAATAATTGATTCAGACCGTTCCCATTTCCACCGTCATACGGATACTTCACCGAATCCACTGCCAGAGTATCCGTTGTGGGTAACCCGAAATATTCTGTTTGGATATGTCCGCATCCCACTAAAGCCTGTGATTGCCAGTATCCGGAACCGATAGTTACGGTTCCCAGCTTAATTCCCTTATTTTTATAATTTTGAACGGCATTCAATACATCCGACTTGGTGGCTTCACATTTAAATTCATCAAAGGTCTCCCAATTAACTCCGAACGCGTTGTAGTTTGGTTCCTTCATATACCTGCCTATTGATTTCAGGTATTGATAATACGCCTGGTATGTCTGGGCTAAAGTATCCCTTTTAATAATTATGAACGCGCCCGGCTGCCCTTCCGGAAATTGTTCATGTTTTTTCATTACTACACAGGTATTGTTTGCTGGACAGCCGTATTGCCCGTTTCTGGTCAGCCTCAGCCTCTTTATCTCCGGCTGAATATATGCCACCAGTGTGTTTTTTTCCGGAAAGACCATAATCGGAGTTCTCAACCGGCAACCCCCCTCCGCATAAGCTTCCATTTTTACCCCGTCTTTCCGGTTTCCCAGACAATGTCCGAAGCTGAATTGTTCATCCAGAAAATCCTCCAGTTCCACCTGATTCACCGCCGGCTGTACCCCCAAGCCGTATACCCTGTTGATTTTGGAGTTCCACCTGATTTCAAACCGGTCCGGATCACAATTCTGTGTCCCGGGTGTACAGGCAAAAGCATTGGCCTTTAGTACATACACCCCGCTTTGTGGATTCGTTACATTCAGGTTGTTCTCACTCCCGGTATAAATAAGGTCCGCCAAACCGACAGCTTGTTCTACTTCCAGTATAGTATCGATCCCAGCAGCTTTTCCTTTCGTTTCTGTTTTTTTCTGTACGGCAACGATTGACAGCGCCAGCCCGGTCACCAGTACTAAAAGACCTGCCATCACACCCACCCGAAATTTTCTTACCCGGAACGGCTTTACTTCCGGTACTGCGTCTGTCTGTAGTACTTCCTCTTCTTTCTCCTCCACCCTTCTAATCTATCATTTATGCTTCAGCCGTGCAATTTCTCTTTCCAATCCCTCCACCAGATCTTTATAAACCATGAATTGTGTATACCGGAGTTCAGCCAGTGAATTTTCATGGCTCACCCCCCTGAAATACTTTTTTGCCTCCAGATATTTCGGCCTAAACTTCGCCAGTTTTTCTTCCAGCTCAACGATTTTTTGATTTATATCATCCACCTATTAATCTTAACACCACCAAAAAACCCGCCTTTTGCAAAGCGGGTTTAATAAATCTCTTCTACTTCTGGAAGTGGTAGGAAAAAATATCTGGACAGACTATGACTTGTTGCCGGTCCAATATTATCGGACTGTTCTTATTAATGAGAAAACAGTCAAAATCTCAGGGTGTTCACTTACCCCGCAAATTACTTTGCGCGGATACCGTGATCAATTACTCCTAGAAAGGAGGTGATCCATCCGCAGCTTCGGCTACGGATACCTTGTTACGACTTAGCCCTCATCGCCGACCTTACCCTTGTCCCGCTAAAAGCGGGATTTCAGGTACTGCCGACTTTGCTGGCTTGATGGGCGGTGTGTACAAGAGCTGAGAACGTATTCACCGCGGCCTGCTGATCCGCGATTACTACCAATTCCGGCTTCATGAGGGCGAATTTCAGCCCTCAATCTGAACTGAGGGAAGTTTTGCTGGGATTAGCTCCGCCTTACGGCTTGGCAACCCATTGTTCCTTCCCATTGTAGGATGTGTGTGGCCCCAGATATAAGCGCCATGCTGACTTGACGTCATCCCCTCCTTCCTCCCCGATAAAATCGGGGCAGTTTCCTGTGAATATTGAACACAGGACAGGGGTTGCGCTCGTTTCCCCACTTAAGGGGACACCCCACGGCACGAGCTGACGACAGCCATGCAGCAGCTGTGCTATCATCCATCTTTCGGAGGATCTCTCCATGTTTCCATCAGAGTAAACGGTAACATGTCAAATCCGGGTAAGGTTTTTCGCTTCGTCTCGAATTGAACCACATGCTCCACTGGTTGTGCAGGTCCCCGTCAATTCCTTTGAGTTTTAACCTTGCGGTCGTACTCCCCAGGCGGCTCGCTTAACGCGTTAGCTTACGACCCCCATCCAAAAGCGACAAGGATCAAGCGAGCATAGTTTACGGCTAGGACTACAGGGGTCTCTAATCCCTTTCGCTCCCCTAGCTTTCGTTCCTCAGCGTCAGATATAGTCCCAGGTACCTGCCTTCGCCCTTGGTGTTCCTGTCGATATCAACGGATTTCACTCCTACACCGACAGTTCCAGTACCCCCTAACTAACTCAATTCTGCCAGTATTTCATCCCGTTCCCGAGGTTAAGCCGCGGTCTTTCAAATGAAACTTAGCAAAACGCCTACGAAACTCTTTACGCCCAATAAATCCGGATAACGCTTGCACCCTCACGTATTACCGCGGCTGCTGGCACGTGAGTTAGCAGGTGCTTATTCTACAGGTACCGTCTCTCGATGCTACCTAGTCAAAAGAGAGTTTACAACCCGAAGGCCTTCATCCTTCACGCGGCGTCGCGGCGTCAGACTTTCGTCCATTGCGCAAGATTCCCAGTTGCTGCCATCCGTAGATGTATAGCCCGTGTCTCAGTCCTATTGTGGGGGACCATCCTCTCACTCCCGCTACCCGTCATAGCCTTGGTAGGCCATTACCCCACCAACAAGCTGATAGGACATAGGCTCCTCCATCGGCGGGCAGTTAAGCCCTTTTATCTTGCGATGTTATGCGGTATTAGCCCCGCTTTCGCGGAGTTATTCCCCACCAATGGGTAGATTCCTATGCTGTTACTCACCCGTCTGCGACTGGTCTGCATTGCGGCAACCGTTCCACTTGCATGCTTAAGGCACACCGCCAGCGTTCATCCTGAGCCAGGATCAAACTCTCAAAAAAATTTTCCTGCGCAGACTGCTAAAAGCAGCCAACGCATCGCATAATTAAATGCGATACCACTTCCTGAAGTACAAGAAGATAGATTTATAAACGCCAACCTCAATTTTCAATGAGCGTATATCCATAAAGCAGAAAACAATTATACCCCAGATGTATACCCCCGTAAAGCACTCTTTCCCCAGTCCGGATTAAACATTTCTCAATAAATCCGCAGCCTTGACAAACCTATCAATTCTTCTAAATCTATCCATCGCATGACCGCTCCCGTAACCATAGACTCTGACATTATGTTTTTCATGCCTAAATGGAGCCAGTGTACCCTTAAACTTAAAGGTCTCCCATTCCTGCTTCCCTACCAATTTTTCCCCTACCTGAGTTTCGTCATAAGCCCCCTGCCTGATAAACACTTTGATTTTATCCGGATACAGATCCTCCCCCATTGTTACCTGGGGTCCGACGTTCAAGTCTCTGTCTATTACCTTCTGCATCCTGTTTTTCAGTTCGGTTTGTTCCTGATCATCATCCGGTTTTATCCCTTTTATCTCCAGAAAACGCTTATATTCATTAGTTATCCAAAATTTAGCCGCATAATCCTTCCTTCTCTGCCATAAACCTTCAAAAGCTTCTAATACTGAACCCAATATCAATTTCTGTCCGCCGCCTGTTCCTTTATAAGCCACCACCGGATCATCTGCCAATACCTCCGCTTTTTTCATATCATTCTCCCCAATTTCTTCCTCCAGCTTCCGGGCAGTTAAAACCGCCATCGATGCTCCGTAAGATTGGCCGGTCAATATTAATTTCTTCACTTTGGAATTGCCCAACTCCTGCTCTAACATCTCCGTATGTAAATCCGTAAATTCCTTATAATAACTTCCCTTTTCCATATCACTGACAAATTCTTCCGTCACTTTCCCTCCCGGTCCGACCGGACTTCCCACCAGTTTCCACACTACATCTGCAGGTTTCCCTTCTCTAAGACTTCTGGACACCTGATTTATCGCTTTTCCCAAATCCTCAATCGCAATATCCATCGCTGTTACCGGGCTTCCGTCCGCACCGAATACATTCAGGGGCGGCAGAATCGCCTGCATCGGTTTGCTGGAAAAAAGTATCCATTCATCCTTTTCTATATCATCGCCGGCCGTCGCCGCCAATCCTCTCAATTCTTCACTTCCCAATTTTTTAATAATCTCCAAAACGCTCACATAACTATAAACCTCCGCCACCCCCGGATGTCGTTCCGACTCCCAGAGACGGAAATTCCCGGCTACCTGCCGGTGGATCTCTTTGAGTAATTCCACCCCCGCCTGCTTGGCTTCATTTGCCGCCTCCACTCCGCGGATCTCATCCTTTGCCCGGCCGGAATATTCCGATCTGAATTCCTCATTTCCCATAACGCGACTAATTATAGGCCTAAAAATTTCTGGAATCAAATCCGGCTGTTTTTTTGTCAAAAATTCACTCTGGACATTTTCCCGCTTACCCTTTACCCTCAAAACATGAACCCTGTTATCGCGGGAAACTTTGCCTCCAATATTTTATCCCGGTTATTCGGGCCTAATGGTCTTTTTCATTTCACGGGTAACTTATATTACACGGATCTTTTGGACATTCTTTTAATCGCCGTCTTTTTTTACTCCTTGTTTTTTCTTTTCCAGAAAACCAGATCCTTCCTGATTTTATTGGGTCTGGCCACCACCGTCGTTCTTTACAGTCTGGCCAAAATATTTCATCTTTATCTGACTTCCCTGGTTCTCCAATATTTTTTCGGTGTCTCCATTGTCGTCTTTGTGATCATTTTCCAGCAGGAAATCCGCAAATACTTCGAAATGGTCGGTTTGGTCGGTACCCGGCAAATAAAGGCCAAGTCCCTGATTTCCCAATCACCCTCTACTGCCGAAATTCTTCAGGCTTGTGTCAAAATGGCCCAGGATAAAATCGGCGCACTCATCGTTTTTCAGGGAAGAGATGATTTAGACCACCTTTTGGAAGGCGGCTTCCCCATTGACGGGGTAATTTCCGAGGAATTGATTTTAAGTATTTTCGACCCTCATTCCTACGGCCATGACGGAGCCGTCATCATTAATAGTAACCGCGTCTCCAAATTCTCCGTCCATCTCCCGCTATCCAACAACTTCAAAGAAATCGGCAAACATGGCACCAGACATTCAGCGGCATTAGGTCTTTCGGAAAATTCCGACGCCCTCTGCCTGGTCGTCTCGGAAGAAAAAGGTAAAATTTCCGTTTGTCACAACGGCCGGATGAAAACGCTGGACAATTTTTCCGACCTGGAAAAAGAACTGAATAAATTCGTCAGGGAAAAGTTCACTGATTCCTCCTCCACCCCGTTTCATCGATTTATCAGCCACAATTTCGGACTAAAAACAGCAGCTATCTTCTCTGCAGGCATCTTATGGTTTTTCAGTGCCTACCAGGCGGGTATTATCACCAAGTCCTATACCATCCCCGTTACTTTCACCGATATTCCTCCCGACACCCTTATTCAAAGCTACAGTCCCAAAGAAGTGTCTCTTACCGTCAGCGGCCGGGGTGAAATTTCTTTCAGTCAGGCCGACCGGGACAGTTTTGCTCTCGAGATTGATGCTTCCTCCATTCATAACGGGGTCAACAAGCTGGCTCTCTCCCCTTCAATTGTCAAGCAACCCTTAAATCTTCTGGTCACCTCCGTCGAACCTTCCGTTATTCTTTTAACTGCCAATAAATATTACTCCGCCCCGGTCAGTATCAAGGTCCATACCCAGGGGCAGTTAGCCAGGGGTTTAAGTATCCAAAAAACCACCGTCACCCCCGAACAACTTGATATCTGGGTTCCGGAAAACACTCCTCCCCCTGCCTCAATTTCTACTGAGCCTATCGATATCAGCGGCAAAAAGGAATCATTTGTTACTTCTGTAAATCTGGTCCTGCCCCCGGACGCCAAGCTTCCCAAACAGGAAAACGCCGCTGTCAGCGTCGCCCTCACCATCGGCAAATAATCCCCGCTAACCTTCCCGATTCTCCAGTATTTTATACAGTACAATCCCCAGACTGACCATTACATTCAGGGATTTATTCACCCCCCACATGGGAATTTCTACTATCGTATCGGCCAAATCTAGCACTTCTTGTGATACCCCCTCCGTCTCATGCCCCACCACTACCGCGATCGGCTGGTCTTCCGGTACCCGGTACGCCAGCTTAAACAAATCTACTGCTTTACTATCCTGTTCTACTACAATTATCTTCAGGTTCGGCATTTTAACCTTAAGATTTAACAAGGCTTCCAAAGCACTCGGAAAGTACTTCCATGCCACCCAGTTTTCAGTCCCCACCGCCGCTTTATGAATCCGTGAAGACGGGGGAACTTCCGTACCAGCGCACAAAATCATTTCCCGGGCAGCCACCGCGTCAGCCAGGCGGAAAATTGCCCCGATATTATAAGTGTCCATCACATTTTCGAGAACTATCCATATCCGCTTTCTTTCAATCTTAGCCCGTTCTTTATCCGTTGGTTTCTTTACTCTCAGTTCTTTAGATCCCAGCTTCATTACCCGATTCTACACCCCTGACCACTCTGCCTGATTCTGAAACAACAGATCATGCAGTTCCCATCCCTTCCCCTGATCTCTGGCACACTCAAACGCTTCGGCTGCGGCCTGGGCATAAGGATGAATCTGAGACAACGGGAAATTCTTTAGCACAAACCTGACCTTCCCCTCATAATCCTTCATTATTTGATTCATGACCTCAAATCCTCTTGAGCAATAAGGGCATTGGAAATCAGTAAATCCGACAATAGTCACTTTCGCTCCGCCCGGACCCTCAACGGCAGATTTCCCCGCATCAATATTTTTGGGTTCGGCAATAAATGCCGGCGGGTTATATGCTCCCGCCTTCTGCTAAATTTGTATCCTTATAATCCTGATAATCTTTTGATCCCGTTCCGTTCAATTCCCTGTCAATCAGCTCTTTAAAAGACTCTGCGGGAAACGCTCCGCCTAAAAATTTTCCGTTTATAAAAAATGCCGGTGTGCCCTGGACTCCCGCATTTTCCCCCTGTTTCATATCCGCGGACACAATGTTCTTTTTACTTCCAGACTGCACGCACTTCACCAGTTTATCGCCGTCCATCCCGGCTTTAGCCGCATATCCCTTTACTTTATCAAGAAACGCCTGGACGTTCCCCGTTGGACCTTGTGCTGCTTGTCCGGTCCCTGCTGCTGCCGGCTCTCCTGTTTTTGCAGTCCCTGATCCACCCTGCTCCAGGTATTTGACTTTACTCCACAAAGACCCCAGGGCAAATGCCATCACTACGACGAGCACCATCAATACGGGCGTGGCCTTTTCAATAAAGCTCTTTTCCGGTTTTGCCGACCTGGATGTTTCAGACCAAAAATCACCGCTTTCCGACTTGGGTGCAAACCTTCCACCGGGTCCTCTTTTGACTGCCATACGGGCCACTATAAACAAAAATATTTTTTCTTTCAAGTCCCAATTTACTTATTCTCTTCCAGCCACTTTTCCGCCTCCAACGCCGCCTGGCAGCCAAACCCCGCCGCTGTAATCGCCTGTTTGTAATTATGGTCGTGCACATCCCCTGCCGTAAACACTCCGGGAGCCGACGTCATCATAGTAAATCCGTCTCTTGGCGCTTTTTTGACAAAACCTTTTTCATCCAGCTCAACTTTGTTTCTGAATACCTCTGTCGCCGGATTATGCCCGATAGCCACAAATACGCCGTCCACCGGCATTTTTTCACCACCCTTAAATGTCACTCCTTCGACTTTATTCTCCCCTGTTATTTCAGTTATTTCCGTATTCCATTTCACTTTAATCTTCGGGTGTGACAGTACCCGCTCCTGCATAATCTTCGACGCCCGGAAACTGTCCCGGCGATGGACTACTGTCACTTCACCTGCAAATTTTGCTAAAACCAGTGCTTCCTCCATTGCCGCATCTCCCCCGCCGACAACGATTACTTTTTTACTTCGAAAGAAGGCTGCGTCACAGGTGGCACAGGACGATACGCCTTTCCCTATCAGTCGCTGTTCGGAAGGCAGTCCCAGCCAGTTAAATTCCGCCCCGGTGGCGATGATGACAGACCTGGCACTATAACTGTTCACTTTAAACGGCTTTTTCCCGAAATCGACTTCCTTTACACCTTCATCTTTAACTTCAGCTCCGAATTTTTCTGCTTGCTTGCGCATATTGGCCATCAGATCCGGTCCCTGTATCCCGTCGGCAAAACCGGGAAAATTTTCGACAAGTGTTGTCAGCTGCAACTGCCCTCCCCATTTTTCACCGGCCAGCATCAGTGTTTTCAAATCCGCTCTCGATGTATAAATTCCGGCTGTCAGTCCCGCCGGCCCGCTCCCGATAATAATTACATCATATATATCTGCCATATTGTCTATTCTACCCCACACTAAAAAGTTTCTGAATCCCTACTGTATTCCCGCTTTCTGCAGAAGCTGAATATATCCCGCTTTTCCGGCAAACCCTATCTGTCTGCCGACTTCCTGCCCGTCCTTAAACAAAATCACCGTGGGAATACTCATCACTCCGAACTTTTCAGCCACTTCCGGTTCCGAATCCACGTCTACCTTAGCAACAGCCAGTTTATCTTTATACTCCTCGGCCAGCTCATCGATAACCGGCCCGGCCATCCGGCAGGGACCGCACCACTGAGCCCAAAAATCCACCAGTACCGCTCCTGTTTTTATTTTTTCGTCAAAATTGTTTTTGGTTAAATGTAAAGTTGCCACGCCAACCACACTAGCACAACTCCAATTACGACGCAAGTCTTTTTACCCTGGATAATTCTACTTCACAAATGGATAAAAATGGCCCAACATCCCTACAAATACCAATGCCCATCCCACCACACTTACATAACCTTCTCTGAAAAACGACTGAGCCAAAAGGCCCATTCCCAAGCCTAATATTGTATGTACCGCTGCGGTATAGTTGGGATGCTCCGCCCAAAACTGTAAAAAATTATCTCTGCTGGTTTTTTTTGACTTAGACTTAAACATAAACCGGATATTCACCCCCTGACCAACATCATAAACAGCCAAATAAGTACCGATCCCCAGGCAATTACCAGCCCCCGGTGTTCCTCCCGGGAAAATGGCCTGGCAAAAAGCCAGTACCAGCTCCCGTAATCGGGGTCCGTTACTATTTCAGAAAAAAGCCTTATCGAAAATCCCAGGCACATTCCGGAAGCCAGAAGACTCGCGCCGGAAGAAATCATCCACCACCCCACTCCCGTCATCACAAAAGCGGTCAGAATATTTCTGATGGGAAGTTTCGTTCTCTCACCCTTGGTTTCCTCCAATATTCCCCACATCCGCCGCCAGTTTCTCTTTCCCGCCTCCTGCCTCACCCGCTGGCAGGTTAATTCCTGCGGGTTGCACATGGTAGCGTAAAACAGATGATCCGCGTCGGCCAAAAACCACCCCAATACCCACCCGATAAGTAAATTCAGATCACCTGTCCACATCCTGTTCAGGTACCCCGCCTGCCACTGCCGGAATACCCTGACCGCCAGAATCAGAAGTATCGGTCCCGCCCGCCAAGCCCACACTTTCAGATCTATCCCCTTCCCCTTCATTATGTTAAGTATGCCCCAAATCTTAACTCCTTGTCAAAGACTTAAACCTTCCCGGATTATTTTAATTGTTTCAGCTTCCACATAAAAAGCGCCCCCTTATTATCAGCATTGGAATCTTTTACAAAACTCCGGCATTTTTCCATGATCGACCGGTCCGTTTCTTTAGCCAGTTTTATATATAGTGACTTATGCTTTTCATCCCCCAGTTCCATCGCCAGGCGGTATCCCCAGTCCTGATATTCCCTGGATACATACTTATTTTTTTCCGTCTTTGGTTTCTCCTCCATTATTTGTTTCAAAGACTTCATTTCTTTTCCTCCGATATTATTTCTTAAAAATCTCCGCAATTGCTCTGTCCACCGTTTCGTTTATGATTTCCTTTTCTTCCGGAAGAAATTTCTGCAGTACATAATCCTCCCCGCTTACACTTGCCCTTGTCTTTTCATCCCGGTTGTCAATTCCGATTCTCACCCGCCAAAACTTATCCGTTCCCAAAGCCTGCTCCACCGATTTTAAGCCGTTATGTTCCTTCGGTCCCACCCCGAGCTGGACCTTATACTCTCCCAGTTTAATATCCAAATCATCATGTGCCAGATACAAATCTCCCAATTCCCAGTTCCTGTTGCCCAGCACCTCCCTGATTATTCTTCCCGATTCGTTCATAAATATACTGGCGGTTTTTACCAGCACCAAATCATCCGATTCATAGACAAAAATATCCTTTTTCCTTCTGAAGCCGTATTCATAATTCATAAATTTTGATTTATATATCTTATCCACAAGCATCACTCCCGCATTATGCCTGGTATTTTGGTAATCCGTCCCCGGATTACCCAGCCCGATAATTATCTTCATACCCCTATTTTATACCAGCGGTACGAAACTATATTCCCCGAATTCCTCAATCTCCAAATGTTTGGAATTCGTAGTTTTTATTATCCTCGTCATCACTCCTTTCACCGGACACACAATTCTCCCTCCGGAAGCGACCTGCTTCACCCAGGCCTCCGGGATTTTACCGGCGTTAGCCCCGCAGATAATCGCGTCATAAGGCGCATCCTCCGGCCACCCCTTCTTCCCGTCACCATTTAATATCCTTACATTCCTCAATTTTAAATTCTTGATTCTTATTTTTGCCTGCCGGGATAGTTCCGGTATTATCTCCACTGAGTAAACTTGCTCAAAAAGTCCCGCCAGAACGGCCGTCTGCCATCCGCTCCCCGTCCCGATCTCCAGCACTTTCGCTTTGAAAATTGGTAATTGAAAATTGAAAATTAACAACTCCACCATCCTGGCAACCGTATACGGTTGGGAGATTGTCTGCCCGAATCCGATCGGTAGCGGTCCGTCCTCATATGCCTGCCCCTGCCACTCCCCCGGTACAAACAACTTCCTGTCCGCCATCTCCAAAGCTTTCATTACCCGTGAGTCAGACACCCCCACCTGCCGGATCCTTTCCAGCATCTGCTGCCTATTTACTCCCCGGTGAAACACTACTTGTGACTTTTAATCAGAGCATCCGCCAGTTCCCCCGCAAACGGTAATCTGGTCTGCTCCTTCTGATTAGCTTTAATTGCCAGAATCAGCGGAATCACGATAATCCCCACCAAATTAACTAAAGGAATCAAAAACGCGCCGATTATACTGACACCCAAAACTACGTCTGCAGCCAGCACCGCCGCCCACAGTATTACTGACTGGACGGCATTCCACCTCACTTTCTCATTCTTCTCCGCCACCAGAAAAACTATTGCCGGCAATACCCCCAATGCCGGTATATAACAAACTGCACAGGCTACATTTTCTTCCAATCCGAGAATAATATTCCCTTTTGCATTAACCGCCATCTTCTCCACCTCCCTTCGTTTTTTTACTTTGTAATTCAAACAATCTGATTATTTCACCGGGAGTTGCCGTATCTTCCACTTTCATTTCCCGGAAATTAATCAACCTGGGAAATCTCAGCGCATATCCGCTGGTATGCATCGGCGATCTGGTAATCTCATCACATTTCACTTCCACTACCATCTCCGGCTTTACCCATCCGTCGCACTCCATTTGTTTACTCACTTCATAATTATCCGGTTTGCTTTTTACGGCATAAATTTTGCATTTTTCATTCAACTGTCTCCACTCCTCATCTTTTAATCCCGTTCCGATTTTGGCAATGGTCAGAAATTTATCCCTCCTTTTGTCATACACCCCGATCAAAAATCCGCCTACGCCAAAACCTGACCGCTTTCCCTGCCCGGCGTCATATCCCATAACCACTGCATCAATTGTATCCGCTTCCCCAGTCTCCTGGTAACTTTTTTTATACTTTATCCAATTAAAGTCCCTGCTGCCGGAACGGTAAATCCCGTCCAATTTTTTCACCACCATCCCCTCGGTACCGTCAGCCAAAGCTTCCCTGAAAAACTCTTCCATCTCCTTTTCCGACTTCACCATCCTTCTGGGCATCAATCTCACCGTCTCTCCTTTCTGAAGAACTTTGGTTAATTCTTCCCACCTTTTTTCATTCGGCTCATCTAACATGCTTTTTCGACCAACTGCCAAAATATCAAAAATATAATATTTCAGAGGTACTTCAGCCATCATTTCCAAAATGTCATATTTCCTCTTTCTCTGTACTGTCTCCTGAAAAGGCAGGTATTTACCGTCCCTGCCCACCGCAATCATTTCTCCGTCTAAAATACAATTTTTCCTCACCTGCTCTTTAAGCCCTTTTACAATATCGGGGTACATTCCTGTCACATTCTCCAAACCCCTGGAAAAAAGTGTTATTTGTGATTTATTGACATGTGCCTCTATTCTCAATCCGTCCAGTTTATGCTCGGCTGCTGAAATCCCGCATCTTTCCCAGATTTTCCCGATTGTTTTTTCCCTTTCCGCCCGGGCCACTAAAATCGGTACCCCCGTTTCCGGATCAACTCTAATATTCTTCAGCTCTTCCGGTCTTCTGCTTTTAACCATCTTCACCACTTCCCCCAAATCCGCCCTTACATTGTATATTCTTTCAATTTCCGGCCGTAAACTTTTATCGCCCGTCGTCATCCAGGACAATGCATCCAGTATTGTCATATCCGAAAACCCGCCCCGCATCCTTCCCAAAACCATTTTCACCGCGTATTTTGCCGATTTGGGATCCAACCCGGTCAACAAATCGCTTAACTTCCTAATCTTCTCTTCCTGGCTCCCCACCCCGCCTACTTTCGCAATTTCCGTCAGTTTCACAAAAACATCCTGAACTTTGAGTTTTGAATTTGATTTATTATTTAATTTTTGTAATTTGATTTTCTCAACTGTCAGCCCCAAATCTCCTTCTGATTTAAACACTTTTACTACATCCTGATCACTCAGTCTTTCAATTGCTTTAATTACCTGTTTTTCCGCCATCCCCATATCCGGATTATTGTATTTCGGTCCCAGCATCCCCTGAATCATATACGTTGTCGCTTTCCCCTCTCTCCGGCTCCACCTCGTCTAAAAGCCGTGCCAGCACCCGCGTCATCTCCAGCCTCGAACTCGTCTCCTCTAATTTTTCCAGATAGCCGGCCAGAACGGAAAACATCATACCAGCGAAATTATACCTCACCCGGTGATATCATTCCCTTATGCGTCAGAAATCTTATATTTATCTATTACTGTTGCTGTTCACCATTACAGCTCTCTCCCCTCTCTTCTTTTACCGCCTTGGTCAATCCTCCCTGGTCTCCTGGGATGAAGCCTGGTATGGCGCAATTGCCAAAAATATTCTTAAATCAGGGGATTTTTTAAATCTCCGCTTCAATGATTCCCGTTTTGCCGATCATCCTCCCGCCGGTTTCTGGCTGATGGCTCTGTCTATAAAAATATTCGGTATCAGCGAATTCGGGGTCAGGGCGGCATCGGCTATTTTGGGATTTCTTACTCTGGCTCTGATTTTTGTTCTCGGACTTCTGATCAGTTCTCCGGCTGTAGGCCTGGCTTCCGTTTTAGCTCTGGCTTCATCACCCTGGTTTATCTCCCGGGCCCGTTCCGGCAATCTTGACATCCCCCTCACTTTCTTTTTCGTTCTGACTTTCATTCTGGCCGTACTGGCCTCCAAAAACCGGCGTTTCCTGCCGCCCCTTGGCATAAGTTTGGGGTTTCTGATTCTTACCAAAACCATGATCCCATTCACAATTATTCCTTCATTAATAATTATTTTTCTCGGATCCCGGGTACTGCTTTCCAAAGAATTTTTTATCTCCCTTATCCTCACTCTTGGCCTTATTCTCTCCTGGTTAGTATCACAGCTTCTTAATTTCCCTCATTTTACGGACAAATATCTGGCCATCGGCCTGCCCCAAGGTCAGACAAAAACTCCCCTCTGGCAGAATATTATTCAGACCAAAACCTACCTTCACTACGGGATCGGAACCTGGTTTCGCCCTGCTGCGTTATCCCTTCCTGTAAGTTTGTTATTTCTTAAAAATAAAAAAATACTTGCTTTATTGGTTTTCATCGGGGTATTTCTTATTCCTTTCGCTTTTTCCTCCCGCGGCCAAATCTGGCATCTGATTCCTGTATTCCCCTTTCTTATCGTTATTGCCCTTTCTGCTTTCTATTCCCTGATTGCCAAAAAATCCCGCCGGTTGGCAGCCTCCCTCACCCTTACTCTGACTTTACTGATTTCCTTGCCCCAGATATCCAGAAACTGGCGGGAATTTATCGATATCCCCGCTTTCGTATCCGACGAGGCAATTCTTTCCCGGCAGGCTTCAAAACACCCTTATCCCCTGACTATCGACGACCGGTTTTTGCCTGCCGCCGTTTTTTACTCTGACAAATACGTCAATTACCCGGAAACCGACAGCCTGATTCCTCTCTTTTCTTTTGATAAACCGCTTCTTTTAATCACTCATCAGTGGCGCCTTGACCAAATACCGGATTTCAAATCCCGTTATCAGATTCTCAAAACCGACCGGGATATGGTTTTAATTCTTATAGAAGTCCCCTCAGATAAAAATAACCAAACGTTACAATAGCCAAAAACACGCACCCCAAAAATACGCTGGTCCACCCAGACTCGTAGTGCCACATTTTATACATTCCCTTCCCCCACCAGTGTCAGCCCGAACAAAGTCGGCAGTGCCAGCATTACATAAAACATTTGGGCTTCGGCTATCATATTATTTTTTCAGAATATATTTAGCGGCTTTTGTGGATCCTTTTTTAATTATTACTCCTTTTTGCATCAAATACCGCAAGTCTCTTAAAATGGTATCCTCGGATACCATCGGCAGTACTCCTCTGGCTTCCGCCATGCTGATTTCCCCGTTGGAATTTAAATACTCCACCATTTTAAGTTGTCTTTCCGAAAGCGTAATTTGCCTCCCCATCCGCTGTTTCATTTTAATATCCACTGACAGCTCTCTCACCAGATCCTTAATCCGCGAAAGCTCCAGCGCCAATGCCCGGGTAAAGACCTCCAGCCAGGGAGTCAAATCCCGCTCCTCCAGACGAAAAGTCTGATTGGACACTTCCATTAAAGCCCCGAAGTACTCCCCCGCATGTTTATCAAAGTATTCCTCCAGGGCAATAAATTTCTTAATGTCATACCCCTCCCGGAACAGCACCAGAGTCGCCATCACCCTCGAGGTTCTTCCGTTGCCCTCAATATAAGGGTGAATTGCAGCCAGGGCATAATGAGTGACTCCGGCTCTTAAAACCGGATGTTCCCTTCTTCCCGCACTGCCGTTCAGCCACGCAAGAAAATCATCTACTAAAAACGGTACTTCCAAAGCCGGCGGTGGTCTGAAACCCACCTCACCGGTCACTGAATTTTTCAAAACGACCTGTTTCAGCCGGAAAACCCCGGCTTCTTCTTTCGGTACTACCCGTTCTACCACCAATTTATGAATTTCATGCAACAGTTCTTTGGTATATTCAAATCCTTCCCCGCCGGGGGGAATTTGGCCGATAAAATCAAGTACATTCCGGTAGTTGATGACTTCCTGTACATCCCGTTCTCTCGCCACAATGCCCGCCGCTTCCGCTTCCGCTACACTGCCGACTTCCCGCTCCAGAATTAATTTTGCTTCCCCCTCCGTCAGATCATTTCCCTCCAGAGCCGTACCGAAATGCGTCGCCTTAAGCTTTGCCTCATCCCTGAATTTGGCTTCATATGCCGGTACCAAAGGCGCATTTTCAATTACTTCCCTGGCCGCCTCAATAATCCCCACATCCTTTAAAATTTGTGTGGTGATTCGTATATTTCGGGATATACATTGCACTCGAATTCCTTGCGTTAATCTTACGGTAAATCTGCGGTAATTACAACCTGCCTGTCATCCCCCTGGCCGCCATTATCCCCGTCGCCGCCGCTCCGGTAATCGTTCCCGACAGTCCGGCCGCGTCCCCTGCTACATACACTCCCGGCAAAGTTGTTTGCATATCCGGCGTAGTCGTTACTTTGGAAGACCGGAATTTCACCTCGGGTGCATATAAAAGTGTCGATCCGTCATTTATTCCCGGCATCACTTCGTCCAGTTTTTCCAATCCTTCCAGAATATCCACCACAATCCGGTGCGGCAGAGCCATCGAGATATCCCCCGGTGTTACATCTTTAAGTGTCGGCTCCACCATAGAATTATCCAGCCTTGACCAGGTACTCCTCCGGTGTTTTCGTAAATCAGCAAGCCTTTGTAAAATCGGTTTTCCTCCGCCGATAGTTGAGGTTAACTGTGCAATCGATTCAGCATAAGCGATTGAATTTTCTACCGGTTCCGTCAGGTGGACTTCGGTTACAAAAGCAAAATTGGAATTCCTGCTGTTGTGATCGGAATTTGAATGTCCGTTCACACACACATATCCCTGATATGTTTCTTTGGCTACAAACCCGTTCGGGCAGGTGCAAAAAGTCCTCATTACGTCATCAAAAGTCGGGGTTCTGATTTTGAAAACTATTTCATACAAAGACTCGGCGTACCGCTTCATCACCGATTCCAAAAATTCCACCCTCACGCCCACTTCTACCATGTCATATTGGTATTTGATTCCGTGGCGGTCAGCCAGTTCCTGAAGCCATCTGGCGGAAACCCGGCCTACGGATAAAAGTATTTTCGGGGCAAAATATTTTTTCCCCCGTTCGTCAATTATTCCTATACACTTGCCTTTCTCCTCAATCAATTCAGCCGCTTTGGTTTCCATTAAAAGCACCACCCCTTTGCTTTTCAGGTGTTTTTCCATTTTTTCAATTACTTCCTTGAGTTTATTGGTTCCCACATGTTTTGCCCGGCGGACAATCAGTTCCATTCCTTTCCGCTCCGCTTCCTCGACCATCAGCTGTACTTCCTCTTTGTTTTTCGGGTACTCTTCACCTGTTACCCCGAAACCCATAAAAATCCCGTCAATATAATCCAGAATTTTCTGATAATCTCCCGGTTCAATTAAATGAAATGTCCGCTCGTGTGACAGTTTCGGCGTAAACTGCAGCTTCCCGTCAGAGTAGGTTCCGGCTCCGCCGAAACCCGCCATCATGTCTTCCTCCTTCCTTTTCCCTACCTCCGGTCCCATGTCCATTAGCATGATTTTCATTTTCGGATTAATTTTTATCATTTCGTAGGCGGCAAACATCCCCGCCGGACCAGCCCCGACAATCACCGCATCAAACTTTTTTATTTCCATAATTCCTCAAACACCCTTTCTGAAAGATCATCGGCATTATAGTTAAATCCGACCTTTTCATACAACCTTTCAGCGGTCTTTTTCACCGCCAGACTTGCCGCGGCAGCAGCCAGTAGTGGTTCATTTTTTGCCGCCAGTCCCACTGTCATCCCGGCCAGCGTATCCCCGACTCCGCCTTTGGTCAATCCCGCATTTCCGCCCGGGATTTCATACATCGTCTCTCCGTCGGTTACATATGCCGTCGGTCCTTTATGCACAATTATGCACTTATACTTCCCGGCGTTTAATTGCAGATTATCAATAGTAAACTGCTCTTTAAAGAGCATCTCGTATTCTTTAGCATTTGGTGTCAGAATTGCTTTTTGCGGAATCCACCCCGGCTCCATTACCTGCAGACTTCCCCCGTCAATCACCCACTTTTTATCGGGAAACCTTAACAAAAAATTATAAGTAATCTCTTTAGTTTTCCGGCACGCTTCATCGCATTCTAAGACCCGTTTTTCCGGTTCCGACTTTTCACTGTGAAACCGCATCAGTCCGGGACCGATAAGTACCGCGTCCGATTTTTTTATATATTCCTCGGTTTCCTCCCAAGGTACCCAGATAAAAGATCCCAACGAAGCTTTAATTTTAGAAGCCGTTTCTCCGAGACCCGGATCCGGACTGGCAAAAAACACCATATCCACGATCCTGGTAGCCGCTTTCAAAGCCAGAATCGGAGCTCCGTGAAACAGTTCCGACCCGCCGATAATTGTCACTTGCCCGTTTTCCTCCCCCGAACTGTTATCTCTGGGTTTCCATAGCTTTTTCAGGTCTGCCGCTGTAAAAGAATTCATAATTTTATTTTAACCCACTCCCTGCCCTCCGGTGTCATGTGCTCATCCGCCGTCGTCATAATCACCTGTCCCCCGTTTTTTACCTGAATGTTTACCATCTCCAAAACCACATCCCGGTGCAGATGATCCAGCTCTGAAAATATATCATCAAGGAGCAACACTGGTTGCTCCGCATCCCGCGAAGCGGAATCGTTGTGGGACAGATAATTCATCTCCCCTTCTTTCAGCCACAAAACCGCCATTCTCTGTTCACCCCGGCTCCCGTATTTGGATACATCCCGTCCGCCGGCTTCTACCCAAAAGTCGTCTCTGTGCGGTCCGACCAGGGTTGTCGCCGCTGCCACCTCCTCCGCTTCGTACTGTTTTAATCTGATCTCGGAAATTATACTCTTGTCATATTTACTGTTAAAACTGGTTTTGGAAAAACTGTTCAGTTTTTCCAAATATTCATCTCTTTTATCTGTAATATACTCACCGTTTTTGACAAGCAGTCTGTCCCAGAAAAATAACTGGTTCCGGTAAGCCAGTCCCTCCCTGATCCGTTCCAAAAGCTTATTCCGCTGGCGCAGTCCTTTTTCATAAGATACCAGGCAGCGCCGGTATTCCCGATCCGTCTGGGAAATCACAAAATCCAGGTACCTTCTTCTTATTCCCGGACTTCCGGTAACCAACTCCAGATCCTGCGGTCCGAACATTACCGCTTTGAAATTACCTACAAAATCCATCATTCTTTTAGGTACTCCGTTTACTTCAAATCTCTTTCTTGTCACTCCGGTAGTGCCGTCGGATAGAAAAATTCTCAGCTGCATCCCGTCTGCGGTGCATTCAATATTGGCGGTTTTTTCCCCGTAAGAAATCACTTCATCCTCACGGTCCGCCCTGAAACTTTTTCCGGTGGCAATCATATATATTGCCTCCAAAAGATTGCTTTTCCCGCTTCCGTTTCCCCCTGCCACCACCGTCTTTTCCCCGAATTTGACACTCTGTTTTTTATAGTTACGGAAATTCTGCAAACCCAGCTTTAAAATAAACATACCTCCAACATTATACTGAAACTTACCGTAAATTCGCGTTAGCCCTGGCATGCGGGACAAAAATATGTTCCTCTTCCTCCCAAAGCATATTTATGGATTATCCCCCCGTCCTCGCGCAGACACTCCTCCCCTTCCCGGTCATATACCCGGAAATGTTCCTGATAATGTCCTCCCAATCCGTGCAGATCGATATATTTGGCATCTGCTGCCGTCGCACCCCCGTATTTAATTCCTTCTTTCAAAACCCTGATTACGCCATTGTATAAATCCGAGTATTGTTTACGGGTCAGGGTATTTGCCAATCTCCTGGGATTGATTTTTGCTTCCCAGCAGGCATCATTGGCATAAATGTTTCCCACTCCCGAAATTTTCGTCTGATCCATTAATGCCAGCTTGATTGGTTTTTTGATTTTTATAAGAATTTTTTGAAACTCTGCTTCATCAATCTCCGGAGGTTCAGGCCCCAGTTCCCGTAAAAATTTCATTTGCCGGATTTCCTCTTTTGTTCCGGTTTTCACCCAACCGAATATTCTCTGATCATTAAAATACAATGTCCCGCGGTCCAGATGAAATATCACCCGGGTGTGTTTACTGGGTAGGTCACCTGTAAAATCCACGGTCGGATGCCCGCCTGCAATCCGCCTGTCTTTATCCACGTATATTAATTGTCCCGTCATCTTAAAATGAATTGCCAGGTCTATCTTCCCCTCAACATCTATCAGCAACAACTTGGCTTTTCGCCCCACCCCGATTACTTTCTTTCCTTCAATCAGTTGTTTATCACCAATAAAAGATTTCTGTTTGAGTATTTCTACTCTTTCGATAGTTCTCCCCGGTAATACTTCGGACAGCTGTAATCTGACTGTCTCAATTTCTGGTAGTTCCGGCATATTACTCTGAAACAGCTTTCATTATCCCCTTTATGAAATTCTCTTTGGAAAACTTCCGGGCATTACCGATAATTACTTTCCGGTCCCACTTTATTTTATTAAACTTTTGAATCCCTGCCCATAAACCTTCCGGGGTCAGTTGGTCAAAAAATACTCCGGTTTTATCCGCCTCCACCGCTTCCAAATATCCGCCATTTTTGTATGCAATCACCGGCGTCCCGTAAACCTGCGGTTCCACCGCTGTCATCCCGAAATCCGGATCTTTTTCCAGAGCCAGAAATGCTCTTGCTTCAGACAACAACCTCACTTTTGTTATCTCATCCACCTCTCCCAGATATTCAACTGTCGAACCGGTAATTTTTACTGCGATTTCTTCCCCGCTTTTACCGACGGGTTTCCCGGCAATTTTTAATTTAAATCCGTATTTGTTAGCGGCCGCAACCGCCAATTCAATATTCTTGCTCCCGATAATCCGCGAGATGATAAGAAAATAGTCTTTTTTCTCCTTAGTACTTAGCACTTCGCTTTTAGTACTAATTTCTATGGGTGGATATACCACCATAGCCTTCCTTCTGTAAAACTTCCAAATTCTGTTGGCTACATTTTTAGAGTTGGCAATATACAAATCCGGTTTTTGGGCAAATTTAAAGTCCACCATCCGCAATATATGGTTTGCCACTTCCGAAACCGGCCGCCAATACCATCTGTATCTTTCTTTGGTTGCGGTTTCATAACCGTATAAAAATCTGGGCGGCGTATGACAATACGTAACCACTTTGGTCTTCGGTCCAGCTTTCACCCCGTTGGGAAAATAACCGCCTGTTTGGGAAATTATTACCAAGTCAAACTCCGACAAGTCCATTTTTAAAAAAAACAAAGGGGACAAAATCGTGTAGTAGGACAATAACTTTGGTAAAAACGGCAGGAACCGGCCCCAGCTTTGCCGGATATTCCACTTCTCCAGAATTTTTCCGTACCTCCCCCAATATCGGGGGAATGCATACGCGGTATAAACAGGGGCCTCCGGCCACATCTGCTTTAAAGTCATTAATACCGCCTCCGCTCCTCCCGGATCTTTCAGATAATCATGCACCAAAGCCACTTTCATATATCATATTTTACCGCACTTCTTCTTAGGATCCGTTTCCCACCACTGCAGGAGAAGTTTTCCTGTCCGGCTTTTTACTTCACCTCTTTTAATCAGGTAGTGTTCCAGAGCCTGCTTTTCAGATATCGCCAAACCGTCCCCTGCCAATATTTGTTTGACGCAGACATCTTCTTTCCAGTATATCGGCCGGAATTCTAGATTGGCATATTTATGGACATTTACAGGATCTCCGGAGAAATAATAATTTTCTATTAAATTCTCATCCGCGGTTTTTTGCAGTTCCCCGGGCGGAAACCGTAAATAAAACAGGGGTAAAATATAATTTCTGACATTTCGGGAATTATCGATTACATACTTTGTATCCGGTTGTTTTTTAATCTCCCCGGTCAATTCTTTATATCCGTAATTCCACGCTTCCTGATTCAGGCCCGGCAAAAGCACAAAATACGACCTGAAAAGCAGCAGTCCGCTGTATCCCAGAAGGCCGGTCAAAACGAGAGTCTTCTTCACTCTCCCCCAGCCGGAAACGAGATACCCGAGCCCCTCTGCCAGAGCCATGGATAAGAGCAGAAGTAAGGGTAAGGCCCTCTGCACCGAAATAAATACCCCGGACATTGCCGCCGGTATCACGCTTACTCCCAAAAGTGTCAGCCACCACTTATTCTGCTTCCAATTTTTCACCCAGCCGGCAATCCCCCATATGATCGGCACTATCATCCACCAATAAAATAGTCCTACCCCCGGAATCTGATGTTGCAGATCAATATCCGGCGCGTTCACAAATAAAGTCACCGGAGAAAAATAAGTTACCAGTTGGTGCCAAAAATTCCCGGCAATTTTAACTATACTCACTCCCTTATAAATTACCTGTTTTACCCAAAAAGCGGGGGTTCCGGCTACCAGTAAATTAGGAATTTGGGTAACAAAAAGCCACCCGGCACTCATCCGCCACCACTTTAACGGCCAGTGTCTGACCTCCTCCCAATTTAGTTATCACCCACAAAGGCAGTATCAAAATCTCCAGGTAACGGAACACATGAGCCGCATAACTTGAAAGAGACAACGCCAATATCGCCCAAGCCAGATTTTTTCTGACTGTCACACTTCTCCATAAAAGTCCAATACCTGCGGAAAACAAAATAAATCCGATCATTTCCTCATAGCCCAGCCTGGCGTTAAATACCATCCAGGGAATCACTGCCATAAACACCGCCCCCCACACGGCTGTACTTTCCGATCGGGTTTTCAGTTTCAAAAGCACATACATGACCATTACTACCCCCACTCCGAGAAGCGCTGCCGGCAGTCTCACCGCCAGTTCCGAAAGTCCGATTATTTTTACCACCGGGGCCAGTAAATACATATTTAAAAACGGCAGCCATGATCCGAAATACCGAAACAATATCGGGAAGGCCTTTCCATATTCATCTCTGCCGGTAGAAAGTACCGAAAATGCGTTATACCCGGTTACCGCCTCATCCACATAAATTCCGGAAGGAACCGTTGCCAGTTGCCAGGTAAAAATTATAGTGCCAGAATCGGTCCGGCCCACATCCACAATCCCATTTTTCCCCCTCTATTAAGTTTTTTCTCTCCAACCACTACTACCCCGCTTAATACCACCAAAATAACAAACCACGGACTATTAAACAATACTTCTTTAAATTTTATCCACTTGACTGGTTCGATATATGTCTCCAGAATATGCCCCAGCCGTCTCGCTCCCACCGGATACAATCCCTGTCTTTCCCACTGCTGATAATTATCCAAGAGGTGTAATCCCCTGCCGGTTTACCGCCGACCAGGAATTTATTCCCAATATCAATACCGCTATCACCAAACCTGCTTTAATCAAAAAGTTTTGCCTGTTTGTCATCTTCCTCCTCAACACTTCCCCCTATTCTTCTTACCAGACTTTTGTATCCCAACTCTTTCAAAACAGACAGCATACTGTCTTTTTCCGGTACTGACCGCCTCATCGATTTTCAAAGTCACCGGCGTATCCAGTTTAATCGTTGCCAGTTTCTGCGACAGCATCGCCGCTTCAAAACCTTCAGTAAGTTTCAGTCTGATCTTTTCATTAATTTTCCGCAGATTTTTGTAAATATTATCCAGTGTTCCGAATTCCGCCAAAAGGTGGATTGCCGTTTTCGGCCCGATCCCGGCTGCTCCCGGATAATTATCACTGGAATCCCCCACCAGCCCTTTATAGTCAATCACCTGTGACGGATGTATCCCCAGCTTTTCCGTTACTTTTTCCTCATCTACAATCATTCCGTCTGACAAACCTTTTTGCGGCATAAAAAGCACCACCTGTTTATCAACCAGCTGCATTAAATCCCTGTCTCCGGTAATAATCGTGCATTGTCCCTTCTTGGTCTTAAACTGTTTTGCCAGTGTCCCGATCACATCATCCGCTTCAAATCCCGGGACTGCAAAGACGGGTACATTCAGTTTTTCAAACACTACCTTCAATTTCTCCACCTGTCCCCAGATATCTTCCGATACCTGTCTCTCTTTCTCCCGGGTTGCCTGGTACCCGACGTACATCACATGCCTGAAAGTCGGCTCCGGGCTGTCAAAAACAACTGCCAGATGAGTGGGTTTCAGTTCATCAATGGCTTTTAAAAGCATCGACAAAAATCCGTACACCCCCGCTGTCGCCTCACCGCTGCGGTTCCTCCAGTCGGGTAGTGCGTAATACGCCCGGTGCAGCACCGCATTTCCGTCAATCAATAGCAGCTTATCCACCACGCAATTATATATCTAAATATTCCTTATCAGAATTCAACCGGTTTAACCTCATCAAAATTAAATTTTTTGTCAAATGATACAAGGCTTTTATGTCTAATCTTACTGACCACAATTCTCACGTTTAAAGGCACTGCCTGATGGTAAATCATTCTGGCTAAATCCAAGCCGACATTTCCGCTTCTTAGATAACCCACAGCCATCATTCTTAATTTATCCCTTACATCTTCATCCCATTTATTTGTTTCCTGAAGTACTGAAATCATCAAATACATCTCTCCTAAATCCTGTTCTCTTATTCTGCCGTGGAGTAAGTGACATTGTAATCCGGCAAGTAAACCTAAAGGCCGAACTTCCGTTCCGTTCCCTAAATCCACCTTACCCTGACCCGGATCAATAATTTCCTCACTTCCGCTATATCCGCATTTATAAACTATTTTTTCACCTTGCATTTGTGCAAAATGCGGATCAATCTCAATCCCATTATTTTTATGTGTTATTTCCCTGGCAATCCCTGCTAAATCAGACCAGTTCACCTCCTCAGACGACACGGCAATATCAACATCCAGATTGCCACGGAAATTAACCCTCGGCCTTAAATATCCTTTTGCCTTTAATAAGTATTCATCCAAGCTGATTTTGTCTTTCTCCATCAACATCAATGCTGCAACCAACCTTCTACCCAGCGAACCGACAACATATACATCTGTTCCGGGCTTTAAATCCTGTATTCCCTGTCCGAGTTGTTTCATCGCCGCAGATAAACTTCGGCTTTTCTCACAATATTCCGAATCGGTGTATTCCGTACCTAAAGACATACACAGCATTATAATATACTATAGGATTGACATCAACTCTTTCCAATAAGTTAGTATTATCCCTTCATTATCTTCTCAAATTCATCCCCGTCCATGGTTTCGATTTCCAGAAGTCTGGTAGATACTTCATCCAGTTTCTTGCTGTATTTCTTCAGAATTTTCACTGCCGTCTCGTAACCGGTGTCCATGATCTTTTTCACTTCCGTATCAATTTTTCCCTGCATTTCCTGTGATATTTGCGTCTGTTCGTAATAAGTCTTGCCCCAATCCACCATATCCTGCTTGGGTCCGTAATTAATCGGCCCCAACTGACTCATTCCGAACTCCATCACCATTCCCCGGGCAATTTCCGTAGCCTTGTCGATATCGGAAGCCGCCCCCGTTGTCATTTCATCAAACACCATCTGTTCCGCTGCTCTTCCGCCCATCATCATCGCAATTTGCCCTATCAGCCTCTTTTTAGTTTCATGCACCCGGTCCGAAGACGGCGGTACCAGTGTGTGCCCCAAAGTCATTCCTCTGGATACTATGGAAATTCTGTGTACCGGATCCATACCCGGCTGCGCCCAGGTCACGACTGCGTGTCCCACCTCGTGATATGCCGTCAGTCTCCGGTCTTCCTCGCTTTGTATCCGTTTTTTCTGCGGTCCCAGTTTTACTTTGGTTGCCGCTTCTTCAATATCTTTCATATCCAGTTCCTTTCTGCCTCCCCTGGCTACCTGGATAGCCGCTTCGTTCATCATATTTTCCAGATCCGCTCCGGAAAAGCCCACCGTCCTCCTGGCCACTGCTTCCCAATTTACATCCTTGGAAATCGGCTTGTTCTTGGCATAAATTAACAAAATCGCTTTCCGGCCTTCGATGTCCGGCATATCCACAACCACTCTCCGGTCAAACCGGCCGGGTCGTAAAAGCGCCGGATCCAGAAGATCTCCCCTGTTGGTAGCCGCCAGTACCACCACATTATCGTTCTGGGTAAATCCGTCCATCTCAACCAGTATCTGATTCAGAGTTTGCTCGCGCTCATCGTGTCCGCCCATAATCCCGAACCCTCTTTGCCGGCCGATGGCGTCAATTTCATCAATAAAAATTATTGACGGCGCGGCTCTTTTGGCAGTTGCAAACAAATCTCTTACCCGGGCAGATCCCACTCCGACCAGCATTTCCATAAACTCCGATCCTGCCATGGAGAAAAAAGGCACTCCCGCCTCCCCCGCCACCGCCCGGGCCAAAAGCGTCTTTCCCACTCCAGAAAGCCCCACTAAAAGTACCCCTTTCGGAGTTCTGGCTCCGAGGGCTTTATATTTCCCCGGATTTTTCAAAAAGTCTACCACTTCTTCCAGTTCCTTCTTGGCTTCATCCACACCCGCCACGTCCTTAAATGTCACTGCCTGTTTGCCTTTATCAAAAAGTTTTGCTTTGGACTGGCCGAAGGAAAAAATCGAATCCTGCTGTCCCCGGGCTTGCCGGAACATATAAAGAATTACCAAAAGTACTACACCTGTCCCGATAATGCTGGGGAGAACTGCTGCTACCAATTGCCCCAAAGTTTGGTCTTTAATTTCATAATTGACTGCCGTCGGTTCAATTTTGGAATCGGATAATATTTGGGTAAAGCTTTCAGTCGGTTCTTTTCTGGAAGAAAATATCTCATCTTTCTTATCAACGTAAAAAAGCGACAGTTTATCGCTGTATACCTCCACCTTATTTATCTTTCCCGATTTGATGTCCTCCAGAGCCTGAGACAAAGGCACTTCCATACTGGCTTTCTCCCCGCTGTTCCACAGCTCAACCAAAGACATTACCATCAGCACCACTACCATAAGCCATAAAAGTTTCTGGAAATCAAACCGCATCTGTACCACCACTCCCTTTATCGGCAGTCTTTTTCTGATCCCCCCGTTTTTCTTCTCATCTTTTTTCCCACTCAAACTATATTTCGCCATGACCGGGCTATTCTACCTCACCTTCGCGCCTACGGGAAGCCCTTCAGCCGAAACAAAGACCGGCTTGGAGTCGGAATCGACAGCCAGTATCATTCCCTGCGACTCCTCACCCATGATTTTCTTCGGTTCCAGATTTATCACAAACAGGAACTTTTTATTCAAAAAATCATCAGGAGTATAACCGTAAGTCCTCACACCGGTAAAAATTGTTCTCAGTTTTTCTTCCCCTACTTCCACCGTCAGTCTGATGAGTTTATTGCTGTTTTCCACATCCGAGGCCTCTGTCACCAATCCTACCTTAACTTCTATTTTGGCAAAATCTTCAATTGTAATCATATCAGTCCCATCTTCGCTTTAACTTCCTTCAAAGTAGCCTGGGCTTTCACTCTGGCTTTCTCCGCCCCCTCCTTTATCACTTTTTCTACATACTCCCCGGAGATTTTTTCTCTCCTTTCCTGTATCGGTTTTAATTCATCAAAAATTGCCCGGGACAAATCTTCCTTCACCTCCGCATACCGCAACTTCCCCTGTTCATAAAGCCCGGCATAATATTCCAGTCTGTTGGACCGGAATAGCTCAATATACTTAAATATATTTGCTACCGGTCCTTCTTTTGGTACATCCCCCGGACCACCGGCATCCGTCGGCATTCTGGCAATTTTGCCCATAATAGTCTGCAGATCATCAGTTAAAGAAATATAACTTCCTTCCACCGACTTACTCATCTTCCCGTCGCCGGTCAATGCCGGTACATATTCCCCCTTGGTGGCAAACCTAACAGGTTCCGGAAAATCCGTTCCGAAATCATGGTTCATTCTTCGCACAATCTCCCGGGTTATTTCCAGATGTGGTTCCTGATCAATCCCTACCGGCACCAGCTCTGCTTTATAAATCATAATATCCGCCGCCATCAGCACCGGATAGTTTAAAAGCGCCATGGTATTGTATTCCGGATATTGTTTCACTTTTTCCTTGTAAGTCGGCAGATGTGACATTTTGGCAATGGTCGTTACCGTGGACAGCAAATATGCCAGCTCCAGATGTTCCGGGACTTTCGACTGCACCGTTAATACGGACTTTTCCGGATCCAATCCGATTGCCAGATAATCCTGCATCACATTCTTAATACTTTCCTGAAATTTGTCCTTATCATAGGGAGTGGTTATCCCATGCAAATCCACTACCATAAAAGTGGTTTCATATTCCGGGTTACTCTGCAGTTCCAGCATTCCCTTGGCTCCTCCCAGGTAATTACCCAGATGCAGCCGGCCGGTTGGTCTCATCCCGGCAAAAATTCTCTTCCTTCCCCCTTCAGTCACTTCAACTTCGGTAACCCCGGGGATCTTCCTCAAATCTCCGGTTTTATATTTAAAAGTTACCAAAAAACTCCCCGTACCACCGTTTAAGTAGTCTTTTCCGAATATACTTTTGTCTAGATATGTGGGTATTCCCGGATTAAAAACTCTCGCTGCTCCGACCGGAACTCCGGTTAAACTTTCAAATTCTTCTTTATTGGCCATTCTCAAATTGTTTACTCCTAAAACCTTTTTAAGTTTCCCTGAATTTATTTTTATCTCGCCTCTTTTTATCAAGGCGACAAACTTATCACCTGCTTTAAAAATCAGGGTCGGGCAGCTGCCGGACAAATTATCCCCCAGGTATTCCTGCACTTTATCTGCTTCTGTCAAATACGGGTGCTCGAACACCTGATGTTCAATCCGCAACCGGTCCAGTTCTTCGCTGTATTTTTTTACTTTTTCGTCATTCATATATCAAATCCTTCACTGAAATTATACTTCTAACCAGTGAGGTACACAAAAAGGTCTTGTATCACCTATAATAATTCGTATGGCTGCGCCTCTACTCCAAGTTTCCCGTCTCAAAGTCGAGCTCAACGGAAATCTGGTTATCGATAACCTCGATTTTAATGTCCAAAAAGGCGAAACTCTGGCTATCATCGGTCCCAATGGTGCCGGAAAAACAGTGCTTTTCAGAACTCTCCTTGGCCTGATTTCCTACACCGGTAAAATCCGGTGGGCTCCCCAAATCAGCATTGGTTATGTTCCCCAAAGGCTTTATATCGAATCCGACCTGCCTTTAACCGCCGCCGAATTTTTTACACTCAAAAACGTGCATCCTGAGGAAACTCACCGGGTGTTAACCGCTGTCGGTTTCACCGACCCCCACGAAATTTTAAACAGCAAACTGGGGATCCTCTCCGGCGGCCAGCTGCAGCGGGTCTTAATCGCCTGGGCTTTGGCAGGCCATCCTGATATTCTGCTTTTTGATGAACCTACCACGGGTGTGGATCTCTCGGCCGAAGAATCTATTTACAGTCTGCTAAAAAAACTTCAGGACCAGGAAGGTCTGACTCTCATTCTCATCTCCCACGAACTTCAGGTTGTTTACCGTTATGCCACCAACGTTTTATGTTTAAACAAAGAAGGGCTGTGTTACGGCCCTCCCCACCAGGCTCTCACCCAGGATGCCCTGTCTAGGCTTTTCGGTGAACACACCAGTATTTACCATCATCAGCACCTGGTATGATCGATTCTTTACCATTACTGATTCTTTTTCTTACCGGGGCTTTTGTCGGGGCAGCCGCCGGATACCTGGGTTCCTTCATGGTCATCAAACGCATGTCTTTGGTCGGTGATGCTCTCTCCCACGTAGCTCTTCCCGGCATGGCCATTGCTTTGGCTTTAAACTCCTCTCCCATACTGGGTGCATTTATCGCCCTGGTGATTGCCGTCATCGGAATTTGGTATTTCCAAAAAACTTCGACTCTCTACCCAGAAGCCTTGGTCGGTATCTTTTTCACCGCCAGCCTGGCTATCGGTATTCTGGTTACCCCCGAGCCCGAGCTTTTGGAAGCTCTTTTCGGTAATATCCGTACTCTTTCCGTTATTGAATCGATTGCTGCTATTTGCCTGTCTCTTGTCGTCATCCTGGTTACCGCCACAATTTCCAAAAAGCTCGTTCTGTCCACCATCTCCGAAGAACTGGCCCAATCTCTTAAAACTTCGGTCTCGTCAACAAATCTCATATATCTGCTTTTAGTTGGAACAGTCGTTGCTATAGGCGTCAAATTTGTCGGTACCCTTCTGATGGGTGCTTTGGTGATCATTCCCGCAGCTTCGGCAAAAAACATCAGCCGGGGTTTGAAAAGTTACTATTTCTGGTCAACCTTTTTCGGGGTTGCCTCAGCCGTTTTCGGTCTTTTAATAGCCGATCTCTGCCGTATTTCCCCCGGTCCTATTGTTGTTCTCACCGGCATCGGTTTCTTTCTGGTTACTTACCTCGTAAAGTCATTTTCCGCCCGCAAATAGATCTGACTTTCTGATCCTCTCTTCGTATTTTAGTTCACCCCGGTCTTTGTATGCTTCCCCTGTGGCCAAGCCCGCTCGAACCAATTCCTCCTGTACCAATTTACCTTTTATGCACCCGGCTGGATTTTCTGTCAGTCCTTCTCTGGACCGGTTGTAAGTCAGATGCATGTAATCCGCAGGGGTAAATTTTGGTTCCCCTTCACATTGCACCCAGACCCAGGCCAATACCCGGCCGTTTTTATCATCCTGATACCGGTCATATTCCAGCCAGACTCTTCTGTTTTCAACCAAACCGCCTAATTTTCCGGCTGCTTCATCATACATTTTCTGTCCCCGGTCTGGGGCATTTATTCCGATCATCCTCACCCTTACCCCGTTTTGGAGTTCAAATGTATCGCCGTCAAAGATTGTTCTCACCACCCCGGTTGCCGGAAAAATCCGCGGGTTTGAATAATAATTAGTTTTCATTGTTTCCCATCCCCGCCAACCCAGTACTCCGGCTAAAAGCAACCCAGGAATCAGCACTTCCTTAACCCCGACTTTTCGCAAATACTCAGCCGTCAGGCTCTTTGGCTTTACCCCACTCTTCTTCACTCTTAAAGTGTATCACTTGTGATTGAACAAAATTGAATATTCCGGGTGCTTGATATAGCATGAATATGTAATAGCCAGAATGAAAAAAGCGTTAATCACCAAACTCCCGGTTTTCGTTTTCCTTTTACTATCTGCATTAACTACTGCCTACATCGTACAGAAGGGCATGTATTCCAGAGTCACTTCTTCTGCATATACCATCCCGCCCGCTCCCATTCCTGTTCAACCGGTGTTACTTGATGAACACTTCGATACACCGTCTGTCTTGTCCAATTGGACACTGAATCAAAATAACACTACCAACAAAATCACCATATCCCCTAATGCTTATAAAGGTTCCGGAAGTCTGCAGTTTGACTATAAGGACTATAGCAATAACCAGTTTCTGCGGGCAGACAGAACTATTTCTTCCGGTCCTGTAACCAATATGGTTGTTAAAACCGCATTTTATGATGATATGTCCGCAACCAAAGGAGTGTCTTTCCTGATAACTAACCAAAACAATCAAAGTCAAAATACTGCCCTGGTCATAAATACAAACATTTCACCTACAAAATATCTTTTTCGGTTAAACACTTACGATCAGATGCTGGACTCCGGTATTCCCCGGACCTTGGGCTGGCATATTCTCGAGCTGATAGTCACGGATAAAGGCACATACGCAAAAATCGACAATACCTTCATTTACAGGGCTGACCGGACTTTAATGGTTAACACAACCCAAAAACAATTCAACCTGGTGTCGTATATTGCCACCTGGGGTTTGTATGGGAAGTCATTATTCGACGAGGCGTCTGTAATTCAAATGGACAGTTTGTCCGCAACTAATAACATATTTCGCGTTCTGCAAACCTTCTATAACATCTACGGAAATACCGATTTTTCCCCGATATATTCCCAATTGGGCACCCGGACTCATGCTAATGATCTTCGGGCTCTCTTAAACACTTCTACCGCGTTTTATGCATACGGTAAACGGGTAAATAATTTAACGGCCGTTAACCGGGCTAAATCTCTTTTTTCCGATGCTCTAAACCGCGGTAATTGGAATACGGATAGTGACGGAAAATATTGGGCCCGGGGAGCATACCTGGCTCAGCTTTCAGGTGCTCTGAATCTACTCAAACCGGATCTGGATGCATCAACAATCCAAAAAGCTAAAAACATCCTCTTTTCCCAAATCCAAACTTATATTTTAGCCAGGGATGATTTCAATACATCTCCGCTATCCGGCTGGATCAATTCCAGTACGCCGGTAAATATTAATACTGCCGTAATCACTCCCGGAAAGGGCCAAAACGGGTCACCCGGACTGGTAATCAATTATCCTGACGGAACCGGAAATAATTTGGTCAGCATCAAAAAGATGCTGCCTGTATACGATTCGGCACCCAGTCTCAAAGCCACCATCTGGTTTTATGATGATATGAGTTTGAAAAAAGGGGTTATGTTTCTTCTTGCCTCCAATGCAAATGCTCAAAATACCGGAATCGGAGTCAACACCTCAATTTCAAAAGACTATTACCTTTTCCGCATCAATTCGGTCGGTAATATGCAGCCTACCGCAATCAGAAGGTCTGCGGGATGGCATAAATTTTCCCTATCCTTAAGCAGCAACTGCTGTGGTCTGGCTTCCGAAAAAATCGGTGTTTCAGGATATATTGACGGACAATATATCGGTGTTAACTCCACCCAGTTAAATTCCAATATGATCCAGATAGTCAGCACCTGGGGTTTGACCGGAACCAGCATTTTCGACAATCTTTTGATTACCCGGATGCCGGATACCGGCAAAACATCGGACACCAAAGGTGAAGAAAACGGTTGGCATGCTCTGGTTTTGGCAGAAACCACGAATTATTTTCCCGATGTATCCAACCGCAGTATATTAGCTGATTTGGCTAAGTGTTATGCCTACCACTCAATTACCGTTTCCGGCGATCCCGGCTTATGTGAAACCAAAACCTCCACCGCATACAACGATTTTCGTTTTGATAACCATAATCAATTAAACCCTTCATATCAGTCGGGCGTAATGTTCGAGCTTATCCGTGGTGGCATTAGCTATCAGGCAATCAACCAGGCTGTTCCGGCTGAATTCACCCACCATATTACCGACTCATTCAAGACCTGGGTCAGATATATAGATCCCAATGCTTACCAATATATAAATTCTCCCCTTGGTGACTGGACCGGTGTTACCAATACTCCGTATCAAAGCGGTGAACCGGTTATAATTTATTTTTCCACCCGGACCACACTGCCTTTCAGTTTTTCTGATTATATTAATAAGCGCTTTATTCTCTTTAACGGCCTGGTTTCAAACTACGTCAAATCCAATCCTATTAACATACCCACATTTGACCAGAACAACCGCAGCGATCCCGGCTATATCTGGTGGACTGATTCGATCGTGGCCGGGGAAATGCTTTTCCTATCCGGGTATCCCCTGCTCTGATAATTAAACGAATATATGTCCAGGCTCGCCTAATTTAGCTTCAAATCTGTGGTATAATCAGAGAGTTCTTTTAGAACATATGCGGGGTAGTGTAAAGCCGCACGGAAGGCTAGTAGAAGTGGGCCCGTCTCACAGTAATGTGGGAATGAAAATTTGGCTATATCGGTGGACATCCTATACTACACGGTATAGGACAATACCGAGGCAACCTGGGAAACCAGAGAGTCCGTAGAGACTACACGCCAAATCCCCTACTTCAGTAGAGGGGAATGATATAGTCCGACACTCGCGGTAACACGAGATTAACAAGTGCATAATCTTCCAGACCGGGTGCGATTCCCGGCCCCGCAACCAAAACAAAATGACCCTCGCGGGTCATTTTTTTTGGCTATACTTATCCCGATGTGGCATGTCTATCTCCTCCTCTGCTCCGACGGCAGTTTCTATACCGGCATTTCCGCCGATCCCCAAAAAAGATTTCTTGACCACAAAAGCGGCAGAGGCGGAGCCTATACCCGCAGCCACAAACCGGTCAGAATTATTTACCTTGAAAAACACCCTGATAAATCTTCTGCCCTCAGACGCGAGGCTCAAATCAAAAGCTGGCCCCGGCAAAAGAAAATTCGTATTCTTAAATTAAAGTCCATCTGATACAATCCGTGGACATGTTTAAAACCAGACCTCTCCCCATCTGTCCCAATATGGCCACATTCGCCCGGCTGAAAATTTCACGGGCAATGGGATTGGAAAAAAAGCATGTTTCTAAAAATCTGATCAGTGAACTACGGGAAAGCATTGAAAGAGACCGGCTTTTTCACAATGACGAGACTGACTCCCCGAAGTGGGAAGGTCACCAACTTCACGGCAAAGAGAAATATTGAAAATATGGAAAAAAAGGGATTAATCAAAAAACTTATTCCGCCACTTCCGGAAGCAACAACCGTTACCGCCGTTATCTTTACTAGTTTGATTGACTCTATCAACAACCGGAATCCTCATATTTTCGACCGTGTCAGCCCTCTGATTGAAAACCACTGGGGAAACGTTCCTCCCTCCCTGTTCCTGACTCTGGCGGTATTTGAACTGTTTAATAAATTCGGTCACATTGAGACCAAAAAAGCTTCCCAACTGGCTCTTTATGCTGCCGTCAGCATTAACGTATACTTCGAAGCTTTGGTTGAGAATAATCCGGAATTTGTGGGTGATGCCCTCGCCGGTACAGCCGGTGCCTTGATATCCTATGGCCTGCTCAATCTCCCCCGTCACTTTAAAAAACCTTCCTGATTGCGTGCTAAAATTAGCTTCATACGGTCCAGGCTGGGTAGCTCAATGGCAGAGCAGCGCCTTCATAAGACGACGGTTGCGGGTCCGACTCCCGCCCCAGCCACTGTGATAAATAACCTTGAAACTGCCTACAATAAGGTTTCCGAAGATTACCGCAGAAAAAAACTCCAGCCACCCGTCCGGATTAGGGAGATCCTGGCCTTAGCCCTAAAAGCGGTTTTAGCTACGGATCTGGAAGTAAACTTTATCAGACAGGTGCTGGAAGAGGCTGAAAAACCCTCAAAACCCTAAATACGCCTTCCGCCACCTCACCCAATTTGGAGCCTGGTCTTCCAGAGTACTGGGTACAGAGCTTTGAGTACTGCCCTGCTCCGGCAGCACAATTACTATCTCCCCGGGCCTGCCGTAGCCCAGTTTTTCCCTGGCTTCCCGCTCCAAAAACTGAGGGGTTTGTACTTCGGCCAGCTGTTCTTTTAGCCTCAGATTCTCCTCCTCTGCCTTTTTCACGTCCCGCTCCGCTTCCTCCACCCACCCTCCCGCTTTCCACAGCCGTACCACGTTCCCTCCCACCCGGAATATCATCACCAGACCCAGAATCAGAATCACCCAGCTTTGCCATTTCTTTCTCATCTTGCAATCTCCTATTTTACATTGTAGAATTCTGGGGGTAAAATACGACCTGTAGTATGAATAGCTTACCAGATCCGGTCAGTTTCGAATCTGCCTTGGAAAAGTTTCTCAAGTATTTGGAAACTCAGAGCCGGTCTTCTGCCACCCGGATTGCTTACGGTTCTGATCTGGGCCAGCTCAAAGACCATATGCTTGGGCGCCGGATCACCCAGGCAACCACTATCCTGCCTGAGCATCTCCAGGATTATCTCAGCCATCTTTCCTCCCAGAACTACACCGCCAAAAGCATCAGCCGTAAAATCAACTCTTTAAAGACCTTTTTCAGATACCTGCACCAGGAAAGTATGATCACCGTCAATCCCGCCCAGTCTCTCCCCCACCCCAAATACGATATCAAGCCTCCCCGGATATTATCCTCGGACGAGTACAAAGCCCTGCGTGACGCCGTCCGTCTGGATATCCGTATCGGGACCGTCATCGAACTCCTTCTGCAAACCGGGATGCGAATTTCCGAGCTGGCCAATCTCCGGGTCGAAGATGTCAAAAAAAATGAGCTTCAGATCCGCTCCATAGAAAATAATCCCGCCCGGAATATCCCGCTTCCGCGATCCGCTTCCGTCGCCGTCACCAACTACCTGGCTATGAGGCCAAAAGTGGAAAACGACCACTTATTTGTTACTAAAACCGGCCGGCCGCTTTTAATCAGAAACATCCGCACCAGCATCGACCGCTACTTCAAAAAAGCCGGGCTAAAAAACGTCAAAGTCAACGATCTTCGCCACACCTTTATTGCCCACCAGTTAAGAAACGGCGTCCAGCCCGAAATCATTCATAAGCACGTCGGCCACAAACGCTTAAGCTCCACCCAAAAATACCTCGAATTTTTACAGATCAAGGAAGAACTCACTGCTACCCGTCTGGTCGAACTTTAATGGCCGATTCCCGCGAAACGTTGTGCCCCATCGATGAACATGGTTGTCAAAATCCCGATTGTGTTCTGCACCCTTATTTTCCCCAATGTTTGCAGGCAGGCCAGGCCTTGGGTCCTGCATTAGCTTTTCTCGAAAGTTTGGATAAACCGCTTGATAAAGACAAGTTGAAAACAATCAACAATATAACTGATTCACTCGGTGTGGATAATGCGCTTTTTCTGGAGTATCTTAATGATTGGATCGACAACCACAAACCAAAGTAGATATTTGTGGATCCGCTTGGAGTCGAACCAAGTTCACGAATTTATAAGATTCGGGTCCTACCGGTGAACGACGGATCCATTTAATTTTGAAATGAGCTTAATTATTGCTAAAACCTGCTCTTTGATTTTAACATCAGCGATCTGGACATGGCACGTACCATGTCCAAAACCTTTTTGATCAATCTCTGATCTTTTCGAAATTTTAATATAAGGTCTAGCAAATTGATCTCTGTCCACGTTTAAAATTTGAGCCCAATAACCAATTTCACCCTCAATATCCATATCACTATATAAATGCAAATAAATTCGAATTTTATGATCTTTTCGTTTTAATCTAAAACATTTCTCAATCCAGAATAAAAAATAATTTATTACGCTTGGGTCGTTATTGCTTATACTCGCAGCACTACCTTCCTTACGCCCCTCACCCCAATATAATCCTGCTCCCAACAACAAAATATCTCTTTTAGTAATTCCTCCCAACTTTTTCTTTTCCTGATTTAATATCTTGATCAACTTTATTTCTCTTTTCTTCCTCATTGTCTCTCTGAATTTTTCTACCCAAACATCCCTCCTCTTATATAGCTTATTTTTTTGTTCCAAAGTTAAAGGATAATTAACTAACCAGTAACTAAGAGTTCCATTTTTAACATTAATCTGTTCTTTAATTTGTGAATAACTCAATCCCTTTAATCTGAGTTCTACTGCTTTTCTTCGATCTTCTGCTCTATACACTGAACCCCAGTATAATATTTACAGAAAACGATTTCAAATGTTCAGATATATTTGTGTCCCGCCATTAAACGATTTATCCAATCTCCAATTTTTACCATTACCTACTACAGTTTCGCCCTGTCGGAAATCTCGTGTTCAATCAGACGCACATCCCGTCCGTACTTTAAGCGCGACAATTGTTTAATCGCATCCGCCAGTTTCTGGTTGCGCATGGCTCTTTCAGTTGCCAGGTCCTTCGTTACATCCATCGAAAACGGTACTACCGGCTCATTATTTACAATTGTTTTGATATACACATGGAATCTTTCGATATTTAACAGATCCGCTTCGTTAAAAGTCGGCGTAAATTCATGCTGCAGGAAATTGGCATCAGCCACCCCGGTTCTGAAGGAAATCAGAGTTCCCACGTTCCCGAATACCGCATTTTTCACTTCATCCTCCATTTGCGAAGTAAACTGGTTGGCCACTATCAGATTCAGTTTGTATTTCCTCGCTTCGGACAAGATAGTGGCAAAATCCGGAGTGGCAAAATTCTGGAACTCATCCACATACAGATAAAACGGCCTTCTCTGTGCCTCCGGAATATCCGCCCGGCTCATAGCGGCCGCCACCAGTCGGGGAACCAGTACCAGTCCCAAAAAGTTGCTGTTCTCTTCCCCCAATTTTCCCTTGGCCAGATTAATAATCAGAATCTTTCCCTCATCCATTACTTTCCGGAAATCAAAAGCGCTGACATTCTGCCCGATAATATTTCTGATCGTTTTATTGGTCACAAACCGCCCGAACTTGGACACAATATAATCCAGCACCTCTGATTTATGAAAATCCGATGTCTGGGCAATCTGGTCCGTCCAGTATCTTCGCACCAGCGGATCTTTCACCCGGGGAAGCATTTCCTGCACAAACTCCGGCCGCTGTAAAGCCTGCACTACTTCAATAAATGTTCCGCCGTCAATCGCATCCATTACCGTCAGCATGGCGTTTCTGATTGCATGCTCAAACCGGGGGCCGATAATCCCCGTCTTATGCGGATCATACAGTTTGTACATCATGCCGATCACCGCATTGGTCGCCATGTGCCGCTCGCCTTCGGTGCGGGTTTCCAAAAGGTTTAATCCCATCGGCCATTCTTCATCGGAAGGATCAAAAAATATCACATCTTCCGCCCTTTCCGGAGGTATATATCCGAGTAAATCCTCCGCCAGATCATGCGGGTCAATCACACACAGCCCCTTACCGGCGCGCAGATCCTGCAATATCATTGTTTTCATCATTTCCGTCTTGCCGGTTCCGGTCCTTCCGATAATATACATATGTCTCTCCCTGTCCACATCGGATATATATACCGGCCGGGTTATCCCTCTAAATACCGATTTGCCGATATACAGTCCCGATGTGGCAATTCCCTGCGGTGCCGGGGCTCTTTTGGCCGACAGCCAATGAATATGCGGGGTTTCCACCGTCTTATTGGGAAAATGGTAAATGGTAGCCAATTCTTCTGAATTAAGTATCGTCCAGTCACCCCACCGGATTACCGGCTGGTACCGGTAAATAAAATCCTGCATAAACAGGGCTTTCAGTCTGACTTTCTTTCCTTTAAAACCGTTCAAATCCCCGCTGTACTGTTCAAATGCAGCTTTGATGTTTTGAAGGTGCATTTTTGCCATATCCTTGTCTTTAGATGACACCACCACCCTGATTGTGGCCCAAAATCCGGACTTGGATACTTTACTTTCCACCGCTTCCATCACTTTCGGATCCACTTTGTAGCTGGCTTTTTCCGGATTGGCTTCATTCTTCTTCGTCCTGCCGATCCACGCCCTGCCTTTTCCCTTCCATTTGTTATCAGCCGGTGATATCAAAATCTGGATATGCGCCCCCTCGTCTTCGTTCATTTTTGCCAGTGCCGAAGTCAGACCGGCCATCGGATCCGTCGCCAGATTTTTATATGTCTGGATCGGATTGTATTCGGCATTTCTAAGGACCATCCAGGAAAATTCCACTTTTCCCTCCTCGGAAAAAATCGTCGGTTCGTCCACCATCAGAATTTCCGCCCCGGGGAATCCGCCGTGAATTGACTTTTCCACCAAATCCCGCAGTTTTTCCGGAACCACAATATAAAATCTGATATCTTCCTTCCTGGCTACCATCTCAAAACTCACATGCGGCTGCACCTGTAAAAATGTCAGCAGGCCGAATGGACCTTTTTTACCTTTTTTTATGGAATACAGACTACCAAAAATCTGCTCCATGGCATCAATCTTTATTTCGTTATCCCGGGGTACGGCCACCTGCAAACACACCATCCGTAAGCTATGCTCCTCCCGGTCTTTATGTCGGTACCACAGAATCCAGAAATAAAACAGTCCTCCCAGTAAAAAAAACGGCGAAAGAATTAAAAGCGCTATCACCGCCACCTCCCACATTACCGCCACCGGATCCACCCCGTTAATCATACTTTCATCTTACAACGAATGACTGCCCTGTGACTATCGTTTGCCTATTTCGTGACCGGATTTTTATACTCCGCCCTTCCGGAGAGCATCCTGATTTGCCTCACACACCACTCCGCCAGCCACCGGACACTTTCCCACACTTTCTCATGCAATCCCCTTTCCACTTGTTCCTCCGTCAGTGGTAATATAACTTTCGGACTTTGACCGGAGGTAGGTTTCAAAAGTACCTCCTTTGTATAATCATCTACAATAATCGGTGATACTGCCGTCTCCTTTTCTACTTTTTCAATGAACCCTTCCTGTTCCAGCCCCTTTTCCACCTCCGGACTGGTCGGGATCTCCTCCATCACTTCTACCTTCCTGCCTTCGGAAACTTTTATCGGTGAGGGCTCCATTTCCACTCCGCCCTTTCTCCCGTAACCCTTGGCAATTTCTTCCAGATCTCTGGCAAACTTACCTCCGGCCGAGTACGCCGCCTGAAAATCATTTTGTTTCTCCTCAAATTCCTCCACCACATCCGCCATCGACTCGGTCGGTTTGGCGGTAATATTTGCCAAATCGGCAATTGCCGCCTGGACTTTGGGATCATCTACCGGTAAGGTGCCCTGGGACTGATTTTGGTTATCATCCATACCATATTTATACTACCAGTTACTCACTACCCCTTCCACACTTCTTCCCCGATTCCCTTCTTCCGGTTCACCCACCTGGCCATTACAAACAGTGCATCAGACAGCCTGTTCATATACTTCAAGATTAAAGATTTATCCCTTTTATTGAAAATTGAAAATTGAAAATTGAAAATTCTTACCATCTCTCTCTCTGCTCTTCTGGCTACCGCCCTGGCAATATGCATTTCCCCCGCCGGATAAATAAAGCTTGTCAGAGGCGGCAAATCCTTGGACAGTTTATCGATCAATCTCTCCAGTTTTCCGGTTTCATCAGGATTCAGCCCTTTCCCGCTTCCTGCCAGTCCCGAACTGATTAAAAGCAAATTGTTCTGAATATTTTTCAACTCATTCTGAATTTGCCCGCGAAGCGGCGAGTGGGTCCTTACGAATCCTATCCAGCTGTTCAGTTCATCCAGGCTTCCCAATACCTCAATCAAATTATCATCTTTCCTGACCTTTTTCCCCAAAATCTCCGTAATCCCCCCGTCCCCTGCTTTGGTATAGATCTTTCTCACAGCAAGCATTATCGCACCACTGGCGCGGCGTTGCCAAATTGTATAAACTGATATTATGAACGACACCATTACCATTGTTCAGAAAGCTTTTATCAGTAATTCCAAATGGCAATGTCTGGTTACCAAACACCCTTTAAGCCAGGATGGCCAGGCTCTTTGGGATTTTCCCGGCGGTCATCTCAAATTCGGACAAAGTTTAAGGGATAGTCTGGTTGAAAAAGTTCAGGCCGAAACCGGACTGACTATCACAACCATTTCTGTGCCTTTAAACGTCACCACTTATTTGGATCTCATCAACCGCTCCGTCCAGGTAGTCAGAATCACCTACCTTTGTCTCGCCCAGGGTACCGTCCCGGAGTCCCAAAAAAATCAGGCTTTTTGGATTGACGCTAATGATCATGCCCATTATCCCTTCCCGGATGAAGGTTATACCCTGGCTTTCCAAAACTACCTATCTCACTCCAAACTCTCCTCAGAAGAATTTTTGGGCCCCGGAATTCTTTCCCACACCCTCATTTACCTTCGCCGCTCACCCAACAGTCCGCCTCCCATTTCCTAACACTCCGAATACCCGCATCCGTAGCATTTTTTGCAGCCTTCTTCAAACACCAGCGCCGCTTCGCCGCACTTTGGACATAAATCCGCCTTTTTCTGAAACAACGGCACCTGGGTATGCCCGTTTCCTTCCGAAATAAAAGTCTCCTGCACTGCCGGCTTCACCGGGTTTACCTGATCGGACTGGCTTTGTTTAAATCCGATCAACCCGAAGTGCATTCCGATGGCCTTAGCCACCGCGTCGGGCAGACTCCTCACCTTTTGCTGACCGAATCCCACCGATCTGCTTCCCCCGATTCCCATCAACTGCTCCATTATTTCCTTGGCTTTATCTTTGGATGGTAAATGGTTCCCAAACCTCAGAGTGGTGGAAATCAGACGGCCCAGAGCTTCTGCCATTGCCGCCACCTCCGATCCGGCTTTGCCGATAATCACGAATACTTCAAACGGGTTCCCGTCTTCATCGTGGTTTACGGTTATAAATGCCCGCCCCAGCGGGGTTTCAATCCTGTAGGTTGCTCCTTCCACCCGCACCGGTCTGGGTTTGACCACCTGTTCCTCACTTTTAGAAACAGCCTGCTGTGGACCGGGTGTCGCGTCTTTCATCCCCAGGTTTAATACCTGCTCTCCCTTACTCCCGTCACGGAAAACGGTAATCCCCCGGCATCCTGTTTCCCAGGCCAGCGTATATGCTTTCTTGACATCCTCCGCCGCCGCATCATGTCCGAAATTTATGGTCTTGCTCACCGCGTTATCGGTATTTTTCTGGAAAACCGCCTGCATTTTTACGTGCCACTGCGGAGAAATCTCATGTGCCGTCCCGAAGACCCGTCTGACATCCTCGGGAATGTTTTCTATCTGTCTTACCGTCCCGTGCTCCGCCACCTGCTTCATCAGCTCCTCTGTATAAAATCCTCTTTCCCTGGCCACTTTCTCAAACCTGGGATTGATAAAATTCATAATCCGGTTCTCGGCCTTAACCACATGCTGATAGGCCACGGCAAAAAGCGGTTCAATTCCGCCGGAACTGTCAGCCAGTATTCCGATTGATCCGGTGGGAGCAATTGTGGTTATGGTACTGTTCCTGATCTTCTTACCGTTTTTGTAAATACTGTCCTTCCACATCGGAAACACCCCTCTTACCAAAGCCAGTCTTTCGCTTTCCCTATGCCCTTCATAATTTATAAACCGCATCACTTCCTCCCCCAGTTCCAGGGCTTTCTCACTGTCATAGGGAATCCCCAGCTCCACCAAAGCGTCAGCCCACCCTCCCACTCCCAGTCCCAGCCGTCTGATTTTTCTTACCGTCTCGGCAATCTGGGGCAGGGGTACGGGATTCATCTCAATCACGTTATCCATAAACCGCACCGCCAGCCTGGTCACTTTCCTCAGTTTTTCCCAATCCATTTCTTTCTTCCCGTTTCCGGAGTCCTTTATCATGTACCCTAAAAAGATACTTCCCAGGTTGCAGGCGTCAAACGGATAAAGCGGCTGTTCCCCGCAGGGATTTGTGGTCTCAATTTTCCAGCCGTCCAGTCTGATCGGGTTAGCTGCCGAATTATTAATTCTGTCAATAAAAATCAGTCCCGGATCCCCGGTTTTCCAGGCCCCCTGCGCAATTTCATTCCAGACATACGCAGCCGACAATTTTCCGGTTACCTTGCCGCTGTGCGGATCCGTCAATTCATAATCCTCTCCTGCAGAAAGCGCCTTCATAAATTTATCGGTAACCGACACTGAAATATTGAAATTGGTTATTCCCCCGTCTTCCTTGCAATGAATAAACTCCAATATATCCGGATGGTCTACTCTTAAAACTCCCATATTCGCACCCCTTCTTGTACCCCCCTGTTTGATCTGCTGGGTAGCTTCGTTATACACCCGCATAAAAGACACCGGCCCTGAAGCCACTCCCATTGTGGTTCTCACCCGGGATCCTTTAGGTCTTAGTCTGGAAAAAGAAAATCCCGTCCCCCCGCCGCTTTGGTGAATAAGTCCCTGCCACTTCACCCCGTCAAAAATACTCTCCAGATTATCATCAACCGGTATGACATAGCACCCGTTATACTGCATCCCGTTTTTCTTTCCCGCATTCATCAGTGTCGGGGAATTCGGTAAATACCAGCGATTAATCAAAATCCTGTAAAATTCCCGGGCCAGAGCCAGCATTTCCTTTCTCTTCATACCGAACCTGGTTTCAGCCTGGGTGATTTCCCACGCCACCCTCCAGCACATCTGTTCCACCGTTTCCGTCACTTGCCCGTTATCATCCTTAATAAAATATCTTTCTTTAAGTATCCGGATAGCTTGTTCCGACCACATGGAAGCACTGATATCCTCCGGCACTCCGCTCTCAGGCCTCCGTCCCGTTATCCCGCTCCCTTTTTCCGTCCTTTTCCCGGTAAGGGGTGGTCTTCCTCTTTTAACAAGTCTCAGTTCAGGCATATTTCAGGCAGTTACTTTTTCCAATAACTTTTCAAACTCCGTTACATCCGACAGTTCCAGATAAACACTGGCAAACCGCAGCCATGCCACTTTGTCTATGCTTTTCAGCCGTTTAAGCACCATTCTGCCGATAGTTTTGGAAGATATTTCAGACACTTCCTTCCGTCTGACCTCCCTTTCCACCTCATCCGCCACCTGGGTTACCTGGTCGATTGATACCGGTCTTTTATCAAATGACCGGACAATGCCTTTAACAATCTTCTCCCGGTCAAAGGGCTGCCGGCTCCCGTCCCTTTTAATCACAAATATCGTCGGACCTTCAACTCTTTCAAAAGTGGTAAACCGTTTCTGACAGCTGGAACATTCCCGCCGGCGCCGCAGTGATTGGCCGTCATCGGACACCCTGGACTCCAGAACAAAAGTGTCAATATGGGCGCAAAAAGGACATTTCATCTTGAAAAAACATTTACCACTAGAACTAGTGGTACCAGCCACGTTAAAACACTAAATAAATATGGTCAACTAACAACTTCTGTATCAAAAGCTGTCACCAGCTTCAATCGGTTATTTTACTTCCGTCAATGTTTGGGCTACTCTTTCCGCTGACATCCTGGTTGTTGAAAACACCAGTGTTAATGCTTTCTGCTCTTCCGCCCCGACTTTCTCCGTCAATCCCCGGAGTACTTCCAGATGTTTTGCACATGCCTTGGAAAGATCCGTCAGTAGATTTTTTACATCACGGCCGGACTGAGCCTGCCTTATTGCCCTGCTCACCGCACTCTCCAGATATTTTTCCGCCTTGGTGGCTGTTGTCACCCCCAGACCGTTCTTGCCCCCCTCAACCAGAAACATGGCAGCGTTTATCCGTTTGTCAGCATATAACAGTTCCCTTCTGGCTTTATCCTCCTCGTTCCAGGTCAGCCAAAGTTTGACTCTGTCCCGCAGTGCTTTTATTTTATAAAGCGGGCTGTCGGGTAAAAGTCCCGGGTACGGCAGATAATACTCTATTCTGACTAAACTGGCCGATGTAGCATTCATTTCTGCTGACAAAGTCGCTGACTCCGTGCTCGGATGCACCGCCACCGGATTGGACACCGCCAAAAGTGACATCAAAAGTACCGCCACACCGAAGATTACCGCTGCCGAACTGGCCAGAAGTCCGCCTGCCAGTTTCTTCCAACTAAACGGGGCATTTCCGCGGGTTTCGAACAACTTACCCCCGTCATTCTGACTGGCCACAGTTCCGCTTACCATTGGATCCTTAAGTATGCCATACCAACGCAAGTGAATCAAACCTCGACCCTATCAGACTGTATCACTTACCCTGCATCCCGAAAGCACCTGTTCCATCATCCGGGTAATTTCAGACAAAAGTTCCCTCGCTTCCGGAAGTGTTATTAATCCTTCATGTTGCGGGAAGTAATGAAACGTTCTGTTTCTGCCTTTTTTCCACACCTCCCACATTGCAAGGGGCAGTGTATCCCCCCGGCAATTCTCAATCAGTCTTCCGAAAACCCACCCCGACCGGTACCTTTTAGGCAGAGTCGGCGACAGTGCCCTCCCGATCCGGAAGTGGTCACTGTAATACTGCTGGGGAGTAATCAGTTTCATATCCAGAAACACTTTTTTCAAAAATCCTTCGTAAGCTTTGGCCGCGGGAAACACCACAAAAGAATAGTCATGAAACTTATTTTCCTCACCTCTTCCCTCCTCCATTTCCAGTAAAGCGTAACTTTGGGTTACCAGCTCCCGCATCTTCTGATCCAGATATTTCCACCAGTTGGTATTCTCAAAATCCTTCATCCGTAAATTGTACCATTACTTCCAGATCCCGAAGTAGCCGCCGATAACCATCAGGATTGACAAGGCCAGCCACCCGAGGATAAACGCCACCACCGCTTTCAGTATCCAGTCCAGAATTTTTTCTTCCTGGGGGTCCAGTGACCCTTCTTCGGTTTCTCCCTCCATCCGCCATTTGGGCAGCTTCATTTCCGTCTTGACTTCAGCTGCTGCCGGTTTTTCCTCAATCTTCTCTGTCTTGGGCTTGGTCTTGGATTTTTTAACTGCCATGCCTTATAAATATACCGCCTTTGCGGGTATAATTCAACCCATGCCCCTAAAACCGGTTTTCAAAAATAAGATCCGCCGCCAAAATAAGTTCCGATTATTATTCAAATCCCTGCACAAATATTTCCTTGCCGTCAGGGAAAAAATCCCCTTTCGAAAAATTCCCAAAAACCGGTTTATTGAGTATGTCAAATCTCACCGGATTGCATTTTTTCTGCCATTATTATTACTTTTTATCATTACTAATATTTATTTTTTCTGGGACCTCCCCAATCCCACCAATCTTACCTCCCACCCGGCTCCGGTTTCCACCAAACTTTTGGACCGGCAGGGCCGGCTGATTTATGAAATCTACGCCGACGAACGGCGTACTCCCATCCGGCTTTCCTCCCTTCCCCGCTATGTCTGGCAGGCCACTTTAGCCGCCGAGGACAAGGATTTCTACAAGCACGGCGGTTTTTCATTAAGGGGAATGTTCCGGGCATTAATCAATACTTTTTTCCGCGGTCGTCTCCAGGGCGGTTCCACCATCACCCAGCAGCTGGTCAAAAAAGCCCTCTTAAGCGATGACCGCACCATTCGCCGCAAAGTCCGGGAATTTACTCTGAGTGCGGTGGTGGAAATTCTCTACACCAAGGATCAGATACTGGAAATGTACTTAAACCAGGTTCCCTACGGCGGTACGGCATACGGTCTGGAATCGGCTGCTCTTACATACTTTGGCAAATCAGCCAGGCAGCTGTCGGTAGGCGAATCGGCTCTTTTGGCAGGTTTAACCGCCGCCCCCAGCTATTACTCTCCTTTGGGATCCCATCCTGAGCTGGCTAGTGACAGGCAGAAATTTGTCCTCGACCAGATGTTGGAAGGAAAATTTATTTCCGAAGATGAATATGCTTCAGCTTCCGCCCAACCCCTTTTGTATGCTCCTCCCCCCTCGTTCCAGGCTCCCCATTTTTCTCTCTGGGTCAAAGATCTGTTAATCCGCAAATACGGTCTGACCACTGTGGAACAGGAAGGTCTGACAGTCACGACCACTCTGGACTTGGACCTGCAAAATTTTGCCCAGGATACGGTTGCTTCCGAAACCGCCAAACTGCAGAAAGAAAATGTCGGAAACGGCGCCGCCCTGGTCACCCGCCCCCAGACCGGGGAAATTCTGGCCATGGTCGGTTCCCGGGACTACTTCGACCTGGAGCATGACGGCAATGTTAATGTGGTTTTACGCCCCCGTCAGCCGGGATCCAGCATCAAACCCGTCAATTACGCCCTGGCAATCGAACACCGCCTGATTACTCCTTCCACTGTCCTGGCCGACAAACCCACCTGTTTTGCCCAATCCAAACAAAAAGACTACTGCCCGGACAACTACGACAACCAGTTTCACGGCCCCACCCAGGTCCGTTTCGCTCTGGGAAATTCATTCAATATCCCGGCAGTCAAAACTCTCGTTCTCAATGGTCTGGTCGACTTTATCGCCTCCTCTTCAGCTTTCGGAATCACTACCTGGGCCGATCCCACCCAATACGGTCCGTCTTTAACCCTGGGCGGCGGCGAAGTTACCATGCTTGACCTGTCCACCGCCTATGCCGTCCTGGGTAACCAGGGACGCCGCGTCGACTTAAATCCGATTCTCAAAGTCGAAGACCGGTTTGGTAAAACTCTGGAGTCAGTCGATGCCAAAGAAATCCCCGTTGAAAAAATTGCGGACCTGCCGCAGTATTCTTATTTCATTAACAACAATCTATATTTCACCGTCTCATCCCCCGCCAACATCCGGGTGATTTCCCCCGAAACCGCCTTTCTTATCTCCCATATTCTTTATGACAACGGCGCCCGTTCCGCCACTTTCGGTTCCTCCTCATATTTAAACGTTTCCGGTCACCCGGAAGTCTCGGTTAAAACCGGAACCACCAACGACAAGCGGGACAACTGGACCATCGGCTACAATCCCGATCTTCTGACAGCCGTCTGGGTGGGAAACAACGACAATACCCCGATGAGCCGGGTGGCTTCCGGTGTCACCGGAGCTTCTCCCATCTGGAATAAAATTATCACTTATGCCCTCAAAAAATTACCCCAGCATTGGCCTCTCCAGCCTGCCGGCATCCAGGGAGCTTTGGTCTGCAGCCTGTCGGGCCTCAAAGCCCCCGACTCACCCCCGCCGGACTGCTCCCCCCGCTATGAGTATTTCATTTCCGGTACCATTCCCCCGGTTGATACCGGTTCCCGGCGGGATATCCCCGTTTTCCGCCCCACTCAGGCCCCGGCTACAGCCAAACAACTGGCCGAAAATCCCGATCAGATCGAAATCCAAAACCATTCCGTAATCACCGATCCCCTGGGTACTATGTTGTGTCTTGACTGTCCGGGAGGTTACGGCGAAGCTGATATTATCCGCCTCGACCAAACCGGCCGCGCCGGGTTTTAAATCCGGCGATTGTATCTTCCCCCCGCCCTTCTTATAATCCACCTGCCTGCCGGAAGTTTCTGTTTTTCATATGCAACCCTCCGCTCTCAAACGATTTTTAAAGGCGATATATCCGGTAGTTTCCGGTGTCCAATCATTCAGAATCCGGTTCCGTCCTTCCCGCTTTACTTATATCGCGGTTTTTTCCGGTATTTTTGTCTCATTTATTTCTTTTTACGTTTTTGTTTTAAAAGATCTCCCCTCCCCCTCTTCACTGTCCACCGTACCGGTGGATTTAACCACTCATATCCGCGACAGAAACGGCACGGAACTTTACAAGATTTACCAAAGCCAAAACCGGACCCTGGTCAAGCTTTCAGATCTTCCTCCATATGTCCGGCAGGCTGTAATTGCCGTCGAAGACAAAGATTTTTACTCTCATCGGGGTTTTTCTGTTCAGGCCATCTCCCGGGCTTTCTTTTCCAACTTAAAAAATGCCACGTCACTTCAGGGCGGTTCTACCATTACCCAGCAGCTGGTCAAAACTTCCCTCCTTTCTCCCGAACGCACTTTCAAACGAAAACTTCGGGAACTGGTTCTCTCGGTTGCAGTTGAAGTCATCTATTCCAAAGATCAGATCCTGGAAATGTACTTAAACCGGGTCGGTTTCGGCGGAGCCACATACGGTCTGGAAGAAGCCGCCCAAACATACTTCGGCAAACCGGCTAAAAATTTGACACTGGCCGAAGCGTCTCTTCTGGCCGGACTTCCGGCTTCTCCCACCACCTATTCCCCTTTCGGTACCCATCCGGAACTGGCCAAAGAACGGCAGAAAGAAGTTTTGCGCCAAATGGTTTCAGCGGGTTTTATCACCTGGGATCAGGCCGAAACCACCGCCGCCGTCAATCTTACAGTCCGGCCTCCGGCCACGGATATCCGGGCTCCCCACTTTGTGATGTATGTCAAAGATCTTTTGGCCAAAAAATACGGCCACGAACTGGTCGAACAGGGAGGCCTGGATGTCATTACTTCACTTGATTTAAACATCCAGACAGAAGCAGAAAAAATTGTCGCCGAAGAAATTACCAAAGTTTCCCGCTTAAATATTTCAAACGGTGCGGTCTTAGTCACTGCTCCGTCCTCCGGTGAAATATTGGCAATGGTCGGATCAAAGGATTATTTTGATCTGGCTCATGACGGCAACGTTAACGTCGTTTTAAGTTCCCGTCAGCCGGGATCTGCTATCAAGCCTTTAAACTACACCCTGGCTTTTCAAAAAGGCTTCACAGCCGCAGGTTTTATTGATGATTCACCGGTAACATATCAGATCCCCGGTCAGGCTCCGTATTCCCCGGTAAATTATGATAATCGTTACCACGGGCGGATCACTTTAAGAACTGCCCTGGCTGCTTCTTACAACATCCCGGCTGTCAAACTGTTATCCGCCAACGGTGTAGCCAACCTGGTAAGTCTGGGCCGGCTTTTTGGTATTACCACCTGGGAAGATCCTTCCCGCTTCGGTCTCTCTTTAACTTTGGGCGGGGGGGAAGTCAGAATGACCGATATGGCAACAGCCTTCGGTGTTTTTGCCAACTCCGGAAACAAAGTCGGCTTGAATCCCATTATTGAAGTCCGGGACAGCTCCGGCCGCGTACTTGAAAAAAATTCCCCCGTTCCCGAACCGGTCATCGATCCCAAAATTGCTTTTATAATTTCCGACATTCTTTCAGACAACATTGCCCGCACCCCTACATTCGGATCAAGGTCACAGCTTTATATTCCCGGCACTGTTGTAGCCGTCAAAACCGGTACCACCAATAATCTCAGGGATAACTGGACAATCGGTTACACTCCGGATTTCCTGGTTGCCGTTTGGGTCGGCAACAATGACAATTCCCCCATGAGTTACGTAGCCTCGGGGGTTACCGGTGCATCCCCCATCTGGCGCCGAACGACCGACGTGCTTTTGAAAAAATTCCCCTCCCCGGGATTTTCCCCGCCGGAAGACATTTTAAAAATCGCTGTCTGTCCGGTAACGGGTGAGCTGGCTTGCCAGGCATGCCCCGGTAAAACCGAATATTTCCTCCCCGGAACCCAACCCAAAGCCGTTTGTTCTGAAGTATCCCTCCGGCCCACACCGCTGCCCGCTGCACCGCCCGCATCGGTATCCGCGCCGGCCGAAAACCAAAAGGAAAAACCCAATAAGGACAAATGGGACCTCCGTGGTAAAATTTTAGATGGTGCCTGGACCGTCAGATAAAAAAAATCCCAACTTTAAAAACACTTTAATTCTGATTGTATTTCTTTCACTTTTAGTCACTATAATTATTGCTGTTAAGATTTCCGGAAGACCTCTTCTATGAATTCAAAACCTTTAATATCCGTCGTTGTACCTACTTTCAATGAGGAAAAATATATCCGTCCCTGCATTGAATCTTTAAAAAACCAGGTCTTTAAGGATTTTGAAATTATCGCCATTGATAAAAGCACGGATTCCACTCCCAAACTCTGCCGGGAAGCCGGCTGGCGGGTAATTACCCAGAAACTGCCGGGAATTTCGCAGGCCAGAAAGGAAGGTTTTGCGGCCGCACGCGGCGATATCATCGCCTCGACTGACGCTGATTCCGCTCCCGACACGCGCTGGCTGGAATCTATCGCCGAATGCTTCAAAGACCCTGAGGTGGTTTGTGCTTATGGGCCCACTTACTTTATGGAAAAAGACTGGTTGTCAGTAACATTAAGCCGGCTGGGTGATTTCTATAACCGGTTAAATCGGCTCTTCAAAAATGACCAGACACCCGGCATGAACTTCGCTGTTCGCCGGACCGCTTATGAAAAAATCGGAGGTTATAATCCCCGGCTGCCTACTGCCGAAGATATCGACGTCGGCTACCGCATCAGATCCCAGGGAAAAATCGTCTATCATCCCGGAATCCTGGTATACACCTCCAACCGCAGGCTGAAAGCTCAAAAATTAAGTTTCTTTATCCACCATTTCTTCAACAATATCCGTTACAAACTGACCGGAACTGCCAGCTCCGATTTTAAACCCATCCGCTGAAGCCCAGCCGGGATTTCATTCTTTGCCACCATCCCCCTTCCTTACATACCGGCAGCCGTTTATAAATTTCTTCCAGTTTTTTAATTGTTATATCCAGATCATGTTCTGCGGTCATTCTTCTGGCCTCTCTCCCCATTTTTTCCGCCAGTACCCCGTCACTGATTAATTTCATAATTGTCCCGGCCATTCCCCTGTCATCACCCACTCCGACCAAAAATCCGTTCCGCCGGTTTTTTACCAGGTCGGGCAGTGCATATTTATTCACCGCCACCACCGGTAATCCTGAGGCCATCGCCTCCAATACCACCAGGCCCTGGGTCTCCATGGCAGACGCCGTAACAAACATGTCATGCTCCCGGTAAATCTCCGCCAGCTTTTCCCGCTTCACCATGCCCAAAAAATGCACTTTATCCTCAACTACCAGATCTCCGGCAACTTTTTCCAGTTCCGTTCTTGCCGGCCCGTCCCCGGCAATCGTCAGCCTGGCATCCGGGAATTTTTGCCCTACCCGGGCAAAGGCTTTTATCACCACTCCGATGTTCTTTTCAAATCCCAGCCGTCCCGCATGTAATATCCGCTGCCGGTTTTTATACTCTGTTTTTGCCGGGAACTTGGGAAGTTCTATCCCGTTTGAAAGCACTCCCACTCTCCCTTTCATCCCGCGGGCTAATACTTCTCTTTTAATCGCCTGGGACGGGCATAGCGTAACATCCGCATACCCGTATATCCTGTTAGCCAGCCCCCATACCATCTTTTGCGGCAGTGTTTGCTCCCCGCCGTTTTTATTTTCCCCGTTCCCCAACAGTTTCAGATCCACCCCGAGACCCGAGGCGGCCTTGTCAATTGCCGGTAAATATTTCTCCAGAAGTTTTTTGGGCGAGGCATAAATCAATGTTTCCGAAAGCAGGGTGTGATACGTACCCACCAGAGGTTTCTTCCGGGACTTGGATAAAAGTATTCCCAGCATTCCCAAAGGTCCGGGTGTATGAAAGTGCACCACATCCGGATCAAAAGCTTCAAAACTTTCAGCCACACCGGTCACACTGGGCATCGCCAGCCGAAAATCTTTATAAGTCGGTAGGGCTACCGACCGGTACCTGCGGATTGTCAGATTCCCGATTTTTTCCACACCGCCTCTTCCCGTATAAGCCGGAGCATACACTTCCACCTGATGCCCCTGGGACAGTTTTCTGGCAAAAACTTCAACCACCACCGCCACCCCGTTTACATTGGGCGGAAAGGCGTCGGTAAAATGTGCAATCTTCATGTTTTGATCATACCGCTTTCAAAATTCCAAATCAGTCTGGTAATTTCCGGCACCAAACCCGCAGCTTCATCCCTTTTAACCCCGTTGTTCAAAATCACCAGCACAAACGGTTTATTTTTGCATTCATTATTCCCGATTCGGCATTTGACTATTCCCGAATCCGCCCACACTCCGGTGTCCGTCCCGACTTTATGAATTACCTCCGCCGCCTCAGGCACCCCTTTTGGTATTCGGTCCTCATAGATGCTGTCTTTTAGATATTCATAAAGTCCGGTTTCTTTATAGATGTATTTCCACATTTTGGCCGTGTCTTTCGCCGTCACCGTTATATCTTTATATGAGCTGTTTGTCATCCCCAGCTTTGTCACTTCTGCCTCCATCGTTTTCATTCCCAGCCGCCGGTTAAACATCACCCAGGCTGTGTTATCGGAGTTTTTCCCCAGGTAACCTAAAAGCTCCTCAATCGTGTATTTTGTCCCTGCCAGTTTATATTGGAGCGGCCCGGACCCCGGGTTTCTGTCGGCTTCCTCCAGAGTATACACATCATCCAATTTCATCTCCCCGCTTTTGACCAAATTATTCACGGTAATCAGTACGGGTAATTTCATAATTGATGCCGCCGGCATTTTTTCATCCTGCCCGAATCCGTATCCGGTCCCGTCATCCGGATGATAGACGTACACCGCATATTGCCCCGACATCGTCGCCGCCATTTTTTTCAGCTGACTCACCAGCATTTCTTCTTTTTTAATATTACTGTTTACCGTGACTGCTTTGGTGGGTTCCGCCACATAAGTAATTTCCCCGAATTTCACCGGCATGTTTACTCCCTGATGAATCAGTTTACCCCTCCACCACATTAGAAGGCTTACCAGACCGGTCAGTAAGAAAACCCCGGCCAACAGTTTCCTGGCCCCGCCCGGAAGCCGTTTCTCTCCTGATTTCCATTTAACCTGCCTTGACTCCATCTCCAAATTATACCGCGGCTGCCGGTCGGCTTGAGTTAAAGGTCTAAAATAGGTAAACTGAACGGCATTGTCATACAAACTGACCAAAAATTCCAATTTGGGACTTGTCGCCGAAAAATGCCCGCAGGCAATTGAACTTCTTACCGAATACGGACTGTCGTGTGCCGGCTGTTTCATGCGGGCATACGAAACGGTTGAAACAGGAGCCCAAATTCACGGTATGACTGATCGTGAAATTGCCAAAATGATCAGGGAAATTAATGCCCGCCTTTTATCTTAATCCGGGAAATCTGCTTTGAAACCGACTCCGGGATATTCGCACTTCCGGTATCCAAAAAGCCCTTAACAATCAGCTCCAAAGCCGTTTCTTCATTCATCCCCCGGGATTTCAGATATTCAATCTGTTCTTCGGCCACCCGGCCGATTGATGCTTCATGAGTCATATCCACATCCGCCGTCCTGGCTTCCAGTTCCGGAATGGCCAGAGTCGTCCCTCCCTGTTTCATGATCAGTCCCCGGCAATCCATATGCGCTTTTATTCCCCGGCCGGCTCCCACCAGAGTCCCCCGGTTGTAAATGAGACCTTGGTTATTTACCGATCTGTAAGTTATCTCCCCGCGGCTGCCTTCCCCGTTTAATACTAATTTCCCGCCGATATCCAGACGGCTTCCCGGATATGCATAAATATAACTGTTAAAATCGCCCCAGCTTAAATTCCCGTTTAGCTCACACACCGGGCTCATCTGGATATCACCCACAGGATTAAGACAAATATAGTTGGACGTAAACCGGCCGCCCTCCTCAACTTTGATAGCGGTTCTCGGACGGACCATTGCCGATTCATCCCAGTTATGCACCATGGTAAAAACCACTTTCGCCTTCTTTTTTACATATATCTCGGTTACACCTATATGTCTGGCTCCTTTAACTTTTCCGCCGGTCAGACATCCGGTAACTACGGACAGCGTTGATCCTTCTTCCGCAACAATAATGTTGTGAATATTCTGCCGGAAACCGTTCCTGCTGATATACAGACAGGTTTGCACGGGTTTGACCGATTTGATCCCCTTCTCCGACCGGACAAAGTAACCTTCGTGCAGATCGTCAAAAGCAGCCTCTGTAAATTCATCCTTATGGGGATCTACTGCCTTCCAGAAATATTCTTTTAAACCCCCGTATTTTTTCAGCGCCTGTTTAATATTTAAAACCGTTACCCCGGACTGCCGGGAAAAATCACAATAGGGGTTTTTATTATTTATCAACACCGTTCCGTTAATCCTGTCCGGATTCGTCTCTATTCCCACGGCCTTCAGTTTATTTGCATCCAGATTTTTTATTTCGTCAATCATTTTTTCTTCTCCTTATACAATCAATACAACCTTCATAACCGCATTTTGTAATTGCTTTAAGCATTTCCCCCGGCTTTCCCTGGCAACGGATTTGGCCGTCCAGCATTACATACGCTCTTTTAGCCAACAGGTATTTCAGCAGATTCCCGCTGTGGGTAACCAGAAGGATCGATTTTCCGCGTTTTCTCCAGCTTTCAACTGCTTCGGCAATTAATTTACTGTTTTCCGGATCCACTCCTGAATCCGGTTCATCCAGAAGAAGCAGTTGGGGGTCTTGAACGAGAAGCTGGGCCAGTTCCGACCTTTTCAACTCACCCCCCGACAGATCGTCATTCACTCCCCGGTTTAAAAACTTATCCGTCTTCATTTCTTCTGCCGCTTTCAGGTTTTGTTTCTTCCCGTCGATTGCTTTCACGATCGCGGCCATCGTTACTCCGATTACCTTCGGCGGCTTTTGCCAGAGAAGGCCAATGCCGGCTTTGGCTCTCCTTTCAATCGGCCAGCTGTTTATCAACTTATCCTTAAATTCAATCCGGCCGCTTTTTACCCGGTATTTGGCAAGTCCCATAATGGCGTTTAACAAAGTGGTTTTACCGCTGCCGTTCGGACCGAAAATTACTGCTATCTCGCCCTTATTTACGTTTAAATTCACCTTTTTAAGAATCTCTTTATTCTTTACGGTGACTTGCAGGTCGGTTACTTGTATCATAGAAATCTCAATATTGGTTATAATACTATAATGAGTCCCAAAAAACTGATCGTCGGCTGGTTTTCTTTTACCTGCTGCGAAGACAGTACCATCCTCTTCACCGAGCTTCTGAACAAGCATTTGGATGAATGGAAAAAGATAGTGGAATTCCGGTATCTCAGGGCTCTAAAAACCAAAAATGAAATCAAAGATTTGGACGTGGCTTTTATCGAAGGCGCCGTTTCCTCCGAAAAACAGGCCGGGGAAGTAAAAAATATCCGGGCTAATGCCAAATATGTGGTCGCCATCGGTGCCTGCGCCTGTACCGGACTGCCTTCAGCCACCAGAAATTCCTTCACCGACGAGATGATTACGGAAAAAATCCGCTGTTACATGAGCACTTTTGATTACAATAAGAAAGTCCAGAAACTGTCCGAGGTTATCAAAATAGATGACGAGGTAAGCGGCTGCCCCATGAATGTCCCCGCTTTTCTCGAAATCCTGAATAAATATTTAAAATTATTTAATATTGGTAACCCATAACCAACCATGCACCAGGGTGAAATTACCATCGATAATATTACAAAAATTGAAGGTTCGGCCGGTCTGAAAGTTGTCATCGAAAACGACACCGTCAAAGACCTCAAATTTATCATTCAGGACTATCGGCGTTTTTATACCGATGCCGTCAAGGGTAAACCCATCGTTTCCGTCCCCTCTTTTCTCTCCCGGATTTGCGGTACCTGCTCCGTAGCCCACATGTTTGCCGCTTTAAAAGCTCTGGAAATGTCCCAGGGTATTGAAGTATCAGAGCAGACAAAGACATTAAGACGCCTGGCTTATGACGCCCTGATGATCAGGGATCACGCTTTACATCTCTACTTTTTCGTCCTCCCTGATATTTTAAGAGTCGATTCTATTCTTGACATCCCGGATGATCCCGGTGACCCCGGCCACATTCTTCTGCATGACTCTTTTGACATTAAACAGCTGGGAACCGATATCAGTAATACCGTCATTGGTGCCGCCATCCACGCCCCGCTTCCGACAGTCGGCGGCCTTTTAAAAAATCCTGATCCGGCAAAGTTTCCGGAACTTATTTCCAGGCTGGAAGCCGTTAGACCCCAGGTACTGCGGGGAATAAAAACTTTTGCCGGGTGGAAAGAAAGTTTGATACGAAATTCGGATTATATGTACTTAAGAAACGAAAAACGGTTTGACTTTTTAGACGGGGAAATTCATATTTCCACAGGTCAGGTAGTTGCCTCGCAGGACTTTGACAAATTCTTGGAAAAAGTAGTCATCCCCTATTCCCAATCGGAAGGCTACACCATCAAAAGCAACCACGAAGATTATCTGGTCGGATCTTTAGCCAGAATTAATTTTAATCAGGATCTGCTGCATCCGCGCACCCGATCCGATGCCAAGGAGTATCTGAAAATATTCCCTTCCCACAATATTTACCACAACAATCTTGCCCAGGCCATCGAAGTCCTGCATTGTGTCGATGATGCCATCGATATCTTAACCACCGTCAAAATAAATCCTGAAGAAAAACCGGTTAAAAAACCGGTACAGGCAGGTCACGGTATCGGAGTAGTCGAAGCTCCCCGGGGAATTCTTTACCATATGGCCGAAGTTAACGACCGGGGCATGGTTTCTGACTATGAAGTTATTATCCCCACATCCCAGAACCAGATTACCATCGAAAACGATCTTAAAAAATATTTCAACGAACATCTGGATCAGGATGAAGGGCAGCTTCATCATGCCGCGGAAGAGATAATCCGCTGCTATGACCCCTGCATGTCCTGCGCTACCAACTTTCTCAAAATCGACTGGATCCGCAAATAATCCACTCTTCCTTCCTGCGGGATACCGATGATCATCACTTCATTTATTTTCCCCAATTTCTTTAAATACTTTAGCTGGAATCCCAGGTCATAATCATGAGCCGATGTACCGCGGGAGACTATCAGCTTGTCCAGGCTTGTTTGGTCAAATAATGTCACCTTTCCGATACCCTGAATGGTATCCAGAATGACTGCCCGTTTTTTCCCGACAAACGGCAGGTCTTCATTGGGTTTGACCAGAATAAAATCGACAATCCCGGGGCATTTCTTTATTGTTTTATATACCCGGTTATCCAAATCACAATCCTGATTCCCGAAAACATAAACCGTCATGTATGATGAGAAGATTAATATGGACAAAGAGGGATTACAACTGGCTGCCAGATTCGCCTGGTCAGCAGGCGCTTGCTCCTCTGAGCGGGAGGGTAGGCATAAGCTGGAAAATTGTGTAGTCGAAGGCAGATATGACGGAATAGTAACGGTATTATCAAGATATAAAGGTATGATGCTCTACCTGGGAACTCTGGCCAGGGAAATGCACCGGGGAATGTTTTCCGAAGACGTGGTTAGGACATACTGGCTCGGAGGAGAAGCTTTAAAAAACTTTAATCCGGATTTTTTACCGTTCCATTTATTCAAGGTCCTGCATGAGCCGGTAAATCCTAATGACTGCATGATCAGATGGGGTCACGTAACGGAAATAATGGAAGAAAAACTGACAGCCGTACTAAATTCCGCAGACGGAAAAAGGGAAGAAATGCCGGCTTACTTGCCGGGTTTTTTACCCGGTCTAAAAAACGGAGATGTTGTGGCAGTTCATTGGGGAAAAGCAGTAAAAATACTGACTCCCGGGGAAGAAGCATCATTGAACCATTGGACAAAAGAAGTGTTGAGAAGTAAAAGTTAAGCCGGCCAAACCTGCTGTCCGGTTTCCGTATCAGTGACAATAATCGCTTTGGTGGGACAGGACTGGGCAGCAAGTATTATATTTTCAGCGGCGTCGTCAGCTCCTTCCGGCACGATCGCTTTACTTTCGCCGTCCAGCTGGAAAACCGCAGGTGAAACGGCCACGCACGATGCCGCGCCGATGCACAGACTGCGCACCACCTTAATCTTATACTTGCCGATCTGGACTTCTTTATCCTCTATGGTTTTGATTTGATTAGTATCATCCATTACATTTATAGTAAAGAAGAGTACATAAAATTACAAGAGGCCATGAAAGCAATTATTACTGTAAAAAAATCCCTTCCTCCGGATTACCTATACGTGGAATTTACCAGTGAACAACCTTTGGAATTCCGGGCCGGTCAATTCTTCCGTTTAACTTTGATCAATCCCCCGTTTACCGACAACCGGGGGAACAGCCGTTATTTCGGTTTTATCAACACTCCCACCCAACAATCTCTGGCTGCCATGGTCACTCATGCCGGTCCGAGTGCTTTTAAAAAATCGCTTGCTCAACTGCCAATCGGGTCTGTTGTGGATATCGATGATATAGACGGCCAAATGACGTTGCCCGACAACCCCCATAACCCCGTGGTATTCGTTACTTCCGATGTGGGTATTGCCCCGATTATGAGCATCCTCAAATACGCCCGGGAAAAATCCCAACTCTATCAATTCCTGTTAAATTACTCCCCGCCCTTACTATTCCAGGAAGAGCTGGACCTTCTGGCCGGAAATAATCCCCGTCTTTCGTTTATTAACTCTTTGCCTCCCCCGGCTAATAATATATTTTACGTTATTGGTATTCCCCAATTCGTTGTCCCTATGGTCAAACTTCTGCAAAAAAACGGAGCTTCTCCTCTAAATATTAATTTTGAAATCTTTACCGGTTACTAGACAAACTTCTCAAACAGATCCTTCAGATCTTTTCGCTCAGGAGAAATTGCCACCAAAGGTTTCTCTTTAATCTGCAGGATCTGTGATTCATAAGTCGGCTGTTCAACCTGGTAAAAAATCCCCAGGGGAATTTTCTTTTCTCCCCACTCCAGAGCTTTAGCAAAAGCCGCTTCTTTATTTTTTACGTCGTGGCCGGCATCCAATTGATAAACATTATCGCGGTAAAAAGTATGTGAATATTGCTTGTTGAAAGTCACACACGGCTGAAGAATATCCAGAACGGCAAATCCCTGATGTTGATTAGCTTTTATCATTAAATCTGTCAGCGCCGGAATATCCCCGGCATACCCTCGGGCTACGAATGTTACCCCGGCTGAAATTGCCAGAGTCAAAGGATTTATCGGATAATCAATATTTCCCTCGGGAGTCGATTTTGATTTATACCCGTGGGGGGAAGTGGGCGAAGTTTGTCCCGTTGTCAGGCCATAAATTGCATTGTCATGCAGAAACACCGTCAGATTAATATTCCTCCGGCAGGCATGCACGAAATGGTTTCCGCCTTCAGCCAGACAGTCCCCGTCGCCGGTAAAAACAAACACGTTAAGTTTGTGATTAGCCAGTTTGATTCCGGAGGCAACGGGTATCGCCCGGCCGTGCAGTCCTTCAAATGAAGTCAGCCGGATAAAATTAATAATATGTCCGTGGCAGCCGATGCCGGCAACCAATGCGGTGTTGGAATTGTCCCAGCCTTGCTTAACAGCCGCGTTTTTAAACGCTCCCCAGATTGCCAGATTGCCGCATCCCGGACACCAGTTGGGAGAGCAGGGAGTGGTCAAATCATTTAGTTTGGTCATAATGTTTTTAATACCTCCTTAAGTTTTTCGGCAATTTCTTCAGGAAATATCGGCCTTCCGTTGCTTTTCAGAAACCTGTCGGAAATTTCCAATCCCGTTTTTTCGGTTATCAGTCCGGCCAGCTGCCCCGTCTGGTTGCATTCCACATCTATCACATGTTTGGCTTTACCCAAAATTTCTTTTACCGCTGCCGCGGGAAACGGACTCATCCAGGTCAGATGTAAAAAGTTTACCCCGGGAAATTCTTTTAAAGCCGTCAGGATACTGCCTTTATTGCTGCCCCAGGAAACTACTGTTATGTCTGCTTCCGGTGGACCAAACAGGTCAGGTTTTGGCATGTCCTCCCTTTCACAGGTTGCCAGTTTGGTCATTCGCTTTGTCTGCTGCCGGGACACATTTATTTCTTCATCCGTGGAAAATCCCTCGTCGGTATGCTCGTCCGAATTGGCAATAAAGAAATTCCCGGTTCCCGGAGTTGTCCGGAAGGATACTCCGTCAGCTTCCGGCGCGTACCGGACATAACCGGGATTAAAATCCAAAGTCAGTTTCCCCCGGTTCAACCGGTAATCCGAAATATCAAAAACCGGATAGCTCTGGTCGTCATCGCAGATATTCTTATCAATGAGAACTATTACCGGGGTCTGGTATTTATCAGCCAGGTTAAAAGCCTTCATTGTCAGTAAAAATGCTTCTTTTATATCTCCCGCCGCCAGCACAATTCTCGGGAAATCCCCCTGATGGGCCCGCAGCACAAACTGCAGATCCCCCTGGGCTGTCCATGTAGGTAGTCCCGTTGCCGGTCCCGGCCGCATTCCTTCCACGATTACCAGGGGGGTCTCCGTCATTGCCGCCAGCCCCAATCCTTCGGTCATCAGACAAAATCCTCCCCCGGAAGTAGCCGTCATCGATCTGGCTCCGGCAAAAGCAGCACCGATTGCCATATTCACCGCCGAAATCTCATCCTCAGGCTGCTTGTAAATATACCCGTATTTCTCCTGATAAAGGGCCAGTACCTGTAAAATATTTGATATCGGAGACATCGGATATATCGCGGCAAACTGCATTCCCCCGGCAATTGCCCCGAGACCTACCGCTTCCGTTCCGTTTACCACCATTTTCGGTTCTGCCTTTTTTACCGGCTCCAAAATTTTCATTACCAAATCCGCGAATTTTTCCCGGGCAAAATCAAATCCCGACTCCGCCGCTTTCAGATTAGCCCGGATAACTTCATCCCCTTTATCAGCAAATTCCCGGGTTACCAGATCCTTCAATATTGCCTTATCACCGCCCAAAATTGCTGTTGCTGCTCCCACTGCCACCGTGTTCACCAGAAGCTCCTGATCCCCGGCTTCAACTGCCAGTCGGGAAAGAGATACGGCAAATAAATTCACCCCGGCGGCAACTTTTCCCGTATTAATATTTTTATCCCCGTCAAAAATCACTCCCCCGCCGGAAGTCAGCCCGCCGGCATGTCTGTCAACCGTTTCCTGATTAAGAGCAATTAATAAGTTTGTGGTTTTGGATGGGGTCAAAACTTCGCTTTTATCAATACGGATCTGGATTACATTATGTCCGCCGCGGATTACCGACGGAAACTCCGTATAGGTGTGAATAAAATATCCGGACCGGGTGGCAATTTTGGAAAGCATTAATCCGGCGGCTTTGATCCCCTGCCCGGCCAGTCCGCCGATTTTGACTGTTAATGGCAGATTATTCATACACTCCCTAAAACTTCTCCGAATAAATCCTTGTCTTGGGACAATTTCGCTCCAGAAGGATTTTTGTCGCCTCATCAATCATCGCCTGGTTGCCGCAAAGGTAAGCGCTGTAATCGGAAGCATCAGGCATTTGTTTCACCAGTTCGGTAATGTGCCCGACCTGCCCGTGCCACGATTCATCAGGCCGGGACAGCGACAGCACAAACCGGAAATTCGGGTGCTGCTCTGTCAGTTTCTTGAAATAATCCTGCCAAAAAACGTCACTTGAATTTCTCAGACCGAAATAAAAATCCACCGGCACTTTAACATCGGGATTTTTCAAAGCCGCTTCCAGCATCGACCGCAGAGGGCTGCATCCGGTCCCGGTCCCCAAAAACAGCAGACGTTTGGCTCCGTCATCGGGCTTCAAAGTAAATATTCCGAAAGGTCCGAGATATGCCACTTTATCTCCTGACTTAAGGTTTTCAAAAAACTTGGATCCCGGTCCTCCGGGACTGCTGTCTACCAGTAAATGGAATTTGTTCTCCCCGTCATTGCCGGCAATGGAATAGCTGTTAATCCGGTCCGGAGCCACTTTGATGCTGATGTATTGTCCCGGCAGATATTTGAGCGGTTCTTCCGATTCAAATTCCAGATAATGGAACTTGGCAGCCAAAACCGTGTTGGAAATCAGTGTGGCGGTATGGAATTTATGCGTAGCAGCCGGTTGTGCTTTCCCTCCGGCCAGAAGTATTTTGGTGTCGACCGCCCATACATCGTTGTGGGTTACTATCACCGGGTTGATTTCAATTTCCGTTGCCTCCGGAATTAAGGCTACCAAGTGGGTCATTTTGACAATCAATTCATACAGTTGGGTCATGGCATACCCCGGCTCTCCGGGATTACTTTGTAAAAGCTTAAAGACTTTTGATTTGGCCACCAGCTCTTTTGCCTGATCAGTATTAATGGGTAATATCTTCAGATTTTTATCCGCTACCAGTTCAGCCAGTTGCCCCCCGGCTCCGAATAAAAGTACCGGACCGAAAGTCGGATCGTGTTTTAAACCCACAATTACTTCCACTCCCCGCGGCACATCTTTCTGAATCTGGTATCCGACTCCGTTACGGATATCCTGCGGCAAACCGGGTACAATATGATCCAGCCGGTCCCAGGCCAGTTCCAGCTGAGCTTCATTCCAGATATTTGTCACCACCCCGCCTACTGTGGCTTTATGTAAAAGCCCCGGAGCGGAAAGTTTCAGTACCACCGGCCAACCACTCTGTGAGGCAAACTCTCTGGCTTCCTCCAAAGTCGTCGCTGTTTTTGTCGGCGGAGTCGGAAGGCCCAGTGCCGAAACCACCCGGTCCGCTTCCAGGTTATCCAGACTGAAATGACTTTTTGATACCGCCGCCTTAACCACACTCTTTATTTGTTCAATACTTTCTGGACTTATACTGCTCTTATCTTCGAACTTAGCCGGAGGATTTGTTTGCCTCTGCCGCCACTGCCACATTCCGCCGATTGCCGCAATCGCTCTCTCCGGAAACCGAAATGAGGGAATTTTATTCTGGTTTAATATCTGTTCCCCCTCATATACCAGCCGTCCGCCGATAAAAGAGCAGAAAATCGGTTTTTGATATTTACGCGATAAATCGCCCATCAACTGGGCGGTTTTTTCGACTTGCGTCATTACCTGGGGAGTCAGAATTATCAGCAGACTGTCTGCCTGGTTAGTTTCCAAAATTATTTCCGCGGCCTGGACATATCTGTCAGCCAGCGCATCCCCCAGCACATCCACCGGATTCAGGATACTGGCCGACCGGGGTAATACCTGCAGCAATTTATTTTTAATCCCGTCATCAAACTGCGACAATTGTAAACCCGCTTCCCCGACAGCATCAGCACTGATTACCGCCGGTCCTCCGGCGTTGGAAATTATCGCAATTTTCGGACCTGCCGGGGTATTCTCCCAGGCAAAAGCCCGTGACATATCAAAAAAATCTTCGAGCGTCTGGCAGCGGAATACTCCCGCTTCCTTCAGTGCCCCGTCCAAAATATCATCCTCACCGGCAATTGCCCCGGTGTGCGATTGCATTGCTTTGGCTGCCGCTGCCGTTTTACCCGGCTTGATAATAAACACCGGATCCGTCCGGCCGATTTCGGAAGTGATCCGCAAAAATTCCGGTCCGTTTGAAATCGACTCCAGATACAGACCGATCGGATTACAGCCGGACAAACCTGCCCGGTCAATCGGCATATTCTGGCCGCTGACCTGAAAATTTGCCAGAAAATCATTTTCGTTTAATACCGCTTTATTTCCCAAAGTTACAAACTGGGCAAATCCCAAACCTGTCGATTTGCACCAATCCATCAAAGATGCGGCAATCGCTCCCGATTGGGAAATAAACCGCAGATTCCCGGGCAGATTAACGACTTCCCCGAAAGTAGCGTTTAAAGGTGCCAGGTTATTTACAAATCCCAGACAGTTGGGGCCTAACAGATTCAGTCCGTATTTTCCCGCCGTTGCCACCATTTCTTTCTCCAGCTTTTCTCCCTCAGCTCCGATTTCCTTAAACCCCGCCGAAATTACCACCACGTTTTTAATTCCTTTTTCTCCGATTTGCGAAAGAGTTTCCGAAACTGCAGGTGCGGGTAAAACCACAATCGCCAAATCCGCCGCTTCGGGTAGACTTTTTACATCGGGAAAACAGGGCAGGTCAGAGAGAGTCTGGGCACCGGGATTTATCGGATAAATCTTGCCGGTAAATTTTGACTCGATAATGTTTTTCAAAACTATCGCCCCGACTTTTTCCGGAGATCTCGAAGCCCCGACCACGGCCACGGACTTGGGAGACAGAAAAGTATTTAAATCTTTGGGCAGCATAGATTTTTATTTCAACATCAGTCTACCAAACCTATTCCAATTCTACCAGCTTCACCTCTTTAGTCTTTGAAAGCCACTGATCCATTTTATCCGGGGTCAGAAGGCCGGCCTGCGGACCCACAAACTCCAGTACCGAGGCGCTGTTTACCGTTCCCCGCCGCAGACACTCCTCCACCGGCATGCCGGCAATAAATCCTGCCAGAAATCCGGATCCGAATGCATCCCCCGCCCCCGTCCTTTCCACCACCGTAGCCGGCACAATCGGCATATGCAGGTACTTCTGTCCGTCATATGAATAAGTCCCTTCCGGTCCGTCTGTTACTATCACCACCCTGGCACCGACAGCCCGTAGTCCTTCCAGAAGTTCCTTTACATCGGTATCTGCCTCTTTCCCCAGCAACTCTTCCGCTTCTTCCTTGTTTACAAAAAGAACCTCGCAGGCTTCATAAGCATACCTTAAAGGTTCCAGTCCGGCTTTAAGCTGTCTGGTTCCCGGATTAAAAGCAATTCGGGCACCATGTGATTTTGCCCATTCTACGGCCTGTTTATAAAACTCCTCATATCCTTCACCCATCGAAGTCAGATATATCCAGTCCGCCTGTAAATCAGGGTCTGCCGGCCAGCAGCACAGGCTGTGTGAATAATACGACAAAATCGTCCTCTCTCCCTGGTAATTGATTACCACCCCGAATCCCTGCTGCCCGGCTTTTACTTCGACATATTTTGTTTCCACTCCCTCCTGTTTAAGTTCCTCCATTGCCTGTTTGTCCGTCCAGCCGTCTCCGACTGATCCGATCAGGGCGGTTTTCCGGCCCATGCGGGAAAGTCCCACCGCATTATTTCCGGCATTCCCTCCGATGGCAAAATGCATGGAATTAACAGCAATTTTTTCACCAAACCCGAGCTCAATCATGCATCTTTTCCTATCCACGGAGCACACCTCCACCACATCTTCCTCTCCCAGACCCACAAAAGCGTCCATCCGAAATGGCCCCAGACTCAATACATCATATTTCATAATTTCTCTCCCTTATTGATATAGAATTCCGGCAATCTTCTGTGCGGTTTCATTTGGTTTATCAGACTGCCAGATATTCCTTCCCATCGCCCACCCCACTGCTCCCGCCTCCAGTATTTCCCGGGTTTTATCAAGAACTGTCTGCTCGTCAGCTTTTGATCCCCCCACCACCAGCACTTTCACTTTTCCGGCCGACTTCACCACCCACCTCATCGATTCCGTATCCCCGGTATAGGTCAGCTTTACCATATCCGCTCCCAATTCCAGAGCTATCCTGGCCGCATAAGCAATATTTTCCTTGCTGTGCTCCGCTTCCCCTATATGTTTTCCCCGGGGATATGCCCACAGTATTAACGGCAGACCTTTCGCGTGTGCTTCCTCCTGAATCCCGGAAAACTCCGCTACACTTTCATTTTCCCTTTCACTGCCGACATAAATCGTGTACCCTACCCCGGAAGCTCCCAGATTTATGGCTTCCTCCACACTGCAATTCTGGGGGGAAAACAACTCTTCTCCCTTGTGATAAGCCGTTTTCCCGTTAAGTTTCACCACCAGCGGGGTTTTATATACCCCCTTCTGATAATATTTCTCCGCAATCCCTTTTTGTACCGCAATACAGGTAAATACCCCCGACTGCTCGGCAATGTCAAAAATATATTGCGGATCCACATTTTCATCATTAAAATCCGTCGGCCCGTGTTCCAATCCCTGGTCATAAGCCAGTAAAAACGCTCTCTCTCCCCGCATCAGTTTTTCCACTCCGAACATAATTCTAGTATATCATCCGAAATTGGCAATCAAAGCTCCGAACCAACTGCCCGATATGCTCAATTTTTAGTATTCCTTCCGGCACATTACCCTTCGCATATTCATCCCATTTCGGTTTCACCCACACCAGAGTTTCTATCCCTGCTTCTCTCGCAGCTCTGATACTTCCCAGATTATCATCCACCGCTACTGCCTCACTTCTGACAATTCCCAACCCCGCTACTGCCCGCAGCCACACTTCCGGTCCTTTCCGTTTCAAAGTCGACTCTGTAAATGCCGGTACTTTACCATCGAGTCCCCACCCTTTTACCATCCTGTCGATTCTTCCTCTGGGCGAGTGCGTCACCAGCCCGATTTTCATTCCCGCTTGTTCACATATTCCCATTGTCTCCACGGCTTCCGGAATCAGCGGTGGTATCCCCAGATAAATCATTGCTACCGCTTCTTTCATCACTCCTTTTGACCAATCCTCATCAATTTTATATTTGTCCCGCTAGATCTTCTTGCCATTCTGGCATATTTGCTGGGATGTACCCCGGCTTCTGGTATTCCGGTAAATCCTATCATTTGCCTCCAAAAGTGCTCTCAAATATTTCCGTTTCGCTCTACACCTGCCCGCTGGGCATAATTTTTCGGCAACAAACATAAATGCCGGATCCCACAAAGTCCGCCGAGGAGTCAATAACTCGTGTCATCCACATCCTTCAATAACGCTTTCCACCCCATTTTCTCCCTAATCTTTCTAAATTCCTCCGCCTGATTCATAGAATAGTATTATAAAGCCCTATTGCCTATTGCCTAGTCCCTGGTGCCTATTTCTATTCTTCCAGCAAAAAGTTCAGTGCCAAAACCACCGATACCACCCCTATTGCCAACTGCAGTGATATTCCCCACAAAGACCACTTCATAATCGGTGCCATCTGCTCCGGCAGCATATGTGAAAGTCCTCCGAGTAAAAGCAGCACCCATCCGAAAGTCACCCACCTGCCCCCATAGCAGCAATTCTTGCTTTCTTCTTTCTTTTCTTCAATTTTCTCCGGTGCTGCCGGTTTCACTTTTGCTTTTCTTACTGCCATCCCCCTATTCTTACACTGTAGTACAATAAATTCAAGGTATGAACGAATCATACTATCCTCCCCGCCTCTCCGGATTCTTCATCCTTCTACTATCTTTTACCATTTTTCTTTCCAGCGCCATTTTTGTTCTGTTCATTCCTGTACGTCCATCCCCCTCGTCTGTTACCCCTCCTCCTCCTCAAGCACCCGCTATTGTATCTTGGATCACTTACTCTGATAGCCAAAATAACTTTCAAATCTCATATCCTTCCGGATGGTCTGTTGACAAAAAATTCTATCCCAAGGTTATTTCCTTTTCTCCGCCTGAAGCAAACAGTGACAATATGTACAGAGGAACAATAAGCATCCTGCCTGATTACGACAGTATAGGAAGCCCGCAAAACCTCGAAGAACTCGACAAGGTAATCAGAGCCAACCCGGAAGTTCTGAAATATAATAGCCAAGAATTTAAAAAAATTGGTAATCAGGAGTTTCTCCTCGTTACCGGAGGTTGCTGCAGGGACGTTGGTATTCATGCTTTTACTTTTCTTAATTCCTCTCTTTACCGCATCACTCTTGACAATCCGGAGGTGGATTTCAATTCTCAAGAAACTGCACAATTTTATCGAATCCTCTCCACCTTCAAATTTCTCCCTGAAATTTCTTCCTGGAAAACCTACTCTGACGAACTTCAAACATACCAACTCCAAGCCCCTGCTGATTGGGAATGGATTACCCACTCCTCCAACTTTCAGGACATGCATTTCATCACTCTGAAAGCTCCCGACGGCAGTATTTTTCAGGGCGCCGCTACCGAAGCCCAAAATCAAACCCTCACTTCCTATTTAAAAGATATGGATCAGAAAAACACAACTGGTTGGGAAGGCCAGTCCAGTAAAAAAATCCTTTCTTCAAAAAATGTTACTGTCGGTTCGATACCTGGGGTCGAAAGACAAGAACAGTGGTTGGCAGCCGATTACACTACTGTCGCAACATATCTGAAAGCCGATAACTTTATCTTTGATTTTTCCGTCCAGCCCAGCGACATACCGTATTTGGATTCAGAAGTTTATCAAAATTACAATCAAATCCTCTCCACCTTCAAATTTCTTCCCGCTCTTTCACCTACTCCCTTCTCAACTTATTTACCCGATACCACAAAATGGAAAACTTATAAAAGTTCCGATATTGGATTTGAAATCCGATATCCTCCAAACTTCTATATCTCTGATAATACTGACGAAGTCAAAATTAGTAATCGACCCGGATTTTGAAAAAGACGAATTTGCTTTGGTTATAAATTTTAAAAATACTTCCGAAAATGAATTTATTAATACTAAATACCAAAGAATAATTGATATCCTGAATGAAGTTGGTTACCAGGATCTGCTTGTTAAGCATGAATATGAAATCGGAGGAAATTTTATTGGAGATCCCCCCTGGGGTTATTACAAAATCATTTTTTACCGCCAGCAGCCTTCAAGTAAAAGTATACTTTCCACTACCCGAATTCACCGGGTAGATGAAATGCCTGTTTCCGAAGGTGGCACTGCAGGCCAAACAGCCATAATAGCCAAATCTATCCTTTCTACTCTTAATTTAATTCACCCTGCAAACACTATTTCCTACCCATAACCTTCTTCACTGCTAGGACAATGTCCTTGGCTTTCAATCCGTACTTTTCCGCCAGTTCATCCGGTGTTCCCGATTCTCCGAAACTGTTCTTTACCCCCACAAATTCCATAGGAATCGGGTAATTGGAAATCAGAAATTCGGCGACAGCTGATCCCATTCCCCCCGCAATCTGATGATCCTCTGCCGTCACCACTGCTCCGCATTCACGGGCCACTACCGATAATTGTTTCTTCATCCATTGGCTTTACCGTGTGATTATTTACCACTTTTACCCCTATCCCCTCGCTTTCCAGCTCTTTTGCTGCCAAGAGGCATTCATATAAAATCGGTCCGCACCCGATAATCGCCGCCTGCGGCGGTTGTCCGAACCTTGCGATATCCCAAATCTACTTCCGCTTTCCCGATTTCAAACCTGCTTTCTTTTTTTGTCATCGACCGGCGTCTTTTCCTTTGTCAGTCTGATATATACCGGTCCGCCCGCATCAACCGCCGCTTTCACCGCTTTCCTCGTCTGCTTCATAATCTGCCGGTACCACCACCGTCATATTCGGCAGCACCCGGGTAATGGCAATATCTTCCAGCCCCTGGTGTGTCGCCCCGTCCGGTCCCACCGACACCCCGGTATGATGCCCTCCGACTAACAACCGGTAAATTTGAATAACACACCGACACCCGTAACTGATCCCAGTTTCTTCCCGGGGAAAATACCGCATATGAGGACACAAACGGGATTTTTCCGGAAGCCGCCAAGCCCCGCCGCAATCCCCATCATATTCTGCTCCGCCACCCCGCACTCCACAAACCTTTCGGGAAAAACCCCGGCAAATCTTTCCACTCTGGTCGATTCTTTCAGATCGGCAGTCAATACCACCACCCGTTTATCCGTCTTCCCCAATTCCACCAGCGCATCCCCCCACCCGTCCCTGGTCGCCAGTAAATTCTTTTCATCCATTATCAAATATAATAACACTGTGCATACTCTGAAAAAATTCGTCCGCCTTCATCCCTTTGTCTCTCTCTCCCTGCTTTTTTTTATCACCCGGCTTCCGAATCTCACTCTCCTGCCCGTCTTCATTGATGAATCGACATTTATCGACTGGGGCTGGCGCACTGTCAACATTCCCGGTCTGTTTTTCTTCCCTTTGTCCTTCTACAAAATGCCCCTTATCATGTGGTTTTTTGGTATATTCCAGTTTCTGTTTTCTGATCCCCTTTTAGCAGGACGTCTGGTCGGTGTTCTGACCGGCTGGCTGGCTTTTTTCGGCCTGTACCGTTTAGCCAAATCCATGGTTGATTTCCGGACTGCAGTCATTTCCTGCCTTCTTTATATTGTGATTCCGATTTTTATCTTTTTTGACCGCCAGGCACTTATGGAAAGTGCTCTTATGGCCGCAGGGGTCTGGTCCTGTTATTTTCTCTGCCGGTATCTGGAAAAACCGGGAGTATACCGGTCGCTTTGGCTGGGAATAACTTTGGGACTGGGTTGCCTGGTCAAAGCCAATGGATTGATTTTTATTCCCGCCGCCTTCCTGATTATCTTCTACAATGCCTGGAAAAATTCCCGCACCCGCTATCTCCTGCTCACCCATACCCTTCTCACACTTACCTGTATCTTATTGGTTATGTCCCCGGTATTATTCCAGGAAACCTTCTGGATAACCATTCATAACGTCTCGGATTTTACCTTTACTGTGAGAGAACTTCTGGGATTCCCGGTATTAACCTGGATCAGAAACCTGTTGGCTCATATGGAAATTATTTTTTGGTATTTTAATCCCTTAATTTTTGCCGTTTTAATATTCAGCCGCAAAAAAATACCGGTGGTTGCATTATGGACCATTCTGACTTTAATTATTACCACTCTTCTGGTTCGAAATCCCACACCCCGATATCTTGCTCCCTACCTTCCGCCGCTTCTTATCTTTTGCGCCCGCTGGCTTTCCGGACATATAAAACTTCTCCCTCTGGTGATTATTCCCTCACTTGTTCTCACCATCTCTCTGATCATCCATCCCCCTGCCTATTTTCGCCTCATTTCCCTGGTTACCCGCCATTCCCAAATAATCGGCTACTTTCAAGGCCGCGACACCGGCTACCAGGCTATGGCAACCGTAAAATATCTGCAGAATCACCTTCCGGATTCACCGGTTTACGTCTGTGTTGCCGCCAACGCCGGCAATCCCGAACAGGCTGTTTTCAATTACCTGCGCCGCCGCCCGGATACCATATTAGGTTACCTGGACGATCATGTCGTGGATATCCCTCTGGATGAATATGATTGCCTGACCGCTTCCGTCCCCGTCTTTTATGTCGCCCGCCACCAGGAACAGGGCGGCTTGCACCGCTTCTATACTCCGTGGGCTACTGTCACCAATTCTGAAAACGATGACTACAACACCATCTACACTTTAAAAACCGGCTGTTCCGGTAAAATTCTCTCCATCGATAATGTCATCCAATACTACAAATCCCGGATCTGATTCACTCCATACTTATTTTTCCCCATAAAGATCTCAATTGTTTCAAAGCCTCAACCGCCTGCTCTTTGTTCGGCGGAATTCCGTGCCACTTATAATTTCCTTCCATAAATTCCACTCCCTTACCGGGTATGGTGTGGGCAATAATTGCCGTCGGCCGCTCCCTGATGGCTTTTGCCCGCTCCAGTCCCTCATAAATTTCCCTGACATGATTTCCGTTCACTTCCAGCACAAACCAGTTAAAAGCCATCAGTTTATTCAAAACCGGTTCCACCGGCATTACCTGTTCCGTATATCCGTCAATCTGAATATTATTTCTGTCAATTAAAACAGTTAAATGGCGCAGCCGGTTATTCCCGGCAAACTGGAGCGCTTCCCATGTCTGTCCTTCCTGCAGCTCCGCATCAGACATCAGACAATATACTCTGTATCTGGCCATATCTATTCTTGCCGCCAGCGCCTGTCCCACCGCCTGTGATATTCCCTGACCCAAAGGCCCGCCGCTGTTTTCAATTCCCGGCAGGTCTTTGTAATGCGGGTGTCCCTGAAGTTTACTGCCCAATTTTCGCAAAGTATCCAGCTCCTGGTGTGAAAATGCCCCTGTATGAGCCAAAGGTCGCATACCAGACCGGACAAATATGCCCGTTTGAAAGTATTACCCTGTCCCGGTCTTCTTTCCATGGATTATCCGGATCCCAGTTCAGAATTCCCGAAAAATAAAGCGTGGCAAACACATCCGCCATCCCCAATGCCCCGGCCGCATGTCCGGATCCGGCTGCTAAAAGCATTTTAATAATGTCTTTCCTGATCTCATCCGCTTTCAGCTCAATTTTTTGAATCTGTTCTTCATTAAGGCTCATAGCTGGAACGGTTTTTCCTGCGGACTGACCGCATGCTGGTTATGCCTAAGCATCACTTCAAACAGCTCCAGTGATTTAACTACTTCTTCCGGACTGTCCACCACCCGGTATACCTGAAATTCCTCCGGCCGCATCCGCATGTTGGACATAAAAGCGGCCATGATGTTTTCCCAAAACTTGCCGTACAGAATCAGCGGTTTATGGTGTCCGAAATACAGCCGGGCCAGTCCCCAGGCCATCCCGAATTCCGAAATAGTCCCGGTACCGCCTTTAAATATCACATATGCCTGCCCCACTTCCAGAAGTTTCAGAGTCCTTTCCAGATAATGTTCCGTTTTTATTTCCTCATCAATCCTGTTTGTCTTATCCCGGCCTTCAAAATTGGATACGTCTTTGGGATAAAATGTCACCCCCACCACATGTCCTCCCGCCGATTTCGCCCCTTCAGTCGTCGCTTTCATCACTCCCGGACCGCCGCCGTTGGCTATGATATAACCGGCACTGGCCAGGGCTTTACCCACGGCATATGCTTCCCGGTACAGATTATCCTGGGAATGGGCGTCCGCAAATCCTAAACAAGTTACCGTCCTGATCAGTCTCTCTTCGATATTTCCGTTGGGCATTACAGCCATTCTAACACCCGCCTCACTCCCACCGCCACCTCATCTGCCCCCCATTTTTCCAAAAACGGCAGGTGAATATCATCTACTCCCCCGTCAATACATATTTTGTACTTCAGATCGTATTTTTTCCTGTACTCTGTCAGTTTCTTCAAATGTTCAATCGCCAGGTTCATCAAATTCCTGACCTGAAAAACCCGGCTCCACTGCCATCACCATCACCGCTTCAAGTTTCGGCAGGTATGGTTCAATCGCTTCCGTCGGAGAGTGCACATCCATTGCCAGTCCTTTAAAATTTTCCGGATCTGATATACTTTCCATCTGGGCAATTACCCGGTCAAATCCGACTTTGACAGCTTCCCCGCTCCAGACGGAAATATTTTTTTCAGTCACCATCAGATGCGCATCAAAAAGCATCGGTAAATACGGCAGCAGATCCACATCCGCTGGTCTGATCGTTAAATTATTCGCATATTCCCCGTCTACAAAATCAATCTGCACCCGTTCAAATTTTCTAATCTCTTTAAGTCTTTGGAGCCACTCCTCCAATTCCCGTTTGTTACCCGTTAATATCGCCGGCACTATTTCCATCACCTTATTCTAATCCAAATCTTATCGCCTGCTCCACCAGCCGGTTCGTATACCCCCATTCGTTATCATACCAGGCCAGTACTTTCACCAGATCCCCGTCAATTACCTGGGTAAATTCGGGGTCTACGACAGCGCTGTAGTTACTTCCGATAATATCGGAGGAAACCAGATGTTCCGGCACCCCGTCCACTCCCGACATCCCCAAAATACCCCTGTATATCGGGCTTTGTGTCGCCTCTTTTAATGCCTCGTTCACTTCCTCCCGGGTAACTTTACGGGATGTTACAAACACAAAATCCGTAATTGATCCGGTCAAAACCGGCACTCTTAATGCAATCCCGTCAAACATCGATTTCAATTCCGGTATCACTTCGGTCGTGGCAATCGCGGCTCCCGTGGAAGTCGGCACAATATTGGCGGCGGCGGCTCTTGCCCGCCGCAGATCCTTGTGTGATCCGTCCTGCACCACCTGGTCATCTGTATAAGCATGAACTGTCGTCATCATGGCTTTTACTATCCCGAATTTTTTGTGGATTACCGCCGCCACCGGAGTAATGCAGTTCGTGGTACAGCTGGCATTGGAAATCACCTGGTGTCCCCCGTCCACTTCGTTTACTCCCATCACAAATGTTCCTACATTTCCTCCCTTAGCCGGAGCTGAAATAATCACTTTTTTAGCTCCTGCTTTGGCATGCTTCAAAGCCCCTGCTTCATCCGTAAATTTCCCCGTGCATTCCATCACCACTTCCACCCCGTATTTGCTCCACGGCAGTTTTTCCGGATCTTTCTGGGCCAACACGGGAATTTTAAGTCCCATACTCGGTAACTTCCAGATATCCGATTAAAGGATCCTCATCAGTCGCTTCTTTGGCTTTTTTTACATTCACGGCTTTTACTTCAATCTCAAACTTCCTGTAAGTCGTATCCTGATTTAGTAGGTGGCACCAGCCATCCGTTTCCATCGATCCGGAAGTATTGATCGCCACAAATTCCATCTCATTGTGGTGCTTCAAAAGTCCGATCCGCAAAGCCAGCCTGCCAATCCTCCAATCCAAATGCGCCACCTTAATAGTGGCGATCAAACCTTTGCACCATAGCGGCCGTGCAGGAGTTACAGCAAATAGTATCGCAGCTGGATCCAGGCAACCCGCCGCCAGGCGGGGTGACCAGGTAGTCGAGAAACGCATTTGCGAACTCCGAACGGCCTACACTTCGTGTTAAATCCGCAACCCTACCCGACACCGCTTCCAACCCCGGCAGTTCCCGCGCCAGATACTCAAGCATTGCTCCCCCGCCGACAGAAATCCAGTTAAATTTCTCCGTCAATTTGTAAGTCGAAATCGCCATTTCAATATCCCCGCCCCCGGCCACTTTATAAGCATGGGGATTATCTGCAATTGCCTCCAAAATCGCTTTGGTTCCTTTGGCACAATCGGCATCTTCATACTTTCCCATCACTCCCGCCGCCAATATCACTTCCGCCTTCTGAATCTCTTTTACATATTCATCAATAGCTTCATCGGTAATATCCATTCCGTCCGGTCTTAATCTTGCCCCCGGCAACAATCCGCCTTTCAAAACCACCGCAAATTTCTCCTTCATGTCCTCCGCAAACTTCTGTTTGTCATCAATTTTTACTCCTCCGATTACCAATATTCTTCTGCCCTCATGGTTCCACACGGTCGATAACATTTCCAGCTCCTTCTCAAATCTCATTCCCAAACACACTTCCCTCCCCTGGCTTTTCATAAATTGCGGCAGTGCCGCAAACGAAGTGTACTTCCGGTGTGAAGTGGCAAAATCCTCATTCACATAAACCTCAAAATCGGAAGCCAGCTGTCTTGCATACTCCTCATTGTTTTCTTTCTCCCGGGGGTCTTTTCTCACTCGTGCTGTCAAACTCCACTCCCGCAAATTCTTGTCTTAACAGACCTGCCAAATCAAAATCGGTTTCACAATGCCCGATCACTCTTATTTTCAAAGCCTGCCTGGTCCTTAAATACTCCACTACCGCCCTGATCGAATCCGCCCGGGGATTATCCGCATCGTCCACATCAAAAGCCCCCACCACCAATACTTTTTTACCCTCAACATTAATATTCTCCAAACCGGGCAAATTTCCTTTCATACCGGGTTTATAGCCTGTATAGCCGGTAAGGTTCCGGTTGCCAAATATTCAAGCATTGCCGCCCCGCCGACGGAAAGCCAGTCAAACTTTTCAATGAGGCCGAATTTTGCCAGCGCGTCTTCGGTATTTCCCCCGCCGGCCACTTTATAAGCCAGGGATCCGGCAATTGCCGTAAATATCTCTTTTGTCCCCTTTTCCGATCCCGGCTCTTCAAACCTGCCCATCGGCCCGGACAAAATTATTATCCGTGCTGCGCTGATCTGTTTACAAAAATCGGCGATTGTTTCATCCGTCAGATCTTTTTCGTCATCTCTTAATATTCCCGGATAAATATTTGCCGTTGCTCCCTCCATCACCTGGGGCAGCAGTCCCCCTACCAACACCCGGTCCAGTCTGGGAGCCAGCTTTATTGCCAACTCCGCTTTATCCGCAGCTTTTGCCCCCCCGATCACCAGTACTTTCCATCCCGGGTGGGTCCATACCTGGTCCAGGCTGGCAATTTCTTTCGCAAACCGAAATCCCGTAAACACTTTCCCGCCCCTCTCTCTAACAATTTTGGGCAGTGCCACTATCGAGGTATGCACCCGGTGTGATACCGCAAACGCTTCATTTATATACACCTCGCAGTCCCCCGCCAGTTCCTGGGCATAGTTTGTGTTGTTTTCCTTTTCCCTGGCGTCATCCCGCAGTCTGTCACTCCATTCCACACTGGGAAATTTTTGCCTCAGATCATGGATAACCAGATAATCCCCCTTGTGTCCGATAGCCTTGATTGACGCGGCTTTTTTCTCCAAAAGCCAGCTGATTATTTCCTCCGTCGCCCTTATTCTGGGATTGTGCCCGTTGGGCATATCCAGATCCACCCGTACCAGTACCCGTTTCTCGGCTACGTCAGCTTCACTTACCGTGGGCAAGTTCCCTTTCATACCGGGATATTTTCTCAATTCTTCGCAAATAATTCTCCGATTTCACAAACTCCGTTTCCAGGAATTTCTCCACCAATTCCCAGGCCTGAATCTCATCGGTATTATCCGCAGCCAGTGCCAGTACATTTATATTGTCGTCTTTTCTGGCAGAATGCACCTGGTCCGGAGCAAAACCCAACCCGCACCTGATACCCCTTACTTTATCCGCCGCAATATTCATCCCCACCCCGCTTTTACAGACTAGAATTCCCCGGTTTTTATCCGGATCCAAAGCTACCCGCTGGGCTACGTCAATCGCATAATCTACAAAATCATCTTCCTGTTTATATTCATAAGCCCCCAGATCCTCAAATTCATATCCGCGACCCTTCAGCCAGTCATTTATTCTGGCCTTAAGCTCAAATCCCCGGTGGTCGGCGGCAATATAAATCATTTTCTTATACCGCCTTAAGTATATCAAAAAAACCAAACGATTAGGATTTAAATCCTTCGGCAAGAATCCTCAATTCCTTCTCCTGCCCCTCCGCCAGCACCACATCCGTCGCGACTAATATTCCCTTGGCTCCAAGCCGTACTGCCGTCCTTACATCCTCAATACTGTGTATTCCCGCCCCCACCAGGACCGGATAAGTTACCGCCTTCACCACCTCTTCGATTATTTCCGGCTTTTCCGAAGATACCGATTTGTCGGTGCTTCCCACCAGTTCCGGAGGCTCATAGGCAATATAGTTGGGTTTCAGTTCGGAAGCTTTCACCGCTTCAGCCGGATCCGCCGCACAAATACACGCCTGAAACGCCATTCCGGCAATAAGCGACATGGTTTTGGTCAAAGTCTCCCAAGTAAGTTTATGTTCCGAGTGGTTCAGAAGCGTTCCCAAAGCTCCCGCTTCTTCCACTTCCTCTACCGTAGTCCACCCCGTGTTCTTCCCCTGTTCCACAGGGTCTATATGCTGCACCCAGCACTCTGCTCCGGTCTCCACGCAATTTCTCAGATCCGCTATCTGCGGTACCGCAATAATTCTTATCCCGGTATCCTCCATCACCCGCTTGCAGATCCTGGCCAGATTAACCGCCCTGTACCCCGTCGTCTCTTTGTAAGTTTTAAAGTTAACTACTATCACACTTCCAGTTTAAACACATCCTTTAATGAGTGCAATGATAATGCACTGCTTATATTTAAATCATCTCGACATTTCTGTATATTTCCCAAAAAGTCTTCTCATATTCCCCCCACTTCTCCTCCGGCACGCTGACCACCATATCCATCAGCCGGTCTCTCATCTTCCCCATCACTTTCTGATGCCTGACAGCCGTCCCTCCGGGTAGTTCTTCACTCCAGGTGATTACCGTCATATCCATTTTTTCCGTATTGGTATACTCCCTTTCCCAGGTCAGTTTCACCCCCGCGGCAATCATTTTGACTATCTCCTTATTCACCAGATCCGTCAGGTTTTCGTTCGACGCGGAAATCGTCACCGTCATCATCCCCGCCACATCTATCATCCCCGCCTCTTCTTTTACTTTCCACCCTTGGGGAAGCCGGAGTCTGATCCCCGGAATCTTACTCTGATACATCTCGGTAAGTTTCATCGCCGGTTTTTGCAGATCACCCGGTCCCTGCCCGTATCGGTCCAGTTCCGCGTGTTTCCACTGTCGGTAATCGGCAATAGTCAGAAACACCCCCGCCGCCGCCAGTATCCCCAACCCCATCCAGATTACAGTTTTTCTCATCCCTTCTATTATATAATCAATCCATGGCCGTATATGGTTCTCCCGAATACCAGCCCCGCTGGTATGAAAAAATCTATACAGCGATAGCCAAACGCGCCCCTTTCTATGTCGGCCGCCTGGTTCAGATGATTATGTTTGGTATTTTCGGAATTGTCCGTTTCATCGGTCAGATGTTTCGGGACGCCATCGGAAAATAAGAATAAGAATGATATACTGTTTTTATGGCTGAAGATTCCCTTCCTGTCGATTTTTCTCCCCCGGCAAACCCTCCGATTATTCAGGAGACTCCGGCTACCGAAGTCCCCCACTTTATTTCCCATCCTCCCCAACATCACAAAAGCCGCTTTAAACTTCTTCTCCCCCTGCTTATCCTTGCTGCTTTCCTCCCCATAGCCACCGGTGCGGTCCTTTTACGCCAGTCGCTTTCCGGCGAGGCCGCTTTTTCCATTTTAGGCTGCCGGGTCAAACCCGTCTCTGTCCGCATTCATCCCGGACAAGTCCAAACCACTGTAGGTAGTCCCCCGGTTGGTCTTTCCGCTTTGGCTTATGACAAAGAAGGCCGTCCGATCTGGAAAGGTGTCACTTATGAATGGGGCATGAGCTCCACCACCTCAATAGGTAACCTCATCCCGGGCGGTAATCTGGCTACTTTCATTGCCCAAAATCCCGGTCAGGGAGATATTTTTGCCGTTGCCACTTACTGCCGCAAACAAGCTACCGGATCGTCTCTGGTCATCGTCCTGCCTGCTCCGTCTCCGATTCCCACTTCCACCATCACCCCCCGTCCCACCAACACTTATACAACTCCCACCCGCCCCCCGACAATTACCCCCACTCCCGCACCCCTCTTCCCCGGCTAATCCCCTTTTTACCTCGAAGCGCGAGCGTATTTATGAATATTCAGATTGACAAGACATGCAGGCATTCCAGCAAATAGTATCGCAGCTGGATCCAGGCAACGACCAGGTAGTCGAGAAACGCATTTGCGAATGCCGAATGGCTTAATCCCTAATTACGTCAGGTAATTAAATAATCAACAAAAATATCAGAGCTAAAACAATTCTGTATATTCCGAAGGCGACAAAATCGTGCTTCTGCACATACCCCACCAGCCACTTCACCACCACGAAGGCCGAAACAAACGCTCCGATAAATCCCGTAAATAACATCCCCCATTCATCTGTGGTAAACGACCATCCCGATTTGAAAAGATCCAGTCCCGTTGCCGCCGCCATTGTCGGAATTGCCAGAAGGAACGAGAACTGCGTCGCTTCCGCCCGGGACAGTCCCGCTCCCATCCCTCCGAAAATCGTCGCCATCGCCCTGGATACCCCCGGAACCATCGATATCGCCTGAAATAATCCTATCTGAAGCGATTTTTTACAGTCCAGATCTTCAATCTTCAGTTTACCTTCTTTATTACGCATTTTTCTCTCATACCAAATCATAAAAATTCCTCCCAGAAGAAGCGCCCAAACAGTTACAGCTGTATTTCCCAACAAATATCCTTTTATAAATTTGTAAGCCATAAGTCCCCACAAAGCCGTCGGCACAAAGGCAATCAATATCGGTTTTACCAAAGCCAATTTTGCCAGCACCTTTCTGGCATACATTATTAATACGGCCGTTATCGCCCCCAGCTGGATCACAATCTCAAAACTTTTGACAAAATCAGTCTGTGCAATAGCCAACAGCTTCGCCGTCAGAATCAGGTGCCCGGTCGAAGAAATCGGCAAAAACTCCGTCACCCCCTCCACCGCCGCCATTATTACCGCCTGCAACACATTCATTAATACATTTTACAGCAGCCAGATTTATAAATAGCGTGCATGTTGTTACTCTAAGACGAGCAGATGGAGGAGTCTCATACGACGCGCGCAGTCATCCACATATCAAATACCAATTTACTTGTAATCTACCTCCAAAAAAAAGCTATCTCGCATTCTCCAGTAAATCTATCAATTTTGAATTAATAAAGGGAATGTTTTTCTTAGTTTTTGGATTAAAAGTCAAAACACCCAATTGGGACAATCTTCTAAGCAGAGATATTGCTGTTTGATGATTCACCATCAACTCTCTGGACACTTCAGGAGCAAGCACTATTGGTCGCCTAAAAACCAACTCAACTAATTTTTCAGCGTGGACGCTTTGCATATTCTGTCTTACCGCCTCTTTCGCACCCTGATAAATTGAGTCGATCTCTTCAATTAATCTTTCTGATCTTCCGGCCTGCTCCACTATCCCCTGTAGGAAGTATGTCAACCAACCGGTCCAGTCCCCCTGAGTTGTAATTTTCAACAAACAATCTGCATACCTTTCCTTGTAATGCAAAAAATAAGCACTCGGATATATTAAAGGGTACCTTAGAACTCTTTCCTTAAGAAGGTAGAGAGTAATTAACAGCCTTCCCACCCTTCCATTACCATCCGCAAACGGGTGAACTGCTTCAAACTCATAGTGGATAAACGCACAGCGAACTAACTTATCGTAAACCAAAGTATCATTGTTGATAAATGTGAAGAGATTTTGCATTAATTGCGGGACTTCCAAAGCTGGAGGCGGAAGATACTTGATTTCATCCAAAATTCCCTCAGTTCCAATAGCATTTTGACCTTGCCTATAATCCCCTGTCCTTTTTTCCGCTCCACGAACCATTCCCGCCATCAATCTTCCATGTACTCCTTTAATTAACCTCTCGGATAGTGGTAGTTTATTCAAAAGACTCAGACCAAGCTTTGTCGCTTCTCGATAGTTAATTACTTCTCGGACATCAATGTCCCTAGCAGATGTTCCGAGGTTAACATCCTTTCTCAATATATCCTTTACTGATGCTTGAGTCCCCTCAATTTTGGAACTTGCCAACGACTCTTTTAACAATAACGGCCATATCAGTAAATCAGGATTAGGAATTATTCTTGCATAACTATTCAAGTTACCAACAGCTCTGTTTGCCTCACCAATCAGTCCTACAACTTTATCAGTGAATAACCCTTGCGTATCGGGCGGAAACAGATGTAAATAAGAGGGTGTTCCCCTCCTTTTAAGCTCTCGGATATCCTTATCGGTAAGCATATATTAGCCTCGATATGTTAACTTTAAGCAAAACTTTAACATTTGTCTTAAAATATGTCAATGGTTTAACATTTGAGCCTCCAGTGAGCAGGTGGAAGCATTAATCTTGAAGGTACAGGACTGACAGTTTTTCGACGCAACATATTAATAGTGTGCATGCAGGGGTAATGCGTATGGATATTTATGCAACGCAGGCAGGATAATAAATCCGCGCGCAATCAGGCACATGCTCCGACAGTTGCGCGTGAGCACGGATTTATGCCTGCCGAGGTGCATCTACTATCATCCCCTTCTCTTGACATTTCCCCTTTTGGGCTTAAACTTCTGCTTAAGTTCAGTTTCTTCTGCCCTTCGTTCTGCCCCCGGAAATTTTAATGAAGCATAAACTCCCCAAAATCCTTTTGGCCGGGGCAGCTGTAGCTGCTGTTATTGGTTTCACCGTTTCCTACTTCAAAGATACAGAAACCTCAGCAGGCAACAAATTCGTCGCCGGCAAATTCAACCTCCAGGTCGGCAGCCAATGCACCTACAACGGTGATATTGTGACCGAATGTAATTGGCTGACACCCAAGGATTTATCCAACGAACTGTTTTTCAACTTCGATGACGTCAAACCCGGAGACTTCGGTGAAAATACCCTGACTCTAAAAATCGACAACAATCCCGCCTGGGTTTGTGCCGAACTGTATAACCTCAAAAGCTATGACAACGGCTGTGAACTCCCGGAAAATCTGGTCGATGACCCTGCCACCAGTTGCGACACCCCCGGCCTTGGCCAAGGTGAACTGCAAAACAACCTCAAATTCACTGTCTGGAAAGATACTGACTGTGACAACATCCTCGACCCGGAGACCCCGGGAGTACCCGGAACTAACGGCCATTGCGAGGGTGAGTTTTTTAATCCCTGCACATACTATCTTGATCCTGGTAGTTGTGAAGCCGAAAGTCAGATATTTGGTTGCTATTGGAATGAAGATTTCTGTGATGGACCGCCTGTAAGCTGCGACGACTTTCACACGGAAGAAGAATGTAACAGACCGGAACCGGGCTGTTACTGGACTCCCGGAACCCCGGGAACTCCCGGTACCCCGGCTGAACAGGTAGTCGTCAACAACCAACCGGCTGATACTCTTCTTTGGCCGATCGCCGATTCCACCACCCAAACCGGTCCCCTCCCCGGCGGCACCAATAACTGTTACGGATTCTCATGGAATGTTCCCTTGGAAACCAGCAACATAATTCAAACCGATAGTTTCGAAGGTGATATCAGATTTACTGCAGTCCAGTCCCGCCACATGGACAACTTCAAATGCACCGATCTTTTCACCGAAGTCTGCGACGGTGTGGACAATGATTACGACAAAGAGGTTGATGAAGGTCCGCTCTGGACCAATAAAGGCCAGGCTTGTTCCGTAGGCAGTCGGTCAATGTCACACCTCCGGCACCTATGTCTGTGATTCCCGAAATTCTTCCGGTCCAACGATTTGTTCCGCTACCGCCGGCGATCCCGGCAGAGGAAATTTGTGATGGCCTGGATAACGATTGCGACGGCCAGTTGATGAAGGAGTAAAAAACACTTACTACCGCGATATTGACGGCGATGGTTACGGAAGATCGTCTCTGACTACTCAGGCGTGCGCTGCACCCGTTAGCTATGTTAGTAATAGCACGGATTGTAACGATAATAACCCGCTTGTTCACCCTGGTGCTACAGAAACCTGTGACAGTATTGATAATGATTGCGACGGATTAACAGACGAAGGATTCCCTACGCACAATTATTACAAAGACCAGGATAATGATGGTTATGCTATTAACGACTTTATAAATAAATGCGGCCCCAGCGGTTCTTATGACATCTATCCTTTTGGGCAAACTGATTGCAATGATTCCAATTCTAGTGTTCATCCAAACGCTGCAGAAATATGTAATGGTATGGATGACGATTGTTGGAGTGGTGTAGATGATAGATTTCCCGAACAATGGTCTTCGTGTAGAAGTTGTCCATTTTGGAGCCCCTGGTATCAATGCGTAAACGGAGCCCTTTATTGTCCGCCATGCAATTAATTTATAAGTAAACATGTCCAAAAAAACAATTCTCAAATTCAGCCTGATCGGTGCGGTTATCGCCCTCACTATCGGCGGCACTGTCGCCTATTTCAAAGACACCGAAGTCTCGACAGGCAACAAATTCGTCGCCGGTAAATTTAATCTCCAGAGTCGATAACACCTGCCACTACAACGGTAAAATTTGTGCCAACGGTGTCTGGGGAGATACCACCGAACCCTGTTCCTGGACCTGGGGTCAGAAGGATTTGGCCGGAGAATTGTTTTTTAATCTTCCGATGTCAAACCGGGTGATTACGGTGAAGACACCATCAGTCTGCATGTCATTAACAATCCCGCCTGGATGTGTGCCGAAGTGGCCAACTTGACAAGTGACGATAACGGCTGTGAAAGCCGGAATCAGATATCGATTCAACACTGCGGACCCGGTCAGGGAGAATTAAAAGAAAATCTTCTCTTTACCGTCTGGAAAGACACCGACTGTGACAATATTCTGGATACCCAAGCTACCACCGGACAGTGCGTTACCAACGATCCCAACTGGGATCCGGATTGCGGTACGGTCCCCCAAAATATCTGCGACACTGTTACTCCGCCTGGAGAACCGAATCATTTATTATGCCATTGGGTAGAAGGTCAGTCTGTAGAACAGGTTTTGGTCACCGACCAGCCGGCTCAGGGCGGATACTGGGCCATTGCCGATTCCACCACTCAAACCGGTCCCCTCCCCGGAGATCAGACCTCATGTCTGGGTGTCTCCTGGAAAGTACCTCTCTCTACTTCAAACATTATTCAGTCCGACAGTCTCGTTGGCGACGTCATCTTCAACGCCGTCCAGTCCCGCCACATGGACACTTTCAAATGCTCCGATCTATATACCGAAGTCTGCGGCGACGGTAAAGACAACGATTACGACGGCCAAATTGATGAAGACTGTATTGTCTGCGGTGACGGACAGGTTGAAGGAAATGAGACCTGCGACGACGGCAATACAAATCCCGGTGATGGTTGTTCCGGGTCTTGTACTATCGAGCCGGGATATCGATGTACAGGTCAACCAAGTGTCTGTACACCACTCTGTATTCCAGGTCCTGAAGTTTGTGACGGTCTGGACAACGACTGCGACGGAGAAATTGATGAAAACGCAATTGATATGCCGACTTGGTATCCCGATTTTGACTCTGATGGATATGGATATGAACTCAAACCTTTTCAAGCCTGTTATCCCACTCCCGGCTGGATAGAAAATGGGCAAGATTGCGATGATGATGACTCCCATAATTAATCCCGGTGCTCCGGAAATACTCGTGATGATGGTCTAGACAACGATTGCGATGGTACCGTCGACGAGAATTGTAACCCGCCGTGAGATGCAAACCTGCAATGGTCGTAGATGATAACGGCGATGGCCAGACTGACGAAGGATCTTCCGGATACAGATGGTGATCACATTTGCTGATTGTATTGGACACTGACGATGACAACGACGGCTCGATAGATCCTAATGATGTTTCGCAGTGGAATCCGCAGATATGCCAGGATTTTGATTCCGACACTTGTGACGACTGTTCCCAAAATCCCACCAGTAGTTCTTCACCGACAACTCCGCCTTGGCCGGCCTATACCCCAAGCATGGGCAATGACGGCCCGGACTCCGATAGTGATGGCCTATGTGATCTCGGAGACCCCACACCCGAGGGATACAGTCCCCTGGTGATTAACGAAATCGATTACGACCAACCGGGTCTAGATGATGCTGAATTTATTGAATTAAAAAATATCACTGACCACTCCATAAACCTTAGCTTATATAGACTCCTTCTAATTAATGGTTCCGTATTTCCTCCCTCCGCCTACCAAACTATAGACCTCCCTGATATTAACCTCGCCGCTTCCGATTACTTTGTCGTTTGTGGCACTTCAGCCAGTGTTCCCAACTGCGATTTAAATATTCTTACCTTGATTCAAAATGGCAGCCCCGATGCTGTTACGTTATATTCTGAATCCGTCCTCATAGATACCGTTAGTTATGAGGGTGACACCTCCGGTTACACTGAGGGTATGGGGATTATTGTCCCTGGCGACGATGGTATTGCTTTTGATAGTGGATTATCCCGTTACCCTGATGGCCAGGACACCAATAATAATACTATCGATTTTATTTTAAGCTGCAGCACTCCCGGACAAATAAACACTAATAATCCCAGTTGCCTTGCACCCTAATTTATATACTGTGATACCCTTTGTCCCAATTGACTAAAAATTTAACAAATCTAAACTACAACTAGTACAAAAATTACAGGACAGAACATGCGGTTTCTACCAAAAGTTCTTACCAGCATTTTGGTAACCGGAGTCGTTGCCTCCAGTACTCTCCTTGTCTCAAACGCCTTCTTTTCCGACACCGAAACTTCCTCAGGTAATACTTTCACCGCCGGCAAGCTTGATTTAAAAATTAATCAAAGTGACAATCCCTCCGCTCTTGTCACCATCACCGACCTCAAACCCGGCGATCCGATCACAATGTCGAAAAAACCCTTAATATAGACGATAATCCTGCCTGGGTCTGGATGCATCTTAAAAGAATTGGTGGCCGACACAAGGAACCCAAACCGAACCGGAAATTGAAGAAGAATTAAAAAATGGGGAAAAATCAGACATCCAAAATTACATGGAATACGATCTGACTTCAAATAATCAAACCATTATTGATATTAACGACCACATCCTCTTATCAGACGCCGTCTCCTGCTGGATTCCTTTAGGTCAAATCCCGGGGGTCACTGAAATCAAAATGTACCAAAGTTTCCATCTTGCCACATCCGTCACCAACTGGGCCCAGGGTGATAATCTCACTTTCACCGAAGATTTCTATGCCACCCAGGTCAGAAACAATCCCAATCCCCTTCCCCCGACACCGGCACCGGCCGGATCTGGGATCCGAATCTCAAAAAATGCGTCAATGCCCTGATCGATACAGTTACTGTTCCCTCTAATAAATTTACCGAAACTCTATCCAACGTTTCTCCGGCTTCGGGAGGAAATTATCTTTTGGAAGCTTCCGGGTGGTGGACAAACAGTCTAACTTGGCAGACTCCGAATATACCACCAAAAACGGATGGGTTACCCATATGGATGGATACGATATCACGCCTTGGTTTCTGGGTGCCAACGAATTTGATTTGCAGGTCGACGGAGCATTTATAAACTGGGGTGCATACAATGCCTCCCATATTTATAACTTTAACTACACTGGTACCGGAAATCCCATTAAATTCCTGATGTTTGACGGAGATTCACAACATCTCCCGCAATTAATACGGGATGGTACGGAGACAATTCCGGTAACCTGACCGTCAAGATTTATCAATTACCTTAAATTACATTTAATTAATTTGAAATCATTTTGAAAGGAGGTGAATAAGAATAATGAAAAAAATACTTTTAGGAATTTTAGTAACCGGAGCAGTTGGAGGTGTGGCTCTTTTAGCCACCAACGCTTTCTTCTCTGACACCGAAACATCCACAGGTAATAAATTCCAGGCAGGCGCAGTCGACTTAACCATCGACTCTACCGCACATTATGATGGAATGGTCTGTATAGGCGGATTTTGGGCTGATGAAGATAATACACTTGTTAATAATCCCCTTCCCGGTCTAATCGGAACAGCATGTACCGGTACTTGGCCAGCAGGAAACTTAGTATCAGAAAAGTTCTTTAACTTAACTGATATTAAACCGGGCGATTATGGTGAAAATACCATCAGTATGCATATCGATAACAATCCCGTCTGGGCTTGTATTGATATCACCAATCTCGTCAATGCTGAGAATGGTCAGACCGAACCAGAAGCACTAGTTGACAATACCCAGAGTGTTGGAGAAGCTCGCTCAAAACCTAACATTTACAGCTTGGGCTGACGGCAATTGTGATAACTTGTACAACGAAAACGATGTCCTGTTATTCTCAAACCAAAAAGGTCCGGCTAGCGACGTTTTGAATGGTAAGACTTACGCATTGGCTGATTCTACCCATGGTTTACCACTTCCAGCAACATCAACAGAACATCCGAATACTTGTATCGGACTTCAATGGTGTGCAGGAACAATGACTATTGTGGATCACACTATCTCCTGTGATGGAGCCAGTATGGGTAACGATACCCAAACTGATTCTTTAACAGCTGATGTGGCTTTCAGAATCGAGCAGTCACGTAATAATCCAAACTTCCTTTGCGTTCCACCAATAAGGATTGATAGAACTCAGGCAGGATTTGGTGATGGTGGTTGGGCTGGATGGTCTTGTCCAGCAGGAACAACCGCTATTGGAGGCGGAATCGACTCCAGTACTAATCCAGTTGGAGGCAATGGAGTGGCAGCACCCAGCGCTCCCGCAGTAGATGGATTTAACTACCCGGTATACCCCCATTACACATTCCCATTAGGGGAAACAGGGTATGTCGTGCACGATTTGGTAGATGGACTCGGGAACACTATTGTGTTCCATGTTCTCTGCCTTCCAAACTAATCTGCTCTCGCTTTCCTCTTATCCTGAGCTAGTCGAAGGATAGAGGACAGCCCTGAGTTCCGATGTTATGTCGGAACTAAGGGTTGTGTATGAAAACGATGAAAGGGGGTGAATAAACATTAAAAAAATATTATTAAGCATCATCGCACTTGGAGCTGTAGTCGGCGGTGCACTATATGTCACCAATGCCTACTTCAGCGACACTGAAACGTCAACCAATAATGTATTTACCGCAGGGAAAATAGATTTAAAAGTCGACCATACGTATGCCATGTATGACGGGAATCCGTGTACTAAAGACTGTGTGGAAAATCTCGGAGTAAACCTTATCCAAAACGGCAGTTTTGAAGATTCCCGAAGTTACAAATCCGGCTCAATGGCAAATATTCCCGTCAGGCACAGCCGGACTTATTTGGACTGTTGATTGGGTTGGAAGTACTACCTCCTATGGTGGTCGTAGTCGGCCAACACCAGCCTTAGCGGAATACCATGAAGGTGTTCTGGGACCTGCCCAAGACGGCGACCAATATGCAGAGCTTGACTCCGATTGGTTTGGCCCGAACGATCCGTTAAACGGAGAGCCGGCACTGATAAAAATTTACCAGGATATTGCCACTACTCCCGGTGCAAAGTACAGACTTCACTACTACTTTTCACCCCGCCCGAGCACTGCTAGTACCGAAAATACTCTCTATGTAAATATCGATGGTGTTCAGGTCCAACAACAGGGACCAGTCTGCCGGTGGAGGCAGCATTGTTTGGACAGAACACACCTATGATTTCACTGCAACCAATGCAACAACAAAGATAGAGTTCATCGGCGGTGGTACAAATAATTCCCTGGGTGTATTTCTGGATAATGTCAGCGTCCATCCATACGACTGCACCTACCAGATTATTGGTGGCACCTGCACTCTCTGGGATCTGAAAGATCTGGGAGAAGGAGACCGTTTCTGGAACTTCGGCGATGTTAAACCTGGCGATTACGGCATAAATATCATTAGCTTACATGCTTATGACAATGATGCCTTCGCCTGTTTAACCACCGGTAACATTGTTGATTTGGAAAACACCAATATCGAACCGGAGCAAACAGCCTGGAGATACTTCCTCACCGCAGGGTGAACTTTCTCCGTTTATCAAAGATATTCGCCTGGGAAGACAGCACCCAAAACAACATCTACGATATTGGGGAAACTAATCCTCTTACCGGCAAATTCACCGCTTGCATCGGCTATGAATCCTGCTATTGCACTTACAGCGTCAAATACCAAATACATTGGTATTACCTGGTGCGCCGGCACTCAATCACTTGTCGGTAATGTCATTTCCTGTGATGGTTCAAGTATGGGAGATATAGCGCAAACGGATTCAACCACCGCAACGCTTACCGCCTATGCTGAACAACAAAGGAATAATCCCGATTTCAGTTGTACACCAACTAACGGATCAAATCCACAACGAATAATTGCTCTTTATAAAAAATAGAGAGCAATTCGATGTTCCTGATTATATCGGGAATATCGGATTGAAATGACCAAATTATTAAAACTCATATCCGATATCTTGTTTATCACCGGTCTGATTGTCGCCGGGTTGTTTCTGGTGGGACATTTCACCGGATTCAAACCTTTTCAGGCTTATATTGTTTCTTCCGGCTCCATGGAACCGGCCATTAAAACCGGCAGTGTGGTTGTTGTTTCCCCCAAATCCTCATATCAAGTCGGTGACGTAGTCACTTTTTATACCGGTGCCGGATAAAAAAGCCACCACCACCCACCGAATTGTGGGTATGGATGCCACGGTTTTCAGATCCGCCGGGGATGCCAACAACCAGCCGGACATGGCGCTTATTCCAAATTCCCAGATAATCGGAGAGGTCCAGGTTTTCTCTCCCCTATCTAGGTTACCTGGCAGCATCCGCCAAAACCCCCCGGGGTTTTATTCTTCTTGTCATCGTCCCAGCAACGATCATCGTCTACGAAGAACTCAAATCATTATTTTTAGAAATCCGAAAGAGTTTCAGTCGCCTTAAAAAAAATAAAGGCCATGCAGGCATGAAGCAAATAGTATCGCATCTGGATCCAGGCAACGACCAGGTAGAGAGAAACGCATTTGCGAATGCCGAATGGCCAAAATATTTAAAACCTGCCATCATCCTCCCCATCTTTTTCGCCCTTCTCATCCCTTTAACCTTGAGCATCTCGTATTTCATCGACCGCGAAACTTCTTCCGGCAACTCCATCACCGCCTGGACTACTCCCACTCCTCCACTCCGCACTTCCGGCGCGGAAGGGCTGACCGCACCCGGTGAAACAGAATCTGCTCTTAATTCCCAATCACTGCTTGATCCATCCCCTTCTACTCCCACACCTGAACCCACCCGCTGAAACCCCGGTCCCTGACTAGCACCCCGACTCCTACTCCGGCGACTACCCCACCGAAACCCCTGCCCACTCCGACTGAAACTCCCACCGCCCAACCGAAATCCCGTTACCTACCGATACCCCGACACCCACACCATGAACAGCTTTTTCTCTTTCCTTGCATCTCTTCTTCTCCTTTTCCATCGTGGACCAACCCCCACTCCCAGGCCACCGGTACCTACTCCCACCCCGATTATTTTCCACCAATACCCGTCCAGTAATATCACCGTCAACTGGGGAGGATTGGCTCCGAACTTCACCATCTTCATGGAGCCGGATATGAAGCCCTGCGATCATCTGGAGCGCACCATCACTGTCACCAATAACGGTTCCCTCCCCCGCCCCCTGACCATCAGAGGTATCAAAACCTCCGAGGAAAAAAACTTCTCCCAAATCCTGGATATCAAAATTTTCAAAGACGGCAATCTGGTCTATGGACCCGTCAAGCTTGCCCAATTCTTTACCGATTCCGGTACCTCTTCCGGAGTCTCTCTGGGAACCTTGGCCGGCAACTCCACTTCCGCCTATAAAATCGTGGTCGATTTTCCCTGCAGTGCCGGTAACGAATACCAGCAGGCAAAATTGGTATTTAAACTCAAAATCGGCAAGTTCCTCTACACCCCCTGCCCCTGTCCCTGCAGCTGTTACAGAAATCAGGACGGACAGTATCCGATCCCTACATACGGACAGCCATGTTTACGCCGACTTTG